>CAYYFX010000007.1:0-66169 GCA_964471155.1 uncultured Gemmatimonadota bacterium | reverse complement strand
CGGCGGGCGCTCGGCCTCCGCCGTCCCGGCTCCGGCCTTCGCTCCTGCGTCGACGGCCTCCGCCCGTCCGGGGCTCCGGCCGCGCCGCAGAGCCGCCGAAGGGAACCCCAGGGGGTCACTGCCGCGACCGTTCGCGCCCGGGACCACCGGGGCGCCCGTCTCCGGCGTGCGGGACGACCTCCGCGGCTACCGCCACGTGACCGCGCGCGCTACATCGCGGTGAGCACGGTCCCGCGCAGGACGATCCCGCGGACGATCTGGTCGACCGCCGGCTGCATCCGGTCGAAGATCTCCGGGTCGCCGGTCATCCGGTACGTCCACCCGGCGCCCACGCACAGGGACATCAGCTTCTCGCCGATGTCGTCCGGGTCCGCGTCGCGGCGGAACTCGCCGGTGGCCTGGCCGATGCGCACCACGTTCGCGAAGTCCGAGATGAACGTGCGCGCGGCCTTGCGCAGGGCGAGCGCGATCTCGTCCGTGGCGTCGATGGCGTCCACGGCCAGGTTCAGGAAGAGGCAGCCTCCCTCGAACAGGCCGGACTGCCAGTAGCGCCCGTAGGTGCGCAGCGTGCGGGACAGCCGCTCCGTGGGCGTGCCGGCGTCCTTGAGCTGCTCGCGGAAGTACGCGCGGGCCATGGCCACGGACTCCTCCACGAGCGCGAGCACCAGCTCCTCCTTGGAGGAGAAGTGCGCCATGATGCCGCCCTTGGAGTAGCCGGTCCGCTCGGCCAGCTTGCCGATGGACATCCCGTCGATGCCCTCGCGGGACAGGAGCTGCACGGCTTCCGCCACCAGCGTGGCGCGCCCGCCGCGCTCCCCGTTCCCCCGCGCCCCGTTGCGGAGCCCGGGCACCGTCATCGTTGCCGCCATCCTCCACCTCCCTGTCCCAAGTCCACCCATCACGGCCACGAACGTTCGGATGCTACGGCCCCGCCGGGCGCCGCGGAAAGCGAAAACCGCCCGCTCGGCCCCCCGGAAGGCCGGGCCGCCCCAAGAGAACCCGAGACAAAACGCCCCGGGAACGGGACAATCCACGCCGCCAACCGAAGGGGGTGTCATGGTGGCAAGAATCTTCCCGAAGTTCCTGGCGACGATGGCGGCGGTGGCGGCCGCGGCGCTCCTCGCGCCGTCCGCGCACGCCCTTCCCTGGGAGTTCAGCGGTCTCCTCGGCATCCAGCTTCCCGACGAGGAGCTGACCGGCGCGGGTACCGAGTCGAGCGAGTTCCCGCCGACGATCGGCGCGCGCGTCGAGGTGGATCCCTCCGACAACTGGGGCCTCTTCGTCGACGGCCTGTTCTCCTCGATCGGCTCGTCCAAGCCCACGGGCGACGCGACCATGCTGCACGGCCGCTTCGGCGCCGAGCTGGAGTACCCGAGCAACCACGCCGACCACGCGATGTTCGTCAACGCGGGGCTCGGCATGATGAACGTGGATCTGGACGAGGGCGAGTCGTTCAGCCGTCCGTACTGGTCGCTCGGCGTCGGCACGCGCTGGTTCCTCACCGAGACGATGGGCGCGCGCGTCGAGGTCCGCGGCGATCGCACGATGGGCGACGTGGACGACGACATCGGCAAGGTCATGCACCAGTTCGAGGTGCTGGCCGGCGTGACCTGGACGTTCGGCAAGGGCGGCGAGCCCGACACCGACGGCGACGGCGTGGGCGACAGCAAGGACGAGTGCCCCGACACGCCGCGCGGCGCGCGCGTGGACGCCAAGGGCTGCCCGAAGGACTCGGACGGCGACGGCGTGTACGACGGGATCGACAAGTGCCCGAACACGCCGCAGGGCGCCACGGTGGACGAGCGCGGCTGCCCGAAGGACTCGGACGGCGACGGCGTCTACGACGGCATCGACCAGTGCCCCGACACACCCAAGGGCGTGGAGGTGGACGCCACCGGTTGCCCGGCGGACGAGGACGGCGACGGCGTCAAGAACGAGCTGGACAAGTGCCCCGGCACGCCGAAGGGCGTGGAGGTGGACGAGACCGGCTGCCCGAAGGCCAAGCCCATCTTCACCGAGGAGAAGCAGGAGCTGATCCTCGAGGGCGTGAACTTCGAGTTCAACAGCGCGACGCTCACGAAGGAGTCCACCAAGATCCTCGACGAGGTGGCGGCGTCCCTGGTGGCGTGGCCCGATGTGAACATCGAGGTGGGCGGGCACACGGACACCGTGGGCACGCACGAGTACAACATGCAGCTCTCCGACCGGCGCGCGGCGTCCGTGAAGGCGTACCTCGCGGGCAAGGGTGTGGCGGAGAGCCGGATGACGTCGAAGGGCTACGGCCCGGACGAGCCGGTCGCGTCGAACGACACGGACGAGGGCCGGGCGAAGAACCGGCGCGTGGAGTTGAAGAAGCGGTAGGGCTTCGGCTCCGCGGGTGATCCAAAGGGGGGGCCGGTCCCGCCGGGGCCGGCCCCCGTTCGTTGACCACCCTCTCGGCCCGGTGCTACCTTCGCGGACTTTCTTCCCCGCGGACATCCGGAACGCCGGATCCCGCCGAGAGGAGCGGCCATCGAAGCGCCCGTCGCGCCCCCCGCCCGCCGCGGACTGCCCCGCTGGGCGCCGCCGTTGGCGTGGGCCGCGGTCGTGTTCGCCGCGTCGTCCTTGCCGGACCTGCAGACCCGCGTCATCGGGATCCAGATCCGGGACAAGCTGGCGCACTTCGGCGAGTACTTCATCTTCGGCTGGCTGGTGGCGCGGTCGTTCGACGGGCAGGGCTGGTCGACGCGGCGCCACTTCCTGTGGTCGCTCCTGTGCGGCGCGGTGCTGGGCGCCCTGGACGAGATCTACCAGGGGTTCGTCCCCGGCCGGGAGCAGGACCTCCTGGACCTCCTGGCGGACGTGACCGGCGTGGTCGCGGGATGGTACTTCAGCCGGGAGGACGAGACCGTTGGAGATCCGGGCCCTTCGCGGAACGCGTGACCTCGTCTCGCCGGAGATCGCGCTCTGGCAGCGGATGGAGGAGACCGCCCGGCGCGTCCTCTCCGCGGCGTGCTACTCCGAGATCCGCACGCCCGTCTTCGAGCGCACCGAGCTGTTCGAGCGCGGCGTGGGCGAGGCCACGGACATCGTGGGCAAGGAGATGTACTCCTTCCTCACGCGTTCCGAGGAGCGGGTCACGCTCCGCCCCGAGAACACGGCCGGCGTGGTGCGCGCGTACCTGGAGCTGGGGCTGCGGGGGAAGATGCCGGCGCCGCTGAAGCTGTGGTACGCGGGCCCGATGTTCCGCTACGAGCGCCCGCAGAAGGGGCGGCAGCGGCAGTTCCACCAGCTCGGCGTGGAGATCCTGGACTCGGCGGACCCGCGCGCGGACGCGGACGTGATCCTGGTGGCGTGCGAGTACCTGCGCGCGCTCAGGGTCGACGACCTCACGGTGGACCTGAACTCGCTGGGCGACGCGGAGGATCGCGCGCGGTACCGCGACGCGCTGGTAGCGTACCTGCGCTCGGTGGCGGACCGGCTGGACAAGGACAGCCGGGAGCGCCTGGAGCGGAACCCGCTGCGCGTGCTGGACTCCAAGGACGAGGGCACGCGCGCGGCCATCGCCGGCGCGCCGTCCATCCTGGACTTCCTGGGTGCGGACGCCGCGGCGCACTTCGCCGAGGTGCGCGCGCTGCTGGACGCGGCGGATGTGCGCACGCGCCTCGTGCCCACGCTCGTGCGCGGCCTGGACTACTACTCCCGCACCACGTTCGAGATCCAGTCCGAGAAGCTCGGCGCGCAGTCCACCGTGTGCGGCGGCGGCCGCTACGACGGGCTCGTCTCCGAGCTGGGCGGGCCGCCCACGCCGTGCGTGGGCTGGGCACTGGGACTGGAGCGGCTGGCCATCATCCTGGCGGAGACCTCGGGCGTGCCGGAGGCGGCCGGGCCGCTGGCGTTCGTGGTGGCCATGGGGGACGCGGCGCGCCGCGCCTCGCTCGCGCTCGCGCGCGACCTGCGGCGCGAGGGGATCCCCTGCGACGTCTCGTGCGTGGACGGCGGGTTCGGCAAGCAGTTCAAGGCGGCGGACCGCCGCGGCGCCCGCTTCGCGGTGGTGCTGGGCGAGGACGAGATGGCGAAGGGAACGGTGTCCTTGAAGGAGCTGGCCACGGGCGAGCAGGTGGAGATCCCGCGCGCGGAGCTGGCGGCGCGGCTGCTCGCGGCCATGGGCAAGGGAAGCACGGCGAAGGCGGAGGGGAACGTATGAAGCTCTCGACGCGCCTGCGCACGCACGCGTGCGGGAAGGTGGACGCGTCGCTCGCGGGGAGCGAGGTGGCGCTGTGCGGCTGGGTGCAGCGCACGCGCGACCACGGCGGCATGGTGTTCGTGGACCTGCGGGACCGCTGGGGCGTGGTGCAGCTCGTGTTCGCGGACGGCAACGCGGCGCTTCTCGCCGCCGCGCGCGACCTGCGCAACGAGACCTCCCTGCGCATCACCGGCGACGTGGTCCGCCGCGACGCCGCCACCGTGAACCCGAAGATGGCCACGGGCGAGGTCGAGATCGTGGTGAAGACGCTGGAGATCCTGAACGGCGCGCCCGTGGAGCTGCCCTTCCAGGTGGAAGGCGCCGCCGAGGCCGGCGAGGAGTTGCGCCTCAAGCACCGCTACCTGGACCTGCGCCGTACCGCGCTGCAGGACACGCTGGCCCTGCGCTCGCGGGTGGCCCTGGAGACGCGGAAGTACCTGGACGCGCAGGGCTTCGTGGACGTCGAGACGCCCATGCTGGTGAAGCGCACCCCGGAGGGCGCGCGGGACTACCTCGTGCCGAGCCGCGTGCACCCCGGCGAGTTCTACGCGCTGCCGCAATCGCCGCAGCTGTACAAGCAGATCCTCATGGTCTCCGGCTTCGACCGCTACTACCAGCTCGCCCGCTGCCTGCGCGACGAGGACCTGCGCGCGGACCGGCAGCCGGAGTTCTCGCAGATCGACCTCGAGATGTCGTACGTGGAGGAGGAGGACGTCTTCGCGCTCATCGAGGGGCTGACCCAGCACCTGTGGCGCGAGGCGCTCGGCGTGGAGATCCCGGTGCCCTTCCCGCGCCTGACTTGGGCGGAAGCCATGGAGCGCTACGGCTCCGACAAGCCGGACCTGCGCGCCGGCCCGGGCTTCTTCGACGCCGGGGATCTCGCGGAGCGCTCCACGTCGGACCTGTTCAAGGGCGTGCGCGCGCGCGGCGAGCGCATGAAGGGGCTGCGCGTGGCCGGTGGCGGGGACTGGTCGCGCAAGGTCGTGGACGAGCTGGGGGTCACGGCGGCCGGCGGCGGCGCGAAGGGACTCGCGTGGATGAAGGTGGGGGAGGGCGGCGAGCTGTCGGGGGGCGTGGCGAAGTTCTTCGCGGACGTGGCGAAGGATCTCGTGGCCCGCGCGGAGGCGGCGCCCGGCGATGTCCTCCTCTTCGTGGCCGGCCCGGAGAAGGCGGTGAACGCGTCGCTGGACCTCGTGCGCCGCGACGTGGCGAAGCGCCGCGGGCTCGCGCAGGGAAAGTCGCCGGCGTTCCTGTGGGTGCACCGCTTCCCGCTCTTCGAGAAGGACCCGGACACGGGCGCGTGGGTGCCGTGCCACCACGTCTTCACCATGCCGCACGACGAGTTCCGCGAGACCTTCGACACGGATCCCGGCCCGGCCGTCGGCAAGCTGTACGACCTGGTGCTGGACGGCAACGAGCTGGGCTCGGGCAGCGTCCGCATCCACCGCCGCGACCTGCAGGAGCGCGCGCTGAAGGTGATCGGGATCGATGCGGCGGAGGCGGAGCGGCGCTTCGGCTTCCTGCTGCGCGCGTTCGAGTACGGCGCGCCGCCGCACGGCGGGATCGCGCTGGGCTTCGACCGCATCATCATGCTGATGACGGGCCGGTCGTCGCTGCGCGACGTGATCGCGTTCCCGAAGAACAGCCGCGCCATCTCGCCGATGGACGAGTGTCCGTCCCCCGTGGAGCCGCAGCTCCTGGATGACCTGCACATCGCCGTGCGGGCGGAGGCGAAGGCGCCGGGCGGGGCGTGAGGGCGGGATGCGGCGGGCCGGTCCCCAGGTTGACGACCCCCGGACGCGTGGTATGGTCCGCCGGTCGGGCATGACGAGGCACGAGAGGGGAGGTTGCGCATGATCGGGCTTCGAAGAGGGATCGTCGCGTGCGCGTGCGCGGGGCTCGTGGCGTTCGCGACCGGCTGCGGCGGCACGCCGCCGCCCTGCCAGACGGATCTCGCCGCGGTGGACTCCGCGCGCAAGGCCGCCGCGGAGGCGGAGGCGAAGCTGGCTGCCGCGGAGCGCGAGAGGCAGGAGCTGGAGGAGGCCATCGCCACGGAGACCGCGCGCAAGGCGGAGCTGGAGCGGCGCAAGGCGGAGCTCGAGGCGCAGATCGCGGAGATGTCGAAATGACGGCCCGGAGCGTGGTGCTGGCCGCGGCGCTCGCGGCCGCGTTCGCCGCCCCGGCGTTCGCGCAGTCCTACGACGTGCCGTCCGGGGAGTACCTCACGGAAGAGGAGTACAAGAAGCTCTCCAAGGACGAGGCGCTGGCGTACTGCCAGAAGCTGGCGCAGGAGATCGACATCCAGAACGACAACGCCGCCGCGGCGAACTCCCAGATGGGGGACATCGACGCGGAGATCGCGGCCCTGCGGTCCCGGCTGGCCGAGGCGAGGGCGGCGAACGAGCCCCTCGCGTCCGAGGTGGCGGCGCTGGAGGCCCGGCTGAAGGAACTCACGGACCTGCCGCGGTCGTACACCGTCGTGCGCGGGGACTGGCTGATCAAGATCTCGGGGAAGCCGCGGATCTACAACGACCGCACGGCGTGGCGGCGGATCTACAACGCGAACAAGGACAAGATCAAGGATCCGGACCTGATCTACCCCGATCAGATCTTCCTGATCCCGAGATAGGCGCCGGGTGCCGGGGCGGTCCGCCGCCCCGGCAGGCCCCTCCCCGGGGCCTTGCGTCCGGCGGTCCCTGCCGGCGGATTCCGGGATAACCCATTGGCAAATGGATACTTGGGCACCATGTCGGCCCGGCATGAAGAATCGGAAGTTCTGCGCGGGACCCCTGGAAAGCCCGCCTCCGTTGACCGATCATTGGACCAGGGTTCGGGGCACTCGGCCCCGAGGAAGCAAGGAGAGGGATTGAACGAGCAGTCCTCCCGGCGACTCGAGCTGGGCGACCTTCCCCCCGTCAGCGTCTTCGGCCAGAACGACGCGAACCTGCGGCTCATCCGCGATCTCTACGGCGCGCGCGTGGTCGCGCGCGGCACGGAGATCCTCCTGGACGGCCCGTCGGCCGAGGTCGACGCGCTCGAGCGCATCTTCGACCACCTCATGTCGGTCGCCCGGCAGGGACGGTGGGTGAGTCCGAGCGACGTGCGATACGCGATCCGGATGGTGCGCGGCCACAACGGGCACGAACTCGGTTCCCTGAACGGGAACGGCGCCGCGCTGCGCCCGTTCCACGGGCTGCGCAAGGACATCGGCCCGAAGACGGTGCGGCAGGCGGAGTACCTGCGCGCGCTGGAAGACAGCGACATCGTCTTCGCGATCGGTCCGGCCGGCACGGGGAAGACCTACTTGGCCATGGCGTCCGCGCTGTCCGCGCTGAACCGCAAGGAGATCGAGCGCATCCAGCTCGTGCGCCCCGCGGTGGACGCGGGCGAGAGCCTCGGCTTCCTGCCCGGGGACTTCACGGAGAAGGTGGCGCCCTACCTCCGCCCGCTGTACGACGCGCTCAACGAGATGCTCCCGCTGGACCGCGTGCAGAAGCTGCTCGCCAACGAGGTCATCGAGGTGGCGCCGCTGGCCTACATGCGCGGCCGCACGCTGAACGACTCCGTGGTGATCCTGGACGAGGCGCAGAACACCACGATCCCGCAGATGCGCATGTTCCTGACGCGCCTGGGATCGAACTCGAAGGCCATCATCACGGGCGACGACACGCAGATCGACCTGCCGCGTCGCGAGGACTCCGCGCTGCTCAAGATCCAGTATATTCTCCGCTCCATCGACGGGATCCGGTTCATCCGGTTCGGCGACGAGGACGTGGTGCGGCACCACCTGGTGCAGGAGATCGTCCAGGCCTTCGACGACTACGACGGCCGCAAGGACCGCAAGGGACGCTCCGCCCCGTCCGCGGAAGGTGGTGAGCGGCGATAGGCACGTCCGGGAAACGGAAGGTCATGCCCGACGAATCGCTCGACCCCCCAAGTCGCGAGGTTGCGATCCGCGGCCTGAAGAAGGCGCTCGGCATCGACCGGCGCCGGCTCGCGGCCGTGCTCGCGGCCACCCTGGAGGGGGAGAGGGCGCCGGACGGCGGCCTGTCCCTCGCGCTCGTCTCCGACGGCACGATGCGCCGCATGAACCGCGACTACCGCGGCAAGGACTCCACCACGGACGTCCTGTCGTTCTCGTACGTGGGGGACGAGCACACCGGCGGATTGCTCGGGGAGGTGTTCGTGTCCCCCGCGGTGGCCGCGAAGCAGGCGCGGGAAGCCGGCTGCGCGCTGCCCGAGGAGGTGGCGCGCCTGTCCGTGCACGGCACGCTGCACGTGCTGGGCTGGGATCATGACACGGCGCCGAAGCGCCGGGCGATGCTGGCGCGGCAGGAGCGGTACGTGCGGCGCTACTTCAGGAGGTCGGCGCGATGATGCCGGCGTCCTCGGTGGTCCTCGCCGCCCTCGGGCTGCTCGTGTTCGTCGTGCTGCTGGCCGCGGTGTCCGCGGCCGAGCAGGTGTTCCTGTCGCTGACGGAGGCGCAGCTGCGCCGGCTCGGCGAGCGGCAGAACGGCCGCGGCGAGCGCATCCTGGAGTTCGTGCGGAACCCGCACCGGGTCATCCTCACCACCACGCTCTCCACCGGCGTGTTCTACGCCGGCGCCATCCTGTGCCTGCTGGCACTGGTCTCCGGCGGGAAGACCGTGGGACTCTCGGACATCGTCGGTCCGGGCGTGCTGGGCGGGCTCGTGCTCGCGGTGCTGGCGCGGTCGCTGCCGCGGGCGGCGGCGGCGGCGCGGCCGGAGGCCTCCGCCGTCGCGCTGGTGGACGTGTTCGGCGCGGTGGACGTGGTGTTCCGGCCCCTCGGCTGGCTCGTGCGGAAGCTGATGGCGCGCGTGTCGGACGACGCGGCGGAGGAGCTGCTGGCCGCGGAGGAGTTCAAGGCCGTGGCCGAGGACGACGACGAGGCGCCGCGGCTGCAGGACGAGAAGCGCGAGATCCTGCACAGCATCTTCGAGTTCGGCGGCACAACCACGCGCGAGGTCATGGTGCCGCGCATCGACGTCATCATGGCCGACGCGGAGACGCCGCGCCGCGAGGTGCTCCGGCTCATCGCGGAGCACGGCCACTCGCGCATCCCGGTGTACGAGGGATCGGTGGACCGGATCCTCGGCGCGGTGCACGTGAAGGAGCTCGTGCGGGACGGCCGCGTGGACGGCGACGACACGCCCATCCGCGAGTTCGTGCGCCCGGTGATGTTCGTGCCGGAGACGAAGAAGATCGACGAGCTGCTGCACGAGTTCCAGGAGAAGCGCACGCACCTGGCCATCGTGGTGGACGAGTACGGCGGCACCGCGGGCATGGTCACGCTGGAGGACGTGCTGGAGGAGATCGTCGGCGAGATCGAGGACGAGTACGACCACGCCGAGCCGCTGCTGGAGGCGCTGGCGGACGGCTCCTACCGCGTGGCCGGGAAGATGGACATCGACGACCTGAACGAGGAGATGAACCTGCAGCTCCCCACCGAGAACAGTGATACCCTCGGCGGGTTCATCTACGAGCTGGTGGGGAAGGTGCCCTCGCAGGGCGAGACGGTGGAGTACCAGGGGCTCCGGTTCGTGATCGACCGCGTCCACCGCCAGCGCATCATCCGGGTCCGGATCCAGAAGGCCGAGGAGGCGCGCGCCTAGATGTTCGGGGGGCTCCGGCGCTACTTCCTCGCGGGCATCCTCGCGCTCGCGCCCGTCACGATCACGGCGTGGCTCCTGCTGAAGATCTTCCGCACCGTGGACGGCTGGCTGCGTCCCGTGTTCACGCGGGCGTTCGGGTTCGAGATCCCCGGCGTCGGTTTCGTCACCACCATCCTGCTCGTGCTGGCGGTGGGCGCGTTCGCGTCGAACGTGATCGGGCGGCAGTTCCTGGCCGTGCTGGAGAAGCTGTTCCAGAGGGTTCCGCTGGCCAGCCGGATCTACATCGCGGTGAAGCAGATCGGCGACTCGGTGATCGGGTCGCAGAAGAACCTGTTCCAGCGGGTCGTCCTGTTCGAGTGGCCGCGGCGGGGGGTGTGGTCCATGGGCTTCGTGACCGGCCGGCACGAGGGTCCGTGGTTCCCGGGACGGCCGCACTGCCACGTGTTCCTGCCCACCACGCCGAACCCCACGTCGGGGTACCTTCTGTTCGTTCCCGAGGAGGACCTGATCGACCTCGACATGTCCGTGGAGGATGGGTTGAAATTGGTGATCTCCGGCGGTGCGGTCGCCCCCGTCGGAGGGAACTGGGGGGTCCCGCGGGGACCCGCGGGAACGTCCACCGTACGGAGCGCTGCGGCCGAAGTCGCGGACTGACGTCCGCGTCCCCTCGGCCCCGGAGGGGAGCATGGTCCGGGCCGAGGAGTTGGCGCTCGAGCTTGCCGCCGCCCTGAGGAGCGCCGACGCGGCCGTCCTGCCGCGCGCGCTCGAGGGCGTGCTTCCCGCCGACATCGCCGACGCCGCCGGGTACCTCGAGGAGGACGAGGTCGTCGCGCTGCTCAAGCGCCTGTCCGAGGAGCAGGCGGGCGAGATTCTCCCGCGCCTGGACGACGACGTCCGCGAGCACGTGCTGGAGCAGCTCACCCCGCGCGAGATCGCCGGCGCGGTGGAGGAGATGGCCTCCGACGACGCCGCGGACATGCTGGCGGAGCTGGCGGACGAGAAGGTCGTGGAGGTCGTGGATCTCCTCCCGGAGGAGGAGCGGCGCGAGGTCACGAAGCTCCTCTCGTACCCGGAGGACTCCGCCGGCGGCATCATGCAGCTGGAGGTGGTGTGGGTCCGCGAGGACCGCACCGCCGCGCGCGCCATCGAGAAGATCCGCGAGGCGTACGGGGACTTCGAGGAGGACTTCCACGAGGTCTTCGTGACCACGAAGGACCGCAGGCTCGTGGGCAAGATCCCGGTGGCGCGGCTCATCCTGGCGCGGCCGGATGCGCCGGTGACCTCGCTCATGGATCCGGACACGCACCCCGTGCTCGCGGAGACCGATCAGGAGGAGGTGGCGCAGCTCTTCGAGAAATACGACGTGCTGAGCGTCCCGGTGGTGGACGCGATCGGCGTGCTACTCGGGCGGATCACCGTGGACGACATCGTGGACGTGATCCACGAGGAGGCGGGGGAGGACTACTCGCTGCTCGCCGGCACGGGCGACGAGGACGTGACCGAGGAGGGCATCTTCCGCAAGGCGGCCATCCGGCTGCCGTGGCTCGTGACCGGACTCGGCGGCGGCATCCTCTCCGCGCTCGTGCTGTCGCGCTTCGAGGCGGACCTGAGCGCGCTGATCACGCTGGCGTTCTTCGTCCCGGTCATCACCGCCATGGGCGGCAACGTCGCGATCCAGTCCAGCGCCGTGATGGTCCGCGGCCTCGCCACCGGCGAGGTGACGGCGTCGGACGCCGCGGGGCGGCTCCTTCGCGAGGTCGGCGTGTCGATCGTCACCGGGATCGTGTGCGCCTCGCTGATCTTCCTGGTCGCGTGGGCGTGGCGCGGCGACATGCGGCTGGGAACGGTGGTCGCCGGCGCGATGCTGTGCGTCGTGTTCGTGGCGACCAGCGTCGGTGCCCTCGTTCCCCTGGTCCTGAATCGCCTGAACGTGGACCCGGCGCTTGCGACCGGCCCCTTCGTGACCACCTCCAACGACATCGTGGGCATCCTCATCTACCTCACGATGGCGAGTGCCGTGTACCGCCAGGGCTGAGAGGAGCCGCGCGAGCGCGCGAGGGGCGGCTACCGGTGGAGCCGGCGGCTGGGCCGCGGCAGGCCCCGCCGGTCGCGCGGTCGATGGGAGGTTGCGGCGGCGACCCCGCGGGGTTGCCCCCGGCGGGCGCTCGGCCTCCGCCGTCCGGGCGGAGGCCATCGCTCCTGCGTCGACGACCTCCGGCCCTCCAGGCCTCCGGCCGCGCCGCAGAGCCGCCGGAGGGAACCCCGCGGGGCCGCCGCCGCGACCTCCATCGACTGCGCGACCGGCGGGGCCTGCCGCGGCCCAGCCGCCGGCTCCACAGTCGTACGCCCGTTGCGGCCCCCCCACCTTCTCCCGGATCGGCCCTCGCGGAGGCCGGCTCGGGGGGGGATAGTGGGGGTGCGTCACTCTTTACCCGTGAGGTGGTCGAAATGAAGCCCAGAATCGGTCGTTCCGCCGCGTCCCTCGCGGCGGCCGTCGTGTTCCTCCTGCCCGCAGCGGTCCGGGCCGCGGATGATCCCATTCGCCCCGTGAATCCCTCCTTCGACTACTGGGAATCGGATCCCTGGCGGCCCGACGTGGGTCCGCCGGATCGGAACGCCACGGTCCAGACCAACCAAGCCGCGCCCGAGGCCGACAAGGCCGGCGAGCGGCAGCCCGTCAACCGCAGCGAGCGCTGGACCCGCATCGTGCTGCGCTACCTCCTGGCGTTCCTGACGGGAGGCGCGCGATGACCTGGATGCCCGCTTCCTTCGAACGCTTCCGCGAGACCGTGCGGCGGGGGGATGCCGCGCGGGAGGCGGGGCGGTTCCGGGACGCGGTGGACGCCTATTCCGCAGCGCTCGCCGTCCGCGGGGACGACGTGCAGCTCGCGGAGGAACTCGACGTCCGCCTGCGCGCGGCGGAGTGCTTCCTGGAGCTCGGCGAGCTCCCGGCGGCCGAGGCCGCGCTCGAGTCCCTCGAGACCAGAGATCTGACGGAAGTCGAGCCGGTGACGCGCGGTGCGCTTCGCACCGTGCACGCGCGGCTCGCGCTGTATCGCGGCCGGGCGGCGGATGCCGCGGCGGCGGCCGGCGAGGCGTGGGAGCTGCTGCGCGGAACGGACGCGCACTCCCGCGTGGCGCGGGCGCTGGCCGTGCGCGGCCACGCGCACCGGCAGCTCGGTCGCATCGACGACGCGCGCGAGAGCTACCTGGACGCCCTGGCGGCGGCGCGGCGCGCCGACGACCGGCACGAGGCGGCGCTCGCGTCCGCGAACCTCGGCAGCCTGCTCTGGCTGTCCGGGCGCTACCACGAGGCCCGCACGTACCACCGGCGCGCCGTGGAGATCCACGAGGCGCTCGGCAAGGATGTGCACCTCGCGCGCGAGCTGTTCGCGCTGGCGGTGGACGAGTACCACGCCGGCGAGTGGACCGAGGCCACGGCGCTCCTGGACCGCTGCGCCGAGGTGGCGGAGCGCGTGGCGGACGCGTGGCTGGCGTCCACGGTGCGCATCGCGAAGGCGCGGCTGGACCTCGTGCGCGGGCAGGATCCGCGCGCGGCGCTGGCCGAGGCGCGCACGCACGCGGCCGCGAACGGGCACGATCACGATCTCGTCGTGATCGACCAGCTCCTGGCCGAGTGCAGCATCGTCCGCGGCGAGTGGTCGCGGGCGCGCACCACGCTGCTGGACGCGCTCGCGCGGGCCCGCAAGGCGTCCGCCGAGAGCGAGCCGGTGGCGGATCTGCTCGTGCGGCTCGCGCGGGCGGAGGATGCGCTGGGCGATCCGGACGGTCGCGTGCGCGACCTGCTGGAGACCGCGCTGCGCATCGCCGCGGCGCGCGAGTTCCGTGGGGTGGAGGGGCTGGCGCTGCGGGCGCAGGGCGAGTTCCTCGCGCGGCGGGACCGCGGCGTCGAGGCCGTGGCCGCGCTGGAGAAGTCCGTGGCCGTCTTCCGCGAGCTGCGCATGCCGTACGAGACCGGCCGGAGCCTGGCCGTGCTCGGCGCGCTGCGGCAGGACGCGGGGGAGATGGCGCGGGGCGAGACGGAGATCCGCGAGGCGGCGGCGGCGTTCCGTGCGCTGGGCGCGTCGCGCGACGCGGCCCGTGCCGAGGACGAGCTGGCGCGCTCCGGCGGGTCGGCCGTGGCTGTTGCGACGGCGCCGGGCGCGGATCCCTTCGCGGAACTCGTGACCGTGTCCGCGGCGATGGAGACCGCCATCGGCCGGGCGCGGCGCATCGCGCGGTCGGACCTGCCCGTGCTCGTCCTGGGCGACACCGGGACCGGCAAGGAGCTGTTCGCGAAGGCCATCCACCGGGCGAGCGCGCGGGCGCAGCGTCCGTGCCTGGCCGTGAACTGCGCGGCGCTCTCGGAGACGCTGCTCGAGTCCGAGCTGTTCGGGCACGAGAAGGGCGCGTTCACCGGCGCGGCGAGCCGGCGCGCCGGCATCTTCGAGGCGGCGGCGGGCGGCACCGTCTTCCTGGACGAGATCGGGAAGGCGCCGCTCTCGTTGCAGGCGAAGCTCCTGCGCGTCCTGGACACCGGGGAGGTGCGGCGCGTCGGCGGCGTGGAGGCCATCCACGTCGGCGTGCGCATCGTGGCCGCCACGAACCGGGACCTGGACGAGCTGGTGCGCGAGGGCACGTTCCTGCCGGATCTCGTGTACCGCCTGCGCGGGTTCGAGATCCGCATCCCGGCCCTGAAGGAGCGGCCGGAGGACGTGGCGCTGCTCTTCGAGACGTTCGCGGGGCGGCCGGCCTCGGCGGCGGCGCGGGAGATCCTGGAAGCCCACGACTGGCCCGGCAACGTGCGCGAGCTCCGCAACCTCGCGGAGAGCGCGGCGTTCCTGGCGAGCGGCCGCGGCCCGATCCCGTGCGACGCGCTCCCGGAGTGGATCCGGCGCGCCGTCACGGCGAGGGCGGCGGAGCAGGCCAGCCTGGCCGAGTCCGAGCGTGACGCGATCGAGGAGGCGCTGGCGACCGCCGGCGGCAACCGGTCGCGCGCGGCGCGGGCGCTGGGGATCTCGCGGCAGACGTTGTACACGAAGATGACGAAGCACGGGATCGTCATCGGGAACAACAGGAGCGCGGACGCCGCCTGACGCAACGGCCGACGCCCGAAAGGGGGCGCGGTGCGGGACCCGGGATCGACCACCCCCGGGCCCGCCCGCGCCCCTCCTGTTTGCGGACCACGGGGCCGCCTTGGCTGCGCCTGCCGGTCGGATGTACGACGTTGCGGAACGCGACACTCACATCTGCGCGGGAGGAAGACCATGTTGGCTGTGCCTGTCTCGGCGGCCGTGATCGGGATGGCTGGTAGCCCGGCGCCAGAGGGTCATTCCGGGCTCGCGGTAGGCTATTGGACTCTGAGTTCGAGGTGCCCGTGATCTCTACCTCTGGTCCGACTGCTGGTACGGGGAAGTCGGCCTGAGTCGCTTCCATACGTGGACCCGCTGTCCTGGGGCAAGGTGAAGGCGTACTTCCAGCAGTACGGGGAGTAGGCCACCTCCGCGATCTGGAACGAAATCCCGCCCTGCCCTATTCTCCCCCCGCGCCGCTCCGGGGCGCGGGGGTGAGCGGGGATGGGGGCGCTGAAGCGGCGCGTCTACGAGATCCTCACCGATCCGCCCGAGACCGACCGCCTCGGTCGCACGTTCCAGACGTTCATCCTCGCGCTCATCGCGGTCAACGTCCTCGCCACGATCCTGGAGACGGTGCGCTCGCTCGGCGAGCCGTACGCGCACTTCTTCCACCGCTTCGAGCTGTTCTCGGTGATCGTGTTCTCCGTGGAGTACGTGCTGCGGTTGTGGTCGTGCACGTCGGATCCGGCCACGGCGCATCCGGTGCGCGGCCGGCTCGCCGTGGCCGGGCGGCCCATGCAGATCGTGGACATCCTCGCCATCCTGCCCTTCTACCTGCAGATGCTCATCCCGCACCTGGACCTGCGCTTCGTCCGCGCGCTGCGGCTCTTCCGCATCTTCCGCGTGTTCCGCGCCGGGAACCTCGCCGAGGCGGTCGGCATCCTGGCCGCGGTCCTGCGCAACCGGAAGCACGAGCTGCTCGCCAGCTTCCTCGTGATCCTGATCGTCGTGGTGCTCGCCGGGAACGTGATGTACCTGCTGGAGCACCACGCCCAGGCGGACGCCTTCTCCAGCGTGCCCGCCGCGATGTGGTGGGCCGTCATCACGGTGACCACGATCGGCTACGGCGACGTCTACCCGATCACCGCGCTGGGCCGCCTCGTGGGATCCATGCTCGCGCTCGTGGGGATCGTGATGCTGGCGCTGCCCGTGGGCGTGCTGGGCTCCGGCTTCCTGGAGGAGATCGAGCGGCGGCGGAAGGTGGTGGCGGCGGAGCCGGGGGCGGCCGCGGAGGTCTGCCCGCACTGCGGGCGGCCGGTGGTTTGACCGGCGTCGGCCAACCCGGCGCCGGAGGGCCTTGACCAATCGGGAGTGCTACTCCATTTTAGTTCAACCGGAATGGAGTGCACTCCCGAATGGAATCGCTGCCGCGCCTCCTGGACATCGACCTCCCGAAAGGCCGGTCCGCGTTCCTCTGGGGACCGCGGAAGACCGGGAAGACCACTTATCTCCGGGAGCGGTTCCCGGACAGCCTCCGCTTCGACCTCCTCCAGACGGACCGGCTCCTGGAGCTGACGGGCCGGCCGTCGCTCCTGCGGGAGCAGATCCTCGCGGCCGGCGAGGGCATGCGCCGCCGGCCCATCGTGATCGACGAGGTGCAGAAGGTCCCCGCGCTCCTCGACGAGGTCCACTGGCTGATCGAGAACCATCGCCTGCGGTTCATCCTCTCCGGCTCCAGCGCGCGGAAGCTGACGCGCGGCCAGGCGAACCGGCTGGGGGGGCGGGCCTGGCGGTACCAGCTCTTCCCGCTGGCGTACCCGGAGCTGACGTCGCCGTCGCTGCTCGAGATCCTGAACCGCGGCCTGATCCCCAGCCACTACCTGGAGGACGGCTACCGGCGGTCGCTCCGGGCCTACGCGCAGGACTACCTCAAGGAGGAGGTGTTCGCGGAGGGGCTGACGCGCAACGTGCCCGCCTTCTCGCGCTTCTTCGAGGCGATGGGGTTCTCGCACGGGGAGCTGACGAACTACGCGAACATCGCGCGCGAGTGCGGCGTGGATCCGAAGACGGTGAAGGAGTACTACCAGATCCTCGTGGACACGCTGCTCGGGTCGTTCGTGCCGCCCTTCAAGCGCCGGCAGGACCGCAACGTGATCCTGAAGGCCCCGAAGTTCTACCTCTTCGACGTGGGGGTGGCCGGATCCCTGGTGGACCGGCGACTCACGAGCGCGCGCGGCGAGGCGTTCGGACGGGCGCTCGAGCACTTCGTGTTCATGGAGCTGCAGGCGCACGCGTCGTACCGGGAACTGCACTACTCCATCGAGTTCTGGCGCACGAAGGCCGGGCAGGAGGTGGACTTCGTGCTGGCGCGGGGCGAGGTGGCGGTGGAAGTGAAGGGGTCGTCGCGCGTGGACTCGCGCGACCTTCGCTCGCTCGAGGCGTTCGCGGCGGAGTACCGGCCGCGGCAGGCCATCGTCGTGTGCAACGAGGCCCGGGAACGGATCCACGGGAAGATCCGCGTGATGCCGTGGGCGCGCTTCCTCGACGCGCTCTGGGACGGGAGGATCCTGGCGTAGCGGACGCCCGATGCTCCAGCGGTGGCGCCTGTCCAGCCTGTCGCTCCGATTGGACAGTTTCGCCGGGAGGCTGGACACCGCCCGAGGTACGAACGGCGCCGCCGGCCTACGGTCCGCCGTCGGGAGCCGGTCCGGGGGCCAAGATTCTATCGATATGGGGTGATTCTGGTCGCCCGGGGGCTGCTCCCGCACCCATGGCCCGGCCCTTGCGGTGTAAGGGCCCGTCCGTCGGCGGAAACGACGGACCCGACCCCCAGACCCGGTCGGCACGGGACCTCTTCGGGGAAACGTGGGCAGCACTCGGGGTGAGGGGCGGCCGTGAAGGCGCCGGGAAACCGGTCGGCACGCCGCCCGCTCGCCGTCCCTACCGTCGGGAAACCGGCGGTCCGGGGGCCCCGCGGAAGAGGAACCGATTCACGAACCGCCGGGTCCTTCGCCACCAGGGGAGCGACGGGGGAAGGGACTGTCCGCCGCACGGCCCGCCCTCGGGGGCGTCGAAGGCCGGCATCTCGCGAAGCTGGTCCCGGCGCCCGCCGAGATTCCCTCCCGCCCTGGCTCCCCGGCCGCGCTCGCCCACCTCGCCCGCACCCGCCCGTCCCGCTTCCGGCGGTAGGTGGCTTCCCGCGTTCCGCATCCGCCGGCCGGCGCGTACCATCCAAGGACCATGCCGCGCCCCGCGTCCATCCGCCGCCTTGCCGCAGCGACCGCGCTCGCCCTCGTCCTGGCGGCGTGCGCGACGCCGCCCGCGCCCGCCGCGCCGAAGCCCGCGTCCGTTCGCCTGAAGGGCGAGACCGTGGCGCGCGTGTCCATCACGCTGGCCGAGCGCGACGGCGCCGCCCTCGTGCCCGGCCCCTTCGCCGTGCTGCCGGGCGGGCGCCGCGTGGCGCTCACGCTCGCGGAGGCGGACGGCATCCTGCTGCTCGAGGGCGACCGCATCGTGCACCACTTCCCGATGCCCGGCGACGCGCGCGAGTTCGACGAAATGGCCGCGTCCCCCGCGCTGCTCGTGGCGGGGCGCCGCATGCTCGGCGCGTCCGCGTTCGTGGACCTCTTCGTGTACGACCTGCAGTCCGGCCGCGAGGTGGATCGCGTGCAGTCCGCGAACCCGTACCTGCGCCCGCCCGCCGAGGGGCGGGACCGCTGGCGCATCGTGCTGGAGGGGACGCTGCTCGGCGTCTTCGACCCCACGATGGCCGCCACCTATCCGCTGTGGGACGCGAAGACCGGCGTGATCGCGGGCGGCGAGCAGGTGGTGCGCTCCACGTCCGGCGTGGGCTTCGACGACGCGGCGATCTGGGTGCCGAACCCGGACGGCAGCGTGAACCGCAAGGGACGCGGCCTGTCCGAGGCCTTCGCCGCGCCCGGCGCGGGCGAGTTCGTGGGCGGCCTGGGCGACAGCGTGGTCGTGGTGCTGGCCGACGACGACCCCGGCGCGCCGAAGCGCCGCCTGCCGCGCGAGCTCGTGGTCCGCGTGCAGGAGGCGGACACCATCCGGGAACTCCGCCTCCCCGCGGTGGACGACGCGGTGAAGGAGAACAACCGCATCCTCCCCGGGCGCCCCGTGCGCATGCTGGGCGGGCGGCTGTACTGGTGCTACCTGGGCCCGGACTACCTGGAGATCCGCGCCGCCGCCGTGCCCGCCGCGCGGGACTGACCATGGCGGCGGTGGAGACCGACGCGCTCGTGCTCCGCCACGTGCGCCAGGGGGACACGTCCCACGTGGTGACGCTCCTCGCGCGCGAGAGCGGGCGCGTGGCCGTGATGGCCAAGGGCAGCCGCACTCCCGGCAGCCGGTACGGCGCGGGACTGGATCTCTTCAGTTTGTCGCGGATCCGTTACCGGGCAAGGCCCGGGCGCGATCTCGTGTACCTGGACGCCTGCGAGCTGAAGCGCAGCTTCGCGGCCCTCGCCCGCGACGTGTTCGCGTACGCGGCGGCCGGGGCCTGCGCGGAGCTGGTCGACCGGCTCGTCCCGGACGGCGGCGCGTCCGCGGAGATCTTCGACACGCTGCTGGACGCGCTGTCCGCGCTGGCCGAGACCGCGCCGTTCCCGGAGGGGGAGGAGGGACGCGCGGTCGCGCTGGCGGTCGCCTTCCAGCTCCACCTCATGGACCACCTCGGCATCGCGCCGGAGCTGACGGGCTGCGTGGCGTGCGGCGCGGCGGACCTCGAGGGGTCCACCAGCCTCTCGCCGCGGCTCGGCGGGCTGCTCTGCCGGAAGTGCCGCGCGGCCGAGGGCGGCCGGCGGCTCGGCACCGACACCGTGGAGTTCCTGCGGCAGGCCGCGTTCGGCGAGCTGACCGCGGCTCTCGCCGCCGCGCGCCCGCCCGGGAAGGGCACGCTGCTCGAGGCGCGCGCGGCGCTGGACGCGATGCTGGAGTACCATCACCACGGCCGCCCGGGCGCGATGCGCAGTCGCCGCTTCCTGGACGACCTCTGGCGCTGACGCGCCGGCCCGCCGCACCCCGGAGGACGCATGGCGAAGTTGAAGGCGTTCCACGAGTTCCGCACGCGCATGAACGAGCGCATCCTGGAGACCGGCACGCGCGAGACGAAGCGCTTCTTCCAGCTCGACGGCGCCGCGTACCGCGACGGCGCGCTCCCCGCGAGGACGAAGGAGCTGCTGGGGCTCACGGCGTCCATGGTGCTGCGCTGCAACGACTGCATCTCGTACCACGTCATCGAGTGCCGCCGGCACGGCGTGACCGAGGCGGAGTTCGCGGAGGCGTTCGACGTGGCGCTGGTCGTGGGCGGATCCATCGTGATCCCGCACCTGCGGCACGCGCGCGATCTGCTGGACGAGGTGATCGCCGCGGAGAAGGGGGCGGCGGCGCCGCGGAAGTCCGGGAAGTCCACGAAGGGGAAGAAGGCGAAGCGCGCGAAGGGCGGGAAGGCGGGGACGTGAGCGACGCCGCCGCCCGCGAGCGGTACGGCCGCCACAAGGCGATCGCCATCCTCGTCACCTTCGTGCTGGGGCTCGCCGCGGTGAGGATCCTGGCCCCGGAGTGGCAGGGGTCCCTGCCGTGGGCGTTCGCGAAGAGCCCGAAGCGCGCGTTCGACGAGCGCGCGTCGAACATCCCGGTGCAGGCGCACGGGGTGATCGAGGCGGCCGCGCCCGACACGCTGCTGGCCGGCGGGCGCGCGCCGCGATGGCGCGTGCGGACCGCGGACGGCCATCCGTTCACGTGGCTCGCCGTCCCCGGGACCGCGCCGCCGGGCGCCGCCGCCGGGGACTCGCTCCACGTGCGCGGCCGGTACGTGTGGGATCCCGCCGGCGGCACCGTCGTCACCGGCGAGCCGGGCCGCTCCGGCCTCGCCCGCGTCGGCCGGACCGGGGGCGATTGACCGATGTTTGCAATGCTTCGCGCCACCCCGCCGGACTTTCGCCTCCGCTTCTAAGGACGCGACCGAAGCGCGCCGATTCTCCCCCGACAGGCCCGATCCGACACATCCGGCGGATCCGCTTGCCCCTTCGGGAGGATGCCGTGTCGATCCCCGAGCTCTGCCATGCCCTCGAGGAGATGATCGCGGGCGACACGCCCTTCGAGGACGTCCTCGAGGCGGCCGTGCGGCGGCTGCACGAGACGAACCCGCGCTTCCACTGGACCGGGATCTACGAGTTGTTCCCCGACCAGACGCTGCGGCTCGGCCCCTTCGTCGGCGCGCCGACGGACCACGTGTTCATCGGCGTGGGCCGCGGCGTGTGCGGCACGGCCGTCGCCGAGCGGCGCAACATGAACATCCCGGACGTGCGCGAGGTGTCGAACTACCTCGCGTGCTCCACGGAGACGCGCTCCGAGTTGGTCGTGCTGATCCGCTCCGGGGATCGCATCCACGCGCAGATCGACATCGACAGCCACCAGGTGGGCGCGTTCGACGAGGCCACGGTGGCCGACGTGCAGCGCGTGGCGGATACGCTGGCGCGCGCGTACGAGGCGCGCGCGGTGACGCGAGGCTGAGATCCCGTGAGCCCCGGCGCCGACCCCGCGATCCCCGCGTTCCTGGAACGGCTGCATCCGCTCCTCGCGGCCGCGACCGCCGAGGCGGCGCTGCCGGAGGCGGCGCGGCTGCTCGCGGAGGCCGGGCGCGCGCGCGCCGGCGGCGTCGCGCTGGCGCGCGGCGGCCGCGTCCTCGCGGAGTCGTGGCACGGCGACGCGGACACGTGCCGACGGCTGCGCGAGCAGGTGGTCTCCGCCGTCACCGCGGCCGCGCCCGCCGCCGCCGGCGCGCTGCTCCTCCCGATCGCGGCGGGCGAGCGCCTGCTGGGCTGGGCCGCGCTGGCGCCGGGTCCGGACGCCGGCCCGGCGGACGGGCGCGCGGCCGAGCGCCTGGTCGGGATCCTGGCCGGGCGGTGGGCCCGCGACGCCGAGCTCGCGGACGTGCGCGCCGCGACCGCGCAGCAGGAGCGCTGGTTCCGCGTGATGGACGCGCAGCTCCGCGTGCTGGACCGGGAGCGGCAGAAGTTCGTGGCCGCGGTGAACCAGTCCGACACCCGCGTGTTCGTGGTGGACGCGGAGGGCAACGTCCCGTGGATGAACCAGCCGCTCGCGCGGCAGTTCGAGACCGCGGACGCCTCCGGGAAGGCGGTGTCCCTGCGCGACGTGTGCCGGATGATCGGGATGGAGTGCGCGCCGCCGGAGCGCTGCCCCGTGGCGCGCGTGTTCCGGGACGGCTCCGTGCTGCACGACGAGCCGCGCCCGGCGGCCGGCGCCCCCGCCCGCAGCCTGTACGTCCGCTACATCCCCATCCAGGGCCAGGACGGCCGGCCCGCCGAGGTCCTCGTGATCGTGCAGGACCTCAGCGACCTGGAGATCCTGCGCCGCTCCGAGGCGCGCTACCGCCACCTCTTCGAGCACAGCCCGGATGCGATGCTCATGGTGGATCCGGACAGCGGGCGCATCGTCCTCGCGAACCACGTGGCCACGGTCCTCACCGGCTGGACCGCGGAGGAGCTGGCCGGGCTCGAGGTGCGGGCCCTGCACGAGAAGGCCGAGTGGCCCGAGGCGCAGCGCGTGTACGACCGCGTGCGGGACCCGGACCAGGCCCTCGTGCGCGAGTGGACGATCCTCGGCAAGGATGCCCGCCGCGTGCCCGCGCAGGTCACGGCCACGCGGTTCGACCTCGACGGCCGGGTGGTCACGCTGCTGGAGATCCGCGACGTCACGCAGACCAAGCGGCTGGAGACCGAGCTGCGCCACTCGCAGAAGATGGAGGCCGTGGGCCGGCTCGCCGGCGGCGTGGCGCACGACTTCAACAACCTCCTGAGCGTGATCCTCGGCCAGGCCGAACTGCTCGCGGGGCGCACGCGCGCGGACGGGAAGACGCGCAGCGCGCTCGAGGCGGTGCGCCGCGCCGCGCTGCGCGGCTCGCTGCTCACGCGCAAGCTGCTCGCGTTCAGCCGCAAGGAGGTGGTGAAGCGCGAGGTGCTGGACCTCTCCGAGGTCGTGCGCGACATCCAGGTCCTGTTCGGGAAGCTGCTGGGGGAGCGCATCACGTTGCACACGGACCTCGCGGGCGATTGCCAGGTGCGCGCCGACCGGGGCCAGATGGAGCAGGTGCTGATGAACCTCGTGGTCAACGCGCGCGACGCGATGCCCGACGGCGGAACGATCACCGTGCGCACGCGCCCGGACGAGTCCACCGGATCCGGCTCCTCCTCGGCGTTCGTGTTCCTCGAGGTGGCGGACGAGGGCGTGGGCATGGACCAGGCCACGCAGGCCCGCCTGTTCGAGCCGTTCTTCACCACGAAGCCGCGCGGCGAGGGGACGGGGCTGGGGCTGAGCACGGTCTACGGGATCGTCACCGAGGGCCAGGGGACGATCCGCGTGGAGTCGGCGCCCGGCCGCGGCACGACCTTCCGCATCCGCCTTCCGCGGGTCGCGTCGGCGCTGCCGGTGCGCTCCTCGGCGGCGATCCCGATTCCGCCGCGCCCGGACCGCACGGGGCGCATCCTCCTCGTGGAGGACGAGGACGAGGTGCGCGAGATGGCAGCGGAGGCGCTGGAGATCGAGGGCTATGCCGTGACGAAGGCGGCGAGCGCGGAGGAGGCGCTGTCCATCTGGGAGTCGGACGGGGACTCCTTCCACCTCCTGCTCACGGACGTGATGATGCCGGGGCTCTCCGGCGGCGAGCTGGCCGAGCGCGTCCGCCGGCTTCGCCCCGCCACGAAGGTGCTGTACATGTCCGGCTACAACGACGACGCGATCGTGCGGTACGGCGTGTCCGTGTCCGAGGCCGAGTTCCTGCAGAAGCCGTTCACGCTGGAGTCGCTGGCGCGGAAGGTGCGCGGCGCGCTGGACGCCGTGGGCGCGTCCTCCGACACCGGCGCGAGCTGACCGCCGTTCCGCGCCGCCCACGCCAGCAGCAGCTCGGCCGCCCGCCCGTAGCTCGCCACGCCGTCCGGCACGCGGTTCCCGCGCAGGTACGCGTCGTTCATCCGGTTCGCGACCCGGCCGGTGCGACCGGTGGAGACGCTCCAGTAGTCGCGCAGGTCGTCCACGTCGCGCTGCACGCCGGGGACGCGCTCCGCGACGAGGGCCCGTGCGCGCTCCTCGTCCACCGCGAGCAGCGGGCGGAGGAGCTGCCGCTGCGCGAACACGGCGGCGGCGTAGCGCGCGAGCGGATCGTCCGACGAGGCGGCGGCGAGCCAGCCCAGGAAGTTCGCCTCGTCCTCCCGGTTGATGCCGCGCTGGTGCGCCTTCTCGTGCGCGACCACCTGCGGGTAGGACACGGCGGGGACGGAGCGGTTGAGGTTCGCCTCGCCGGTGAAGGGCGAGAAGAACCCGGACAGCCCGGCGCGGCGCAGCACGGGGCTCAGGAGGAGGCGCTTGGGGCGGCCGTGCCGATGCGCGGCCGGGCCGGGCAGCTCCAGGGCCGCGCCCACGCGCTGCCACCCGCGCTCGACGGCCGCCTCGAGGGCGGCGCGGTCCGGCATCGTCGTGGGCGCGCCGGCGTCCGCGTTCCCGTGGAGCGCGACGTAGGCGGCGTTCGCCTCGGCCACCATGCGCGCGGCGAGGTCGCCGAGCCGCGCATCGTCCGGACCGCCGCGGGCGCCCCAGCCGAGCCGCGCCTCCAGCGGGGAGCACGCGTAGCCGAACCCCCACAGGGCGTGGAAGAGCGCGAGCGCCACGGCGAGATCGCGGAGGACGACGCGGGCCCCGGCCCCGAGCGCCGCCGCGGCGGTCCGCCGGTGGCGCGCCAGCGCGACGCCGGCGCGCGCGCCCTGCGCCAGCCGCAGCACGACCCATGTCGCCACGCCCGCCTCGATCAGCGAGAACGGCAGCGGGCCGGTGAGGCGCGAGAGCAGGAACGGGATCCAGGGACCGGGGCCGCGCGCCCACACCGCGTCCGCCGCGGCGGGCATCCGCGCGAGCGCGGCCGCCACGCCCGCGGCCACGACCGCGCCCGACACCGCGACGACGAGCGTGCGGTTCTCCCGCGTCAGCAAAGCACCGTGCCGGCTTCGAGGATGTGCGGGGCGTCGTCCGGGCGCTCCAGGCGCACCTCCCCGCGGCACGCGCAGCCGGCGCCGAACGTGACGTCGCCGCGCACGACGAGCCGCCGGCAGTCGACCAGCGACGGCGCGCCGTGCGGGAAGCGGGCCTCGAGCTGGTCGATGCGCCGGTAGAAGCGCGGGTCCAGGTCCACCACGAGGTCGCCGACCGCGCGCCCGGGCGCCGGGCGCAGCCGCGCGTGGTCGTCCAGCACGTACACGTCCGACCACAGCGCCAGGAGGTCGTTCGTGGTCTTCACCGGCACGAACCGCTCGCGCGGGACGCGGATCGCCCGCGCGCCCTCGAACACGGAGATGGCCGCGCCCATGGCGGTCTCGAGCTGGTAGACGCGCGGGGAGGACTCGTCCACGGGATCCAGGGGCTTCGCGTTCACGATGAGCGGGAGTCCGAGGAAGCCGTCGCGCGCGCGCAGCGCGTCGCGCAGCGCGGGCAGCGAGATCCACAGCGTGTTCGTGTTGAAGTAGCGGTGGCGGCGGATGTCCTGGAACGCGTCCATCCCGTCCTTCGGCGTCTGCGCGACCTCGCGCAGCACGAGCCCGCCGTCCCGCGCGCGCCGGGCGAGGTGCCCGCCCTTGCGGTCCGCCTCCGTGCGGTCGCACGCCTCCATGAGGAACGGGAGCCGCTCCGTCGCGAAGTACCCGAGGATGGCCAGGTCCACGACCGCGCCGAGGTTGTCCGAGTTCGAGACGAAGGCGTGCTCGAAGCCGCGCGCGATCATGGCGTCCAGCAGCCCCGTGGTGCGGAGCGCGTTGTACAGGTCGCCGTGCCCGGGCGGGCACCACTCGTGGGCGGGGTCCGCGGGCCAGCGCGCGGGCGACAGGTCCGCCGCGAGCACCTTCGGGACCTTGTGCTGCAGGAAGTCCAGGGGCAGGGCGCCCGCGCGGATGCCGTGGCGCTCCAGCACGGGGAGCGAGTCCTCGCGCGTGCGGAAGCTGTTCATCAGCACGAGGGGCAGGTCCACGCCGTGCCGCGCGCGCAGGTCCAGGATCTGCCGCGCGATGAGGTCCAGGAACGTCTCGCCGTTCTTCGCCGGGAGGAGCGTCTTCGCGCTCGTGAGTCCCATGGACGTGCCGAGGCCGCCGTTGAGCTTGATCACGACGGTGCGGCGCAGGGCGTCGCGCCCCGCCGCCTCCGTGCCGCGCAGCGCCTCCGCGTCCGGCACGGCGTCCAGCGGCGTCAGCTCGGTCTCCGGGAGCAGGCCCGTCTCGCCGGCCGCGAGCCGCGCGTGGTAGCGGCGGAACGTGTCGATGGCGGCGTCGGGAAGCCCCTCCGCGCGCATCTTGTCCTCGAACGGTGCGAAGGGGTGCTGGGTCACGGGTCTCCCCGCGGCCGGTCACACGAAGAAGAGGATCCGGCCGCAGCTCTCGCAGGTCACGAGGGTGGAAGCGGTTCCGCTCCCGCCCAGCTTGCGCTTCGCGGTGGGCACCGTCATGGAGCAGCCGAGGCAGCGATGCTCGATGACGGGGACCACGGCGCGGTCGTAGCGCTTCGCGAGTCTCTCGTACAGGCGCAGCGTGCGCCCGTCGATCCCTTCGGCCAGCTTGGCGCGCGCCGCCTCGAGCGACGCGATCCCTTCCACGTTGAACCCGAGATCCTCCTCGCTCTTGCGCTCGCGGATCATCAGGTCGATGTCCTGGAGCGCCGCCAGCCGCTGCTCGTCAGCCACGGAACGCCTCCTCCAGCGCGGCGCGCATGTCGTCCCAGGTCTCCGCCGCGATCAGGGCGTCGCGATGCTTCTTCTTCTGGACGGCGCCCACGAGCGCGCCGAGCAGGGGCAGGTACACGGGCGAACGCTCCACCGGCGGCGCCACGACCACGAAGAACAGCTTCACGGCCTTGTTGTCCGCCGCGTCCCAGTCCAGCCCCTTCGGGCAGCGGGCGACCAGGACCTTCAGCCGGCCCACGGACACGGTGCGGGTGTGCGGAATGGCCACTTCCTTGCCGATTCCGGTGGACCCGAGCTTCTCGCGCGAGGCGAACGCCTCGAGGATCACGTTGGGGTGGTGGATCTCCGGGTCGGCGGCCAGGGCGTCCGCCAGCTCCTTGAGCGCGGCGGCCTTGGAACGGGCCTTGAGCGAGGGGACGAAGCGGATCTCTTCGAACAGGGCGAGGTACTGTTCGGTGGACGTGGGCATTCGGTCTCCGGGCGGTTGGCGGGAGCGGGTCACGGCCGCCGCCTCGCAAAATACCACGCTCGGCGCTTCCGGACGAGCCCCGGGGGCGTTCGCCCGGGGATGGGCCGGGAGCTCGCCCGGAACCGGGTATCATGCCGCGTCGGTCGGGTCATCCGGAACGGGAGCGCGCCGCATGTGGGTGGCCTACGCGATCACGGGGGCGATCTTCGTGGCGGTCGCCCTCGCGCCGGTGGGGCGGACGTGGGGGGCCGAGGCGGCCGCCTGGGCCTCCCCGGCCATGCAGGCGATCCTCGCGATCCTGCTCGTCGCGGTTCCCTTCGCCGTCCGGGCCCGGCCGCGGCTACCGTCCCTCCCGGAGCGGGCGGTCCTGCCGCTCCTGCTCGCGGTCGCGGCCGCGCTGTTCGGCGCGTTCCGCGCCACGGCGTGGTTCCTCGGGGACGGCGCCCAGAACGTGGGCATGCTCGGCGAGAGCCGGCCCCCGCCGAAGCTGACCTCGGCCGGGACCTGGCTGCTCCTCCTGGGCGTCCGGCGTCTGATCCCCGCCGACCCGGAGGCGGCGGCCCGGGCGGCCTACGCCGTCTACGCCGGGGTCTCCGGCCTCCTGTTCGTGGCGGTCGCCTGGCTGCTGGCCCGGCCGCTGGTGCCGGGTCGCGACGCCCGGTTCCTGCTCGCGGCGGCGCTGCTCACCGGGGGGTGGTCGCTGCAGTTCTTCGGGTACTTCGAGAACTACGCGACGCTGGTCCTGGGGGTCACCGCGTTCGCCATGTCCGGCGCGCACGCCGCGCGCACGGGCGGGCGGCGGTGGCTGCCGGCGCTCCTCGTCCCCGCGGCGGCGGCGCTGCACGTGCTGGGGCTCCTGCTCGTGCCGCCGCTGCTGATGCTGTTCAAGCCGGCGCGCCTCCCGTGGCGGCGGCTCGCCGTGCCCCTGGTCCTGGCGGGCGTCGCGGGCGCGGCCGGCGCCGCCTGGTTCGTGACCCGCGAACTCTCCCGCGCGCTCCTCTTCGTTCCGGCCGTGGCCTGGCGCTTCGGCGCGCCGGGGTACACGTGGTTCTCGCCCGCGCACCTGCTGGACGTGGCGAACCTGGCGCTGCTGCTCGTCCCCGGCATCGTCGTGCTCGCGGTCGCGCACGGGGCGGGGCGGCGTCGCGGCGCGCGCGCGCCGCGCGATCCGGCCGTGACGTTCCTCGCCGTGACGGCGGCCTGCGCCTGGCTCGGCGTGTTCCTCTTCGATCCGAAGCTCGGCATGCCGCGCGACTGGGACCTGTTCGCCTTCGCGGGGCCGCCGCTGCTGCTGGCGCTGGCCGTGCCGCTGCTGGCGCGCATGGACAAGGACCCCGCGGCCGGGCGCCCCGTGCTCCTCGCGGCGGCGCTCGGCGCGCTGGTCCTCGCGCCGCGCGTGGCGATGAACCGCGACGAGCCGGCCGCCTACGAGCAGTTCCGCCGGCACCTCGCCCTCGACCCCGCACGCGGGCGCAACGCCACGTACCACTCGGTCGCCTACCTGAAGCGCACGGGCCGCACGGAGGAGATGGAGGCGGAGATCCGGCGATGGCTGGACGAGTACCCGGAGCGCAAGCTGGTCCGCTTGGCCATCGCCGCGCGCACCGCCGGCGACCTGGCCCGCTCCACGCTCCTCAACGAGGAGGCCACGCGCGTCGCCCCCACGTTCTTCGACTCCTGGCAGGACCTGGGCACGTGCTACCGGCTGCAGGGCCGCTTCACGGAGGGGCGCGAGGCGTACGAGATCGCGATGGCCCTGAACCCCGGCTACACGCCGTGCTGGGTCAACCTGGGCCTGCTCGAGTACGCCGCGGACAACCTGGACGAGGCCGAGCACTGGTGGCGGAAGGCGTGGAAGGCGGATCCCGACGACGGCCCCACGAACCAGCTCCTCGCCGTAGCCGCGCGCGACCGCGCCGACACGACCGGCTACGCGAACCACCTTCAGCTCGCGGCGGTCGCGGAGAACGCCACCGTGGACGCGCTTCTCGCGTGGTCCGAGTACCTGACCGCCCGCGGCCGCGAGGCGGAGGCCACCCGCTTCCGCGCCGAGGCCGCCCAGGCCCTGCAGCGCGCCGAGGAGGCCGGGGCGGGCTCCGCGCCCCCTGCCGCGGACACCACCGCCTCCTCGCCGTAGGACGGGGCCGCCGGACCCCGGAGGCGCCATCTTGCGGCCCCCGCCTCCCCGCGCTACATTGCCACCCTGCCATCCCGCCCCGAGCGCGCCGAGGAGAGCCCATGTCGCTCCAGATCGCCACCCGTGACCAGGGAAACGTCACCGTCCTGGAGCTCAACGGGCGTCTCGACGGCGGCCCGGAGACGGGCAAGGTCCACGAGACCATCCGGGAGCTCCTCGGAAAGGGCCGCCGGAGCATCGTTCTGGACTTGGCCAACGTGCCCTGGGCCAACTCGCTGGGGATCGGGGTCCTGATCTCGGCCTACGCGTCGGCGAAGCGCGAGAACGCCACCCTGGCGCTTTGCGCGGTTCCGGATCGCGTGCTCAAGGTCCTGAAGATCTGCGGGGTCGTGCCCACCGTGTTCGAAGTCCACGACGACGCCGCCAAGGCCGTCGCCACCCTGGGCTGAGTCCGCCGGAGGAACCTCCATGAAGATCGATGCGCGGGAAGTGCAGGGAGTCACGGTGCTGGATGTTTCCGGCGAGATGTACGGCGGCCCCGAGAACGCGCGGCTCGTGGAGGTCCTGGAGGATCTGGCCGGCAAGGGCAAGCTGGACGTCGTGCTGAACCTGGGGAAGGTGAAGTGGGTGGCCTCCACCGGGCTCGGCATCATGATGCGCGCGCGCGCGAAGTTCGCGGCCGCCGGCGGCACGATCCGCCTGTGCGAGCTGAACGACCGCGTGGTCAGCCTCCTGCACGTGACGAAGATGAACCTGCTCTTCGACGTGTACAGGCACGAGAGCGAGGCCATCGCCGCCGTCCGCGGCTGACGCGGAACGCGGCGCCCGCCGTACCCGGCGCGATTCCGTCCGGCACGTCGAGCCGCGCGCGCGGCGCGGCCCCCTTCCCGCGGTTTGCTGCGACCGGATCGCCCGGAACGGGCGTCTCCGTTCCCGAAGGCCGGGATGGCCGGCCGGACCCGAGGCGGGATGACCGAAGACGCGGACCGATGGCAACGGCTCACCGCGCTGCTCGCGCCCATCCACGGGGCGGCAGCCGGGGTGGCACGCCGGCTCACGCGGGACTCCGGGGAAGGGGACGATCTCCTTTCGGAGGCCGTGCTGCGCGCCTGGACGCATCTCGATTCGCTGCGCGACGAGACGCGGTTCCGTTCGTGGTTCTTCGCCGTCCTGCTCTCGGTGCACCGGTCGCGCTGCCGCCGCGCCTTCTGGCGCCGCTTCCTTCCGCTCGGCGAGACCGTCGCGGCGGGACGGGAGCCCGCCGCGCCGCCCGCACCGGGGGACGACGCGCGGTGGGGAGCGCTCCGGGCCCGCGAGGCCCTGGCGCGCCTCCCCGCGGTGCAGCGCGAGGCGATCGTGCTGCACGACGTGCAGGGGTTCTCCGTGGAGGAGGTCGCGGCGATGCAGGGGGTGACCGTGTCCTGCGTGAAGTCCCGACTCTCGCGCGGGCGCGGCCGGCTGCGGCGCCATTACCTCCGTCGCGGATGGGCGGGGGACGGAACCGGGACGGAGGCGCGCGGCGGTACGGCCGGGCGCGCCACCCCGGGGATGCCCCGGCTGGCCGCGACGACCGGACCCGGAGCTTCCGGCGAGGAGGTCTGACGTGAGCGAGTCCAAGACGGGACACGAGGCGGATCCGGGGATCGCGCGGGACTTCGCGGCGCTCGTCGAGGAGACGGACGCGGACCTGCCGGCGATCGGCCGCACCGTGCACCGCGCCCGCAGCCGCGCGGAACGCCGCGCAGGGAGTGCCTGGATGAGACCGCTGTTCTCCACACTGGCCGCGGTGGCGCTGGGGGCGTTCGTCGCCTTCGGCCTGCCCGTGTCGTTCGACAAGACGGTGGGCCACGACGTGATGCTGACGCTGGAAGGCGTGGACGCGGCGCGCGCCGCCGCGATCGCGCGCGAGATGAAGACGATCCTGGGCGCGGACGCCGTGCGGCTGGAGGCGGACGCCGGGGGTGCGGGCATGTCGTTCCGGCTGGCGGCCAGGCTGCCGTCGCGGGACGGCGCGGCGGTGCGTCGCAACGCCGAGGCCCTGGCCGGCGCCCTGAGCGGCGCGGGCATCGCGGCGCGGGCGGAGGTCGCGCCCCGCGTGGAGCGCGTGTCCGGCACGGTGGTGGCGTATGCCGCGGATCGCGTGGTTCGCATCGCCACGGACGGGAAGTCCGACACGCAGATCGAGACCGAGATCCGTGACGCGCTCGCGGCTGCCGGGATCGACGCGGCGGATGTCTCCGTGTCGACCGCGGCGGACGGGGAGACGAAGGTGGAGATCGGCGTGGAGCGGCACTCCGACTCGCCGGGTGCGGAGGACGCGATGGAGTCCATGCCGGCGATCGTCCTCACGAAGGACGGCAAGGAACTGGGCGCCGGCGACGCCGACCGCGCGGAGGTCCGCATCCACAAGGTCCGGCGCGACGGCGAGGCCGCGCGGCTGGTGCTGGACCTGACGAAGAGCGGGCGGTCCACCACGGTCGAGGTGCCGGACGTGGACGGGATGAGCGACGCCGCGCTGCGGGACGAGATCCAGGCGCAGCTCGACCGCGCCGGGATCGGCGTGCGCGTGGACGTGCGGGACGGGAAGATCACGGTCCAGGACTGAGACCGGGCGCGTGCCCGGGGGTGGTGGCACCTTCGCGGTCGATCCGTCGCGTCTTCCGGTGGAGGAGGACCCGACCCATGCGACCCGCGATCGCAGCCGCCGCCCTCGGCGCGCTCGCCCTGGCCCGGCAGGACTCCCCCGGCGCAGGTGACCCTCGAAGCACGCGGTCGGAGGCCTATCGGTAGGCCGCCTTGAGCCTCCCCCACGTGGTCGGGGTCACGGAGATCGGCCCGCACCCGACGCCGAATGCGCCGATCGGGAGCCCGCACTCGTTGTTGGCCGGCAGGCACGGCGAGTTCTCGGCCAACGTGAAGTTCCCCGCGTCGGGGGCGCAGTACTTCGGCGGCTGCGAGAGGTTCCCGTCGATCCCGGTGGGATCGGGGAACTCCGCCCAGTTCATCCCGTTGTTCCAGGACAGGTTGCACGCCACGACCTGCGTCTCCCAGGGACCGCTGAGCGTGAGTCCCCGCGGCGCGCCCGTGAACACGTTCCGTTCGATCCGGGTCCCCGAGGGCAGCTCGTCGTACCCGTACGGCAGGCCGAGGGAGTAATGCCGCTGCCGGACGAACGTGTTCCCCACGATCGCGATGACGATGTCGCGGAGATCCCGGCGGACCGCGGGCCTCGTGACCCCGACGTACGACGCCCCGACGCCTGCGCAGGCGTTGTCCAGGAACAGGTTCCCCGTCACGCGCAGATCCAGGGGGGCGTCCCACGGCTCGAAGCCGATCACGGCGGCGTAGTCCTGCCACGAGTACCCGTTGGAGCGGAACACGCTGCCCTCGATGATCGCGGTCGTCGCCGGCACCGGCCACAGACCCTGCCACCAGATCTGCACCGCGACGGCCCCGTTCTCCTCGAACGTGCAGTTCGCGACCCGCAGCTCCGTGCCCCCGAAGCGGATGCCGTCCGTGTGGCGGATCTCGGAGTCGACGATCTCCAGGCGATCGTCGATCGCGGAGAACGAGTCGCAGTCCTCCAGGATGCACTCCCGGATCGATACGTCGCTCGAGGAGATCGCGACGGCGCCGCCGCCGTAGCCGTAGGAGCTCACGGCGCCGGTCAGGCGCAGTCCCTCGATCGTGATCGCGCCGAGGACCGAGCCGCTGACGGCGTAGCCGATCCCGCCCGCGTCGATCGTCGTCGTGGCGGCGCGCTCGCCGCGGAGCACGAGGTTCGTGGAGCCGTAGAGGCTCACCTGCTCCGCGTGCGTTCCGGGCCCGACGAGGATCGTGTCGCCGGGCGCGGTGGAGTCCACGGCGGCGTTGATCGTCGGCGCGTCGCCGCCGCCGCCGGGGAGGACCAGCCAGGTTCGACCCGCCGCGGGCCCGGACGTCAGCAGGACCGCCGTCACGACGGAGGCGGCCAGGATCCGGGGTGCGCGGTGCATGCTCGGGTTCACGCCGCTCCCTCCTCTCAACGGACGATCACGATCTTGCCGCGCCGCGCGGCGGACGCCGATCGCACGTCGAGGAAGTACACGCCCGGCGCGACCGTGCGTCCGTCCCGGTCGCGGGCGTCCCAGACGAGCGAGATGCGCCCCGGGGGTTCCGGGCCGCGATGCAACTCGCGGACCAGCCGGCCCGCGATGTCGTAGATCCCGGCGACCAGGTCCGTCTCCCGGGCGACGACGATGCGGGTGCGGACGGTGTGGCGTGCCGGATTCGGGCCGACCGACTCGAGCACCCAGTCGCTCGCGCCGCGATCCGACGCCGGCGCGTCGGGCGCCCGCGCGTCCCGCAGGTCGTACCGCGCGCACTGCGCCGGGGCGCCCTGCAGGGCGTCCCACGCCGTCATCCACAACGTCCCGCGCGTCTCCGCGACGTCCTCCGTCACGCCCGGGGTGTTCACGGACCCGATCAGGCGGGGCCCGTCCGGAGAGGATGCGTCGAAGACGATCACCCCCGCGGTCCCGTCCGCGACATAGAGGCGTCCCCGGACGAACAGCGGCCGCCGGGCGTCCCCGGGCGTGTCGACCGTCCGGAGGTGCACGGGCGCGGACGGCTCGCGCACGTCGACCACGTGGATGCCCGCCTCGCCGCCGGCGACGTAGACGTACGGGTCGCGGGCGGCCATCTCGCCGCTCCACGCCGGCAGCGGGAGCGCCGGATGCACGACGGGTGCGGCGGGGTCGGCCACGTCCACGGGCACCAGGCCGCCGGCGCCGACGGCGACGTAGGCCCAGGAACCCAGGACCAGCACGCCGCGCGCGCGGTCCGGCATCGGCACGGGCGCGAGGGGATCGGGAGCCGAGGGATCGGTGGCGTCCAGCACCTCGAGCTGTCCGCCGGTGCCGTACGTCGCCGCGAAGGCCCAGGGACCCGCGACCGCGACGTCCGAGACTTGGCCGGAGGTGCCGACGGTCGCCAGGTGTCGCGGTTCGTCGGGATCGGAGACGTCGGCGACGTGCAGCATCCGCGACGAGTTGCCGACCCACGCGAGGGGGCCGTCCAGCGTGAGGCACATGGTGGTCCCCCGGCTCGTCAGGAGGACGGAGCCGCGCTCGATGGGGGCGAGCGGATCGGTCACATCGAGCACGACGAGGGTCGGCCAGAAGCGCTGCGTCGCGTACAGGAGACCGTCCCGGGCCGCGACGCGCGTCACGCGAGCCGGCTGCGCGACGCGCGTCCCGAGCGGCGCCGGACACGCGGGGTCGACGTCGACGATCTCCACCCCGGCGAGGCCTCCCGCGATGAAGAGGTATCCCCCGGCCGCGACGAGATCCGACGTCGTCCCGTGGGTGTCGACGTCGGTCACGTGCACCGGCGTGGCCGCCGTCAGGTCGACGAGCTGGACGCCCTGCGGGCCGTCCGCGATCCAGACGAGATCGCCGGACAAGGAGGCGGCGGAGGCGTAGCCGGGCGTCTCGACGGAACCGAGGTCCGCGGGCGCGCCGGGCGATGTCGCGTCGACGAGGCGGACGCCGCTGTCGCCGTCCGCCACGATGACGCGGTCCGCGATCCAGGCCACGCCCTCCGCCGCACCCGGCGTGTCGATCGCGAGAGCCGGCGCCGGCGCGGTCGGGTCGGAGACGTCGAAGACGAAGACACCCGCGCCGAGGCCGGTGACGTAGGCCCATGCGCCCCGGACCGCGACGCCGGTGGCGGGAGCCGGCACGTCGACGGACGCGACCAGGACGCCCGCGTCGGGATCGCGCACGTCCACGACGGCCAGGCCGGACTCGTTGTCCGCGACGAACGCGTACCCCGAGTCCAGCGCGACGGCCGTCGCGAGACCCGGCGTGTCGATCCCGCGGACCGTTCGCGAGGAGACGTCGACGACGTGCAGGCCGGCGGCCCGCGAGGCGACGAACGCCTTCCCGTCCTGCAATACAACGTCGCGCGCGAAGCCGGGGAGCGCGATCGGTGTCTCGGGGACGGGATTCAGCGGGTCTCGGACGTCGACCAGGAGCAGCCCCGCCTCGCCGCAGGCCACGGCCAGGAGATTGCCGTCGAGGGCGACGGCCAGCGCCCTCCCGGGCGTGGCCACGCGCGCGGCGGAGTGGATCCACTCGGAGTAGTCGATGCAATCGCTCGCCGCGACCGGGCCCGCCGCGGCGAAGGCCATGGCCGCGAACAGACCGCCCGTCGGGCGCCGGGCCGGGCCGGACACTGCAACCTCCGTTCACGCGGGCGAGCGAGACTCCAGCATACGGCGGGACCGTGCACGGGTTCAAGGACGTGCGTCGGCGCTCGTCGGCGCGGTGGCGGCGTCGATCCCGTCTTGCGTGGCGTCGAGCGGCGTCACCGAACCACAACTGTTCAGGCAGGACCGCCCGCGCTCCCCTTCCGGCCCGTGCGTCCCTCGGGGCTCCGGCCGATGCGCGCGACCGTCGAGGTGATCGCGATGCCCAGGGCGATCAGCCCGATCGCTCCCAGCACCTGGGGTACTCCGGGCGAGAAGTGAGCGGTGGGGTAGTCCTCGGGCTCGAGGCCGGCCAGGATTTCGGCCGTGACGCGCTGCCCCCCGAGGATCGTTTCCCCGATCACCGGCGGCACGGTCCGTTGGAACGGCCAGAGTCCCACGACGGCTCCCGCCAGCAGCCCGATCAGGAACCCCAGGGTCGCCTTCTCGAAGCGCGACAGCAGCCAGCGCAGCAGGTGGCTCACGGCGACGATCCCGGCGATCACCCCGAGACCGACCGGCAGCAGGACGTGCTGCGCGGGATCGAGCGCGAGCCGCGGATCGCCATGTCCCAGCGCCTGCTTGAACCGATCCACGGCCGCGAGGATGGGCACGTACTGCCCCAGCACGAGGAGGAGATACCCGCCGCTCACGCCGGGGAGGATCATCGCGCTTGCCCCGGCGAGCCCCGCCACGAACAGCGCGGCGAAGCCGCCGGAGCCCTCGCGTGCCTCCGCGCCGTGGGCCTGGGCGAGCGCCAGCGCGGCCATGCCCACGAAACCCGCCAGTGCCGCGACCCAGAGCGCGGGGCGGGCGGGCCGCGCCAGGCGCCAGACGATGGGCAGGCCCCCCAGCGTGAGGCCGATGAACAGGCTGTACATGACCCAGCGATGGTCGACCACGAGCGTCTTCACGGTGCCCGCGAGCAGCAGGATGGCCAGCCCGGCGGCGGCGCCCACGCTGCCGAGCACGGCGAGCGAGGTCGGCCGCGGGCGAAGGGTCGTGATCTCGGCGATGGCCCCGATGAAGCGCGGGTAGATGCCGGCCGCGAGGAGCATCGTTCCCCCGCTGATGCCGGGAACCAGGTTGGCCAGTCCCATGAGCGCTCCCCCGAACGCCCCGCGGAGGATCAACCCGCCGAGCTCCCGGGCCGACGGAGCGGCGGAGGTTGCGGACGCTCGAGCGGGTTCGCGGGTCATCAGTGCTCCTCTCTCCGGGGTGACGCGACTCCCGAGTCTCGACGAAGGAGCGGCCATCGGCAAGGACCGGCGGGCTTGCGCGCATCGCCTCGCGAGCTCCGGCGGCGTGGCGCGGTCGCGGCGGGGCTGCTCGCGGGCCGCGGCCGGCTGGGTGCTTGTCCTCGCCGGGCATCCGGCGCGCTGCCACCGGGGCTGATGGAGCGTCTCTCGTCCTTCGGCTATACTCCCGGGTTCCTCGTCCCGATCTCCGTGCCGGACCCGGGAGACGACCACCCATGCTGACCCTGCAGGAGTTGATCCTCCGTCTCGAGCGCTTCTGGGAGCGCCAGGGGTGCGTCCTCGCGTACCCGCTGAACACCGAGGTGGGCGCGGGGACGTTCAACCCGCACACGTTCCTGCGCGCGCTCGGGCCGAAGCCCTGGCGGGTGGCCTACGTGGAGCCGTCGCGGCGGCCCAAGGACGGACGCTACGGGGAGAACCCGAACCGGGTCCAGGAATTCCACCAGTACCAGGTGATCCTGAAGCCGTCCCCCGCGGACGTGCTGGACATCTACCTCGACAGCCTGCGCGATCTCGGCATCGACCTCGCGAAGCATGACGTGCGCTTCGTGGAGGACGACTGGGAGTCGCCCACGCTCGGCGCCGCCGGACTGGGCTGGGAGGTCTGGCTGGACGGCATGGAGATCACGCAGTTCACGTACTTCCAGCAGGTGGGCGGCATCGAGCTGGATCCCATCTGCGCGGAGTTGACGTACGGGCTGGAGCGCATCGCCATGTACGTGCAGGGCGTGGACCGCATCGTGGACATCCGGTGGAACGACTCGTTCACGTGGGGCGACGTGCGCCTCGATCCGGAGCGGGACTTCTCCCGCTTCAACTTCGAGGAGGCGAACGTGGAGCTGCACTTCCGCCTGTTCGAGGATTTCGAGAAGGAGGCGCGGCGCCTGCTGGACGCGGGCCTGCTGCACCCCGGCTACGACTGCGTGCTGAAGTGCTCGCACTTCTTCAACGTGCTGGAGGCGCGCGGCGCGATCAGCGTGACGGAGCGCGCGTCGTACATCGGCCGCGTGCGCGCGCTGGCGGTGAAGGCGGCGAGGCTGGCGCTGGCGCGGGCGGAGGCGGAGGCGCAGCCGAAGGAAGCCGGCGACGGGGCCGCCGCGGACGACGCCGCCCCGGCCGCGGCGAAGGGCGCGTGACGTGCGTGCCGCGGACGTCGTGCATGACGAGGCGGGGAGCCGCTTCGTGCTGACCGTGGACGGGCAGGAGGTCGTGGCGGACTACGCGCTCGGCGCGGACGGCTCGGTCGACTTCAACCACACGTACACGCCCCCCGCCCTGCGCGGGCGCGGGCTCGCGGCGGTCGTCGTGGACGCGGCGCTCGCCTGGGCGCGCGCGGGGAAGCGGACCGTCACCGCGTCGTGCTGGTACGTGCGGGAGCACCTGGCGAAGGAGCGGAAGTGAAGCGCGACCTGGTCTACGAGATCGGCACGGAGGAGATCCCCGCGTCGTACCTGCCGCCGGCCGCGCGGCAGCTCGAGGAGGCGGCGCGCGCGTTCCTCGCGGGCGCCGCGCTCTCGCCGGCGTCCATCGAGACGCACGCCACGCCGCGGCGGCTCGTCCTGCGGGTCACCGGGATCGAGGAGCGGCAGGCGGATCGCACCGAGGACGTACTCGGCCCGCCGTGGAAGGCCGCGTTCGCGCCCGACGGCACGCCCACGAAGGCGGCGGAGGGGTTCGCGAGGGGACGCGGGCTGACCGTGTCCGACCTGCGGCAGGTGGACACCGAACGCGGCCCGTACGTGGGCGCCACCGTGAAGGTGACGGGGCGGCCCACCGTGGAACTGCTCGCCGGTGCGCTTCCCGCCATGACGACCGCGCTGAACTTCCCGAAGACGATGCGCTGGGGCCCGGAGCGCGTGCGCTTCGCGCGGCCCATCCGCTGGCTGCTCGCGCTGTTCGGGGACGAGGTGATCCCCTTCGCGATCGAGGGCGTGGCCACGGGCCGCGTCACCTGGGGGCATCGCATCCTCGCGAAGGGGCCGTTCGAGGTGGCGAGCGCGGCGGACTACGACCGCGCGCTCGCCGCGGGGAGGATCCTGCTGCGCGCGGCGGACCGCGCGGCCGCCATCGAGCGCATGCTCCAGGATGCGGCGAGGGACGCCGGCGGGACGCTCGTGCCGGATCCGGAGCTGGTGGAGGAGGTGTCGTACCTCGTGGAGACGCCGTCGGTGTTCCACGCGGGCTTCGATGCCGAGTTCCTGGAGCTGCCCGCCCCGGTCATCACCACGGCGATGCGCGAGCACCAGCGGTACTTCGCGCTGACGGACGGCGACGGCGCGCTCCTGCCGCGCTTCCTGTGCGTGGCGAACTCGTCGCCGGACGCGGTGGACGCCGTGCGCAACGGCAACCGGCGCGTGCTGCGCGCGCGGCTGGACGACGCGCGCTTCTACTGGAACGAGGACCTGAAGACCACGCTGGAGCAGAAGGCGCCGCGGCTCGGGAACGTCGTGTGGCTGGAGGGGTACGGTTCGCTCCTGGACAAGACGCGCCGGATCGAGGCGCTCGCGGCGGATCTGGCGCGGAACGACGCGGCCGACGTGCAGCGCGTGACGGCGCGCGCCGCCGCGCTGGCGAAGGCGGATCTCGTCACGGAGATGATCAAGGACGGGAAGCAGTTCGCCATGCTGCAGGGCGTGATGGGCCGCGAGTACGCGCGGCGCAACGGCGAGGACGACGCGGTCGCCGCGGCGCTGGAGGAGCAGTACCGCCCGCGCTTCGCGGGGGATGCGCTGCCGCGCACGGCGGCCGGCGCGTACCTGGCCGTCGCGGACCGCGTGGACACGCTCGTGGGCGTGTGGGCCGCCGGGATGAAGCCCACGGGGTCGAAGGACCCGTTCGGCCTGCGCCGGGGCGCGCTCGGCGTGATCCGCATCCTGCTGGATCGCGGGATGCCGCTCGCGGTGGAGGACCTCCTGCGGACGGCGGCCGCGGGCTACGGCGCGAGGCTGGCGGACGCGGAGGCGCTCGTGGCGGAGTCGGCGGCCTTCGTGCGCGACCGCCTCGCCGGGCACCTCGCGGACGAGGGCGGCTTCGACGCGGACGTCGTGGCCGCCGTGGTGGGCGCGGCCGGCGCGCACCCCGTGGACGCGCACGCGCGGTGCGAGGCGCTGGCGTGGCTGCGCTCGGCGAAGCGGGACGACTTCGAGGCGCTGGCCGCGGGCTTCAAGCGCGCGAAGAACATCCTGAAGAAGGCCTCCGCCGGGGGCGCGCCGTCGGCGGAGCTGGCGAAGGAGCCGGCGGAGCGCGCGCTGCTGGAGGCGTTCGTGGCGGTGGACCGGCGCGTGGCGGAGGCCGAGGCGTCGCACCGGTACCGCGAGGCGCTGGCGGACCTGGCCACGCTGCGCGCGCCCATCGACGCGTTCTTCGACGGCGTCCTGGTGATGGCGGAGGACGAGGCGGTGCGCACGAACCGCCTGCGCCTGCTCGGCCGGATCGTGGACCGCATCGGCGATGTCGCGGACCTCTCGCGCATCGCGGCTCCCGGGGAGCAGGTGGCGTGACCCGCGGCGCCGCGCGACTCCGCCGGGGTCGGTGGCGCGCGATCGCCGCGTGCATGGCCGCGGGCGTGCTGCTCGCGGGCGGGAGCTGCGCGCCCCGGCCCCCCGCATCCGGGCCGCCGCGCACGCTCGTCTTCGGCATCGACGGCGCGGACTGGGACCGCGCCCTTCCCCTCGTGCGCTGCGGCAAGATGCCCGTGCTCGCGCGGCTGATGCGCGACGGCGCGCGCCGCACGCTGGACTCCCTGCCGCCGGACGCGAACGGCGTGGAACGCCTGTCCCCTTCGATCTGGACCTCCGCCGCCACGGGCGTGCTGCCGGAGCGGCACGGCGTGCTGAACTTCGTGGGGCCGGGGCCGGACGGGAGACTGCAGCCGGTCACGTCGAACCAGCGACGGACCGCGGCGCTCTGGAACATGCTCACCGCGCGCGATCTCCGGGTCGGCGTGGTGGGATGGCTCGTCACGTGGCCGGCGGAGCCCGTGAAGGGCTGGATGGTGTCGTCCTACACGCCGTTCATCTTCACGTGGGGGCCGGACCCGGCGAACCGGCCCATCAAGGGCACGCTGCTCCCCGGCGTCCCGCACCAGGTGTGGCCGGCGGAGCTGCAGCCGGTGCTGGAGCGGCTGAAGGTGGCGCCGGACAGCGTGACCGCCGCGGAGGTGGAGGCGCGGTTCACGCACGCGCCGCTCCCGGAGACCCCGACCGAGGACGCGGCCAAGTCCCTCGAGGGGATGCGCTGGTCCTGGGCGTCGGACCGCACGTACGAGGCGGCGTACCTGGAGCTGTCGCGCAACCCGCCGGACGGCGAGCGCCCGGTGCTGGACCTCGTGTACTTCGCGTCCGTGGACGTGGTGAGCCATCGCTTCTGGAAGTACGGGGAGCCGTCCACCCACCGGTTCGGGGCGGTGGATCCGGCCGAGGTGGCCGCGTACGGGCAGGCGGTGGAGAGCGCCTACGCCAGCGTGGACGGCGTGCTGGGGCGCGTGCTGGCGGCGGAGCCGGACTCCGTGCGACTGCTCGTTCTCTCGGACCACGGGTTCCGCGAGAACCGCATGCCCGGCCGGCCCAGCTCGGGATGGCACCGGCCGGAGGGGTTGATGCTGGTGAACGGACCCGGCTTCGCGGAGGGGGCGCACCTGCCTCCGGGTTCGGTGGTCGACGTTGCCCCCACCGTCCTCTATTCTCTCGGGCTGCCGGTTGCCGATGACTTCGACGGGGAGCCCGCCCTGGACCTGTTCACGGCGGAGTTCCGGTCGCGCCATGCGGTCGAGACCATCCCGTCGTGGGAGCCCTCGACCGAACGGCAGCGCGAAGCGGCCCCCGTCGCCTCGCCGGTGGACGACGAGATCATGGGACGGCTGAAGTCCCTCGGGTACCTGAAGTGACGCGGGGCGACCCGCGGATCGCACGGAGGCTCGCAATGCGGTTCGGTTCGCGGACGTGGACGGCGTGGGCGCTGGCGCTTGGGATCGCGGGATCCGCCGGCTGCGGCGGCGGCGGGGGCGAGGGATCGTCCGGCGCGAAGCCGGAGACCGGCGACGACGTCTCCCCGGCGGAGTTGGGAACGTACCTGAATCTGGTGCTGCCCTCCGTGATCCGGGCCGGCGAGGACTTCCCCGTCCGGATGCGTATGGTGACGCAGGCCGGCCTCCCGGATTACGACTTCGAGGGCGGCGTGCGCCTGGAAACGAAGGGGCGCGCGGAGTTCCCGACCGGCGGGCTCCAGTTCGCACCGCAACCGCAGGGCGACCTCCTCGGCGAGGGCCTGCGTCTCATGGATCCCGGCGTGCAGCTCGTGCGCGGCTCCGTGCCCGGGGACACGGTCACGGCGCTGGCGAACCCGGTGGTCGTGACGGACTCCGCACCGGAGTGGAACGTGTACTGGGGCGACCTGAACGGCCACACGGATCTCAGCTCCGGGCGGTTCGCGCCGGCGGTGTACTGGTGGTACGCGAAGGCGGTCGCGCTGCTCGACTTCGCGGCGATGACGGACAACGACGCGCTGCCGGACAGGAAGCTGGACGACGCCACGTTCCGCGACATCGCCGAGGTCACGAAGGAGTTCGACGAGGCCGGCCGCTTCGTGCCGCTCCTCGGCTTCGAGTGGACGTCGACCGCGTACGGCAACCGGCTCGTGTACTTCCCCGAGCCGCCGGGGTCGCTGCCCACGCCGGCCTCGGGCGCCGACACGCCCGCGAAGCTGCGCGCGGCGGTCCCGGCCGGGACCGTGATCGCGGTCCCGCATCCCGCGGGGTCCACGGACGACCCGCCGGTGGACCCGGCCGGCGTGGCCGACGCGAGCGCGGATCTCGTGGAGATCTCGTCCGAGCTGGGCATCTTCGAGCGCGCCGGCTCGCACCGCCCGTCCGCGCGCGAGACCGCCGGGGCGTTCGTGGCGGACCTGCTCGGGAAGGGCTTCCGCCCGGGATTCATCGCGACCAGCGACACGCGCTTCTCCACGCCGGGCAACCCTCGCCCCTTCGCGTTCGAGGCGCACAAGTACCCGGGCGGCCTGACCGCCGTGCTCGCGAAGGAGCTCACGCGCGCGGCCGTGCTGGACGCGCTGCGCGAGCGCCGCTGCTACGCCACGACCGGGCCGCGCTTCCTGCTGGAGTTCACGGTGGACGGGAAGCAGATGGGCTCGCGGCTGCGCGTGCCGGCGGGGCACGTGGCCGAGGTGTACGGCTCGCTCGGCGCCGCCACGAACTGGGCGCGCGTGGAGATCGTGGCGCCCGGGGGAACGCTCGCCGTGCTCACCCCCGATCCGGCGTCGGCCGACGTGGTGGAGCTCTCCGCGAAGACGGCGCCGGTGACCGGTCCCACGTGGGTGTACCTGCGGGGTGTGGACGAGCGCGGCGACATGGCGTGGTCCAGCCCCGTGTACTTGTCCCTCGAGTGATGTCCCGGCGCGTTCTCGTCCTCGCGCTCGACGGCACCACCTTCGACCTCATCGGCCCCTGGCTGGACGACGGCTCCATGCCGAACCTGGCGCGCCTGCGCGCGGAGGGCGCGTGCGGGCCGCTGCGTTCGATCGTGCCGCCGGTGACGGCGCCGGCGTGGTGCTCGTTCATGACCGGCAAGAACCCCGGCAAGCACGGCGTCTTCGAGTTCTTCCTGCGGGAGCCCGGCGGCTTCCAGGAGGTGCCGGTGAGCGCGCGCGCCCGGGCCGGGAAGACGCTGTGGGAGATCCTGGGCGAGGCCGGCCGCAAGGTGCTCGTGGTCAACGTGCCGGTGACGTACCCGCCGATCCCGGTGAACGGGGCCATGGTCGGCGACTTCCTGACCCCGATGGGCTCGCGCGATTTCACGTACCCGCCGGAGCTGCTGGCGGAGGTGGAGGCCGCCACCGGCCCGTACGAGCTGTACCACGTGGAGGTGTACCGCAAGGGGCGCGCGCACCTGGTGGTGGACGAGCTGGACCGCGTGCTGGAGAAGAACCGCGTCGCGAACCTGTGGCTGCTGCGCAACAAGCCGTGGGATTTCGCGATGCTGCACGTCTGGGGCACGGACCGCTTCGGGCACGAGCTCTGGCACGTGCTGGACGAGCGCCACCCCATGCACGATCCCGCCGAGGCGGTGATCCTGCGCGACCGCTGCCTGGCGTACTGGCGGCGCGTGGACGCGGTGTGCGGCGAGTGGATGCAGGCGGCGGGCGACGCCACGGTCTGCGTCCTCTCGGACCACGGCTTCGGGCCCATCCACAACTTCCTCGTGTTCAACGTGTGGCTCCTGCGCGCCGGCTTCCTGAAGCTGAAGCCGCGCGCGGCCACGCTCGTGCGGCGGTCGTTGTTCGAGCTGGGGCTGTCCCCGGCCGCGGGCTACCGGCTCGCGATGAAGGCCGGGTTCGCGCGGATGCGGCTGGCCGCGGGCGTGGGCACGCGCAAGCGGCTCATCGAACGGATCAACCGCCTCTTCCTCTCGCTGCACGACGTGGACTGGTCGCGGACCAGGGCGTACTCGAAGGGGAACTACGGGCAGATCTTCCTGAACCTGAAGGGCCGGGAGCCCGAAGGGATCGTGGAGCCGGCGGAGGCTCCCGCCGTCCTCGCGGAGATCGAGGCGGCGCTCCGCGCCATCCCGGACCCGGACGGCGAGGGCCCGCTGATCGGGGAGATCTGGCGCAAGGAGGACCTGTACGAGGGCCCGTACCTCGACCGCGCGCCGGAGCTGACCTTCCTGCCCCGGGACATGCGGCACAAGGCGCTGGGCACGGTGGACTTCACGTCGCACCGGTTCGTCGAGCGCGCCTACGGCAACTCCGGCGACCACCGGATGGACGGCATCCTCTTCCTCCGGGGCGAGGGGGTGCGCGCCGGGACGGCGCTCGCGGGCGCGAAGCTCATCGACGTGGCGCCCACGATCCTGCACCATCTGGGTCTCGGGGTCCCCTCGGACTTCGACGGCCGCGTGCTCGAGGAGGCGTTCACGGACGCCGAGCGCGCGGCGCGGCCCGTGCGCACCGCGCCCCCGGCCGGGGCCGGCGCCGCCGGGGACGGACGCGGACTGACCGACGAAGCGGCGCGCGAGATCCGCGAGCGCCTGAAGGGGATCGGGTACCTTGGCTGAGAAGCCGGCGGCGGGGATCGGTCGCTCCATCGCGATCGTTCTGCCCGCGTACAACGAGGAAGAGAACATCGCGCGGCAGGTGGAGTCGGTGGACTCCGTGTGCCGCGACCTGCAGTTCGACGACTGGGAGATCCTGGTGGTCGACGACGGCAGCCGCGACGGCACGCGTGCCGTCGTGGAGGGACTGAAGCCGCGCTACCCGAAGCTGAAGCTGCTCGTGCACGAGGTGAACCAGGGCTATGCGAAGGCGCTGCGCACGGGGTTCACGTCCACGGTGCTGCCGCTGGTCTTCTACACGGACGCCGACAACCAGTTCGACGTGCGCGAGCTGAAGAACTTCCTCCCCGCGATCGAGGACTACGACCTGGTCTGCGGCTTCCGCATCTACCGGTTCGACCCGTTCACGCGCCTCGTGCTCTCCTGGGGCTACAACCTGCTGGTGCGCGTCATCTTCCGCATCCGCGTCCGGGACGTGGACTGCGCGTTCAAGCTGTTCCGGCGGGAGATCTTCGATCGCATCCACATCGAGTCGAGGAAGTTCTTCGTGGACACGGAGATCCTGGCGAAGGCGGCGAAGCTGGACCTGAAGATGACGGAGATCGGGGTGCGGCACTACCCGCGCACGGCCGGCCAGTCCACCGTGCGGCCCAGCCACATCATCTCCACGCTGGGCGAGATCGTCACGATGTGGCGCGACATCCATCTCAAGGGACGGATTTGAGCCGGCGCCTGGTCGCCGTCCTCCTCCTGTCCGGCCTGCTCAAGGTCACGCTCGCCCTCGCGTTCGCCGACCTGCCGCCGCGGTACGACGAGGAGGAGTTCCTCGCCTTCGGCCGCGCGGTGGCGGACGGCGCCGCGCCGGTGATCTGGCGCGCGCCCGGCTACCAGTCGTTCGTGGCGGCGGGGCTCGCGCTCGGCGGCGGCGGGGCCGGGGGCGTGCGCGTGCTGCAGGCGCTCGTGTCCGTGGCGACGACGTGGCTCGTGTGGCGCCTCGCGCGGCGCCGCTTCGGCGACGGGGCGGCGCTGGGCGCGGCGGCGTTCACGGCGTTCTACCCGTCGTCGGTGGCGTTCTCGCACCTGCTGTGGGCGGAGACGCTGCTCACGCCGTTCCTCGTGTTCGGCTTCGACCGCCTGCTCGTGGCGGGGGAGACCGGCGGCCGGCGCGCGGCGGCGGCGGCCGGCGCGGCGCTCGGGCTCGCGGCGCTCGTCCGCTCCACCGCGCTCGTGCTGCTGGTCGTCTCCGCGGCCTGGCTGCTGCTGCGCCGCGGTCCGCGCGCGGCGGGCGCGACCGCGCTGCTGGCGGCGACCGGCGCGCTGGTGATCGCGCCGTGGGCGATCTTCGCGTCGGCGCAGGCGGGCCGGCCGGTGATCGTCGACACGAACTCGGGGTGGAACCTCTGGAGCGGCAACAACCCGCACGTGCCGCGCGACCTGCAGGGGATCTGGAGCGTGGGGCTCGACCCCGCGAACGGCACGGCGGAGGCGCTGGGCGCGTCGCTGCGCGCGCGCGGCATCGACCCCGCCGTCGCGCGGCTCCAGCCCGAGAGCGGGTGGCGCACGATGATCCCGGGGCGGCGCGCCGGGGCGGGAGCGTCCGATCCGCGGGCGTTCGCCGAGGACGACGCCTGGTACAAGCGCGAGGCGCTCGCGAGCATCCGCGCGGATCCCGCGGCCTTCCTGGAGCGCGTCCCGCGGCGGCTGGCCGCGCTGTGGGCGCCGGACTTCTTCCTCCCGCGGCACCTCCTGCGGGACTGGTACGGGCCGGCGCCCCCGTCGGTCGCCGCGGCGCTGGTGCTGCTCACGTGGCTGGCGGCGCTCGTCCCGCTCGTGGCCGGACCGGCGGCCCTCGTGTCGCTGCCGCGCTCGCCGTTCCGCTCGCTGGCGCTCGTCTGGCTCGTGGCCACGCTGGCCGTCCACGCCGTGGCGTACGGGCACACGCGCATGCACCAGCCCCTCGTGCCGTTCCTGGTGGTCGCGGTGGCGGGCTTCGCGGCGCTCGGTCCCGCGCGGCGCCTCCGCGCGGCGGGCGGCGCGGCGGCGGCGGCGGCGATCGGCGCATGGATCCTGGCCGCGCCGGTCGTGGTGGGGCTGTACGTGATGCCCGGACCGCGCCACGCGGCGTTCGGCTCCGCGCTCGCGGCGGTGCGGCACCTGCCGGTGCCGGGCGCGCGCTGGGCGGCGTGGTCCGCGGCGTCGGCGGAGGCGGCGGCGGGGCGGCCGGAGGCGGCCGAGCGCATCCTGACCGAACCGCGGGTCGCGGACGAGCCGTGGAGCCTCTGGCTGCGCGCGCTCGCGGCCGCGGACCCGGCGGCCGCGCGCGCCCGGCTGGACGAGGCCCTCGCGCGGGACCCGGACTTCGCGGCCGCGCGGGCGCTGCGGCAGGCCGTCCGCGGGGACGCGCCGTGAGGGCGCGCTCCGCCGCGATGATCGCCGTGATCGTGGCGTTCGCCGCGGTGTTCTTCGCGCGCGAGCTGACCGGGCAGCGCCTCGCGGTCACGGCGAACATGGACCGGTGGCGGCCGTGGTCGGAGACGGCGAGCGTCGCCGAGCGCGCGGCGCCCTCGCACAACCCGGACTCGGCGACGTCGTACTACCCGCGGCGGTGGATGCTGCACGACGCGTGGGTGCGCGGCGTCATCCCGTTCTGGAACCCGTGGACGTTCTGCGGGGCGCCGTTCCTCGCGGATCCGCAGGCCGGCGTGCTGTACCCGCCGAACTGGCTGCTGCTGCCGGTCGATCCGGGCGTGCAGCTCGGCGTGTTCCTGTTCCTGCATGCGGCCTTCGGCGGGATCGGCGCGGCGCTCCTGCTGCGGCGTCTCGGCGCGCCGCGCGACGTGGCCGCCGCGGCCGGCTGCGTGTTCGCGCTGAACGGGTTCTTCGCGAAGCACTTCGGGCAGCCGCCGTTCCTCGCGGCCGCGAGCTGGCTGCCGTGGGTGATCCTCGCGGCGCTGCGCGCGGCGACCCGGCCGTCGGTGCGCGCGGGCGCGTACCTCGCGCTGGCCGGTGCGGGCACGTTCCTCGCGGGGCAGCCGCAGATGGCGCTGCACGCGGCGTACGCGGCGGCGCTGGCGGCGGTCGTGGCGTGGGGGACGGCCGCCGCGCCGCGCCCCCCGCCGGTGCGGACCCTGCTGGTGTTCGCGGGCGCGGGGACGATGGCGGTCGCGCTCGTGGCGGCGCAGCTGCTGCCCTCGCTGGACCTCGCGGCGCGATCCGCGCGCGCGGAGCTCGCATGGGCGACCGTGGCCTCCGGCGCCTTCCACGCGGTCGACGCGCTGCGCTTCGCCTGCGAGGAGCTCTTCGGCTCGCCGCTCACCGGCGACGAGTGGGCCTGGCTCTTCCCGCGCGGCGACGGCTTCTACCTGCGCACGCAGATCAACTCCGTGTTCGCCGGCACGCCGATCCTCGTGCTCGCGCTGTACGGGATGGCCGCCCGCGGGACGCGGCGGGCGGCGGCGCCCTGCACCGCGCTGTTCGTCGCCGGCGTGGTGATCGCCTTCGGCGCGCCGCCCGCGCAGCTCGCGCACCGGTTCCTGCCCGGCTTCGACTTCGCGCGGCTGGATCGCGCGGGCGCCGTCGTGGTGCTGGCGCAGCTCGTGCCGGCGGCGCTCGCGGCGGCGGCCCTGGCGCGCGGTCGCGGCGGGCGCGGGCGCCGGATCTACGGCATCGCCGTGCTCGTCGCGGCGGCGGCCGCGGTCGCGCTCGCGCGCGCCGCCGGGAACGACCTTCCCCGCTGGCTCGGGGCCTCGCCGGAGGCGATGGCCGGCGGCTTCGATCCCGCGACGCTCGCACGCGTGCCCGCGCGGGTGGCGGCGGCCGCGGGCTTCGCCGCGGCGGCGGGCGTCGCGTTCCTGCTGCCCGCCTCGCGCGCGGCCGCGCTGTTGCCGCTCGCCGCGGCCGCCGCGCAGCTCTTCGCGTTCGCCGCACCGTACCGGGGCGACCGCCCGCCCGCGGACGTGTTCGCGCCGTCGGCCGGCATCGAGCAGCTCCATGCCCTCCTCGCGGCCGACGAGGAACGCGGCGGCGGCCGCTTCCTCCGCTTCGGCCGGGACCAGCCCGTGCGGCCGTACCCGATCTCGAGCGTGCTGCCGCCGTCCACCAACGTCCCGTACACGCTGCGCGACCTGCAGGGCTACAACGCGCTGTCCGACCGGTCGCTCGGCGAGGCGCTGGAGCGGGCCCTGGGCGAGCCGTTGTTCTCGTGGGGGATCTGGTCGGGGCGGCGCATCGTGGAACCCGTCGATCCGCGCTCCCTGGAGCACCCGCTGCTCGACGCGCTCGCGGTGCGCGCCGTCGTGGGGGCGGCGCTGCCGCCGGCCGCGGGCTGGACGCCGGTGCCGTGCGACGGCTTCGCGCTCGCGCGCAACGAGGAGGCGCTGCCGCGCGTCACGCTGGCCTTCGCCGGCCGCGGCGTCTCCGGGGCGGAGATGGCGGCGCGGCTGGCCGCCGGCCGGCTGGATCCCGCGCGCGAGGCCCTTTGGGTGGGCGAAGGATCGGTCGGCGCCCCGGAGACGAGCGAGCACGAGGCGCACGCGCTGGAGCTGCTCGCGGACGAGCCGGAGCGGCTGCTCGTGCGCACGCAGGCGGATGCGGAGGCCCTGGTCGTCGTGGCGGACGCCCTGGACCCGGGCTGGACCGCGACCGTGGATGGCGCGCCGGCGCCCGTCCTCCCGGTGTGGGGCCTCGTGCGCGGCGTGCGGGTGCCGGCCGGCGGCCCGCACCTCGTGGAGATGCGCTACCGCCCCGCGGGCTGGCCCGCCGGGGCGGCCGTGTCCCTGCTCGCGGCGGCCGCGCTGGCCGTGACGCTCGCGGCCGCGGAGGGACGCCGCGGGCCGAGGCCGACCCGGGAACGCCGCGTCGACCCGGATCCGGGAACCTTGTGACCCCGCGAGCGGTCCCTTAGGATCGTTCGCCGAGTCGCCTCCCTCGACGTCCCCGGTGCGCGCCCGGAGTACCTCATGTTTCTGCGAACGTCCGCCCGTCTCCTCGCGCTCGCGGCGTTGTCCGTCGCGTGCGGGTGCTCCGGCCCCGATCCGGTTCCCGTGAGCGCGCCCGGTCCGGTCTTCCTCCTGGGATTCGACGGCCTCTCGCCCGACCTTCTCGCGGACTACGAGGAGCAGGGGCTCCTGCCGAACTTCGCCGCGCTGCGTCGCGAGGGCGCCATGGGCGATCTGCGCTCCACGGTCCCGATGACCTCGCCGCCGGCCTGGACGACCGTGGCCACGGGCGTGCCGCCGTCGGCCCACGGCGTCTGGAGCTTCTGGATCCCCGCCGGGAGCAACCCGCGCGGCCGCTTCGTGGACGCCACCTGCCGGCTGGTACCGCCCTTCTGGCAGGATCTGTCGGAGGTCGCGCTGACCGTCGGGATCGTGAACGTGCCGATCACGACGCCGCCGGACGAGGTGAACGGCTTCATGATCGGCGGCTTCCCGTATCCGGAAGGCGCGCCGCTCACCTACCCGCCGGACCTGGAGGCGGAGATCGTGGCGCAGGGATACGAGCGCGACGCGTGGCTCGGTCCGCCGCAGCCCGGCGCCGAGGAGGCTTGGCTGGACCGGATGATGGCGATGGAGGAGGCCCGCCGGCGCATCGGACTCGGGCTCCTGTTCGACCGGCGGCCCGACGTGTCGTTCATCGTGTTCACCGTGCCGGACCGGATCCAGCACCACCTGTGGAGGTTCCACGACCCCAGCCACCCGCAGTATCGCGCGGACGCGCCCGAACGGCTGAGGACCGCGGTGCGCGACGTGTACGTGTGGTGCGACCGCGTGCTCGGCGAGGTGCGCGCGAAGCTGCCGGAGCGGGCCACGCTGTTCATCGTGTCGGACCACGGGTTCGGCCCCGCCTACGCCGGCGTGTCGAAGGCGACCGTGCTCGCCCGGCTGGGCGGGGGGACGGAAGGCGCGGAGAGCCGGAACCTGTTCGGCGGGGATTTCCACCTCGCGTCCGCGGACAGCGCGGCGCGCGCGGCGTTCGTCGAGGAGTTGCGCGGGCTGCGCACCGAGGACGGGACGCCGGTGGCGTCGGCCGTGTACGACGTGCGCGGGGAGAAGGGTCCGGGCTACGGCCTGCCGATCGGACCGGACGTGGTGGCGGACGAGGCCGAGGGCCTGCTGTTCTTCCCGGGCACCCCCGACGGGCCGCTCGTGGGTCCGCTGCCGCCGACCGCGTTCTCCGGATGGCACCGGCGCGTCGGGGTGTTCGCGGCGCTCGGGCCGGCCATCGTGCCGGGGGAGGTGCGGCCGATCGATCTCCGCGACCTCGCCGCCATGGTGACGCACCTCGCCGGCAAGCCCATCCCGCGCCGCTACGTCCACAACATCCCGCGCAAGCTGTTCGCCGAATCGTTCTTCCTGGAGCGCCCGATGGTGTTCACGGGCGATCTGGCGGAGGGCCTGCGCCGCCCCGGCGAGACGGGGGCGGCCCTGGATCCCGCCATCGCGGAGCAGCTCCGGGCCGTGGGCTACCTGCGCTGACGATGCCGTCCGCCGCCGCGCGAGGCCCCGGGGATCGCGCCGCGCGCCTGCCCGCGTGGACGCCGGTCGAGAAGCGCTTCCTCGCCGCCGCGGTGCTCGTGGCGGCGGCGCTGCGGCTGTGGCACTGGGAAAGCACGTCGCACTACCCGTGGTTCGACTTCCTCGGCCTGGACGCGAAGTACTACGACGAGTGGGCGCTGCGGATCCTGCGCGAAGGACTGCAGGCGAAGGACCCGTACTTCATGGGGCCCCTGTACCCGCACGTGCTCGCGGCGTTGTACGCCGTCATCGGACATTCGCTGGATGCCGTGCGCATGATGCAGGTGGTCGTGTCGGCGGCCACCGTGCCGCTCGTGCACCTGTTCGCGCGGCGCTACGGCGGCGCGCGCCTCGCGTGCGTGGCGTCCGGGCTGCTCGCCCTGTACGGCCCGGTGATCGCGTACGTCACGGCCATCATCTATCCCACGTTGAACGTCTTCATGACGGCGGCCGCGCTGCTCCTGCTGCACGAGGCGGCGCGGCGCGCGTCGTGGCGCACGGCGCTCGCCGCGGGCGTGGTGGTGGGACTGGACGCGCTCGGCCGCGGCAACGTGTTGCTCTTCGCGCCCCCCGCGCTGCTGTGGCTGGCCGGCGCGTGGGGGCGACCGCACGCGTTCGCGCGACCGGCCGTGCGCACGCTGGTCGTCGCGGGCCTCTCGTTCGGCGGGGGCATCCTCGCCGGCATCGCGCCGGCCACGATCCACAACTGGCGCACGGGCGATCCCGCCCTCATCACGACGAACGGCGGCCTGAACTTCTACATCGGGAACGGGCCGATGGCGTCCGGCGGCCACGAGACCCCCGTGCTGTACGTGAGGCGGCCGGACGGGACGACGGAGAAGATCACGGCGGATCTGCAGAAGGACGTGGAGTGCCGCACCGAGGCGGAGCGCGTGGCGGGGCGCCCGCTGACGTACACCGAGGTGTCGTCCTTCTTCCTGCACGAGACCCTGCGCTACGCACGGGAGCACCCGGGGACCTTCCTGTCCCGGATGGTGATGAAGACCGTGCACTTCTGGAGCGCGTACGAGGTGCCGCAGATCGAGCACTTCCACTACTTCCGGCGCTACTCCGCGCCGCTGCGCCTCCCGGTGCCGACGTTCGGCCTCGTGGGCGCGCTGTCGATCGTGGGGATGGTCCTGGCCTGGCGGCGGCGCCGGGAGTGGGCGCTGCCGTACGTCTTCGTGGCGTCGTACTCGTTCGCCACCATCCTGTTCTTCGTGCTGGACCGGTACCGGATCCCGATCGTGCCCGGACTGCTGCCGTTCGCGGCGCTCGCGGCGCTGGCCGCGTGGGACGCGGTGCGCGACCGGCGCCTCGCGCGGGCGGCGACGCTGGCGGGCGGCCTGGCCGCCACCGCGCTGCTGATGCACGCGAACGTGTACGGCGTGGACGAGGACGCGGGCGTGGCGCAGGTGATCTACCGGCAGGGGATCGTGGCGGACTCCCAGGGACGCTACGCGGACGCGGTGGCGCACTACCGGGAGGCGCTGGCGCTCGATCCCGACTACGACAAGTGCCACATGAACCTCGGCATCGACCTCGCGCGCCTGGGGGACCTGGACGAGGCGCTCGGGCACCTCGCGCGCGCGGAGGCGCTGAACCCGGAGTACTACCGCGCGCCGTTCAACCTCGGGCTCGTGCTGGAGCAGACCGGCCGGTTCGACGAGGCGCTGGCCGCGTACCGCCGCGCGGTCGCGCTGGAGCCGCGGTACCTGCTCGCGCGCGCGGCGGTGGCCGAGTTGCTGCTGGCCGAGGGGCGGCGGGCCGAAGCGCGCGCGCAGGCGGACTCGGTGCTCGCCTACGACGGGCGCTGGGAGAACGAGCACCACGCGCCGGCGCGCGCCCAGGCGGAGCGGCTCCGCGCGTACCTCGACGCCCGCGACGCGGCGGACGCGCGCGGCGGCGAGGACTGCTTCGCATCCGGCGAGGAGTTCCGCCGCGCGGAGCTGGCCCGGCTGCGCGGGCGGACGGACGAGGCGCTGGCGTGGCTGGAGCGGTACTTCCGCGGCGGCGGCCGGTGCGCGGAGGCGTACCGCGTCCTCGGCGACATCCTGCTCGCCGGGAACCGGATCGCCGAGGCGGAGGACGCCTATGCCCGCGCGATCGCGGCGGATCCGCGCGCGCCGGAGGCATACCGCGGGATGGCCGGGGTCGCCGGACGGAAGGGCGACGCGGACGCGGCGGCCGGCTGGATGCGGCAGTACCGGGATCGCGGCGGGGAGGCGGCCGCGCCGGCACCGGCGGGCTGAGCGGGTCGGGAACGCCCGCGGGCGGCTGGATCGGGAATCGGCGTGTGAGCGAAGTCCTTGGAAGCAAGAGAGTTCGACGGTTCCGCGGGCCGGGCGTCGTCTTGACACCCCGGAGACCCCGACCTATAGTCACGACCGCTTTTCTTCGCTTTCTCCAACTCTTCTTCCTCCGGTCCTCCGGGCCGGGGAGGCGGCCGGCCCGATGCGTCCGAGCCCTTCCATGCCTTCCCCGCTGCGGAAGGTCTCCGGTTTCGCCCTCCTGGCCGCGCTCGCCGCGTTCTCGGCGTGCTCCGAGGACTCGCCCATTCCCGGCTGCGACAACTGCGAAGGCTGGGACCAGCTCACCGCGGGGCTCGGCCGGTTCCCGGAGCCGCACCCCACCACGGCGTCCCTGATCGCGTTCAGCACCGTGGAGAAGACGCCGGGACAGCCGGATGCGAACCGCGAGTCGGACGAGGACCTCTGGCTGGTGTGGGTCGTGGACGCCGACAACCCCGCGGCGAACGTCTCCTGGCAGATCACCGCGGACGAGATGGGCTCCGGGGACAACTTCTACCCGCGCTGGGCGCCGTCGGGGATGGAGCTGGCGTTCGTCCACACGAACGAGTCGGGGCGCTTCGAGGTGTGGACGCTGCCCGTCGTCCCGCCGTCCGGTCCGGGCGGCACGCCGGCGGTCGGCACGGCGCAGCGCGTCGGACTCGGCCGGGATCCCACGTGGGTGTCGGACGACCGCCTGGTCTTCACCCGCGACGACAAGCTGTTCGCCGTGGACCTGACGGCGGTGCGCGGCGGCGCCGAGACGCAGCTCTCGTTCAACCCGCCCATCTACGCGGCCACCGAGGACTTCGTGGACCGGCATCCGGACTTCGAGGACGGCGGCGGCATCTTCGGCACGCTCGGCCGCGAGAACGTGGCGAACGTGTACATCGAGGCGTTCGAGGTGGACAACGAGGTGGCCCCGCCGGAGACGCTGGCGACGGACGCGTACATCCTGTACCAGGCGCCGGGCGGCACGCCCACGTACCCCATCGTCGAGAACGCGGACACGCTGCGGACCCCCGTCACGCTGACGTCCCTGCCGGTGGGGGGAGGCGGCTCGTTCATCCTGGGGGCGCGGCTGGACGGGCGCTTCCTGGCGGACTCCACGCGGGAGACCTACTGCGACACCACGATCACGCGGCAGGTGACCCTGAGCCCCGGCGACACGGACTCGATCTCGGTCTACTTCACGATCGCGCGCGGCACGCTGCGCATCGAGACGGGGCTGCCGAACACCACCGTCTTCTGGAGCCGCGCCGACGGCCTCGTGGACAGCGGCGACTTCGCGCAGAGCACGGTGCTGAACAATGCGGGCGACTCGCGCGACTGGAACTGCCTGCTGTCGTACGACGTCGTGAGCGGCGTGCCGGCGCCGCCGACGCTGGAGACCTACCTGGTCAGCGCGGAGCGCCTCGGTTCGGCCCCGTGGGACACCACCGTCGTGATCCCCGCGGGAGACACCACCCACGTGGTCGTGTACCCGCAGCCGCCGGGCCCGGCGCCGCGCCGGAGCGCGCCGGCGGTGATCGCCTCGGCGTCGGGGCGGTCGCGCCCGCCCGCGGCGCTCGCCGGAGGGCTTCCCGGCCTGCGCGCCGAAGGGGATCTCGGCATGGTCTGGCGGCTGGACCTCGGTGGCGGCGGCCAGGTGCAGCTCAGCGAGCTCTTCGGCAGCGACGCCCTGATCCAGAATCCGGCCCTGTCGGCGGAGACGTCGGCGGGCAAGCGCTACGTCGTCTACGCGTCGAACGTGGACGGGAACTGGGGCCTCTTCGTCCAGAAGCTCGCGGTCAGCGGCTCCGGGGCTTCCGAGACCTGGTCGCGGGAGGGCGTGCCCGTGCGCGTGGAGACGCCCGGGTCCGTCAGCAACCTGGCCTGCGCACGGAACGTGTTCCACCCCCGGTTCGCGCCGGGAGCGGACGCCGGCCAACTCCGGATCGTGGTCGCCCTGGCGGACTGCCCGGACAACGGCTTCGAGGACATCGGCTTCGACGACGACCCGTGGGCCATCGGCGAGATCCGGCTGTGGCAGGTGCAGATCCCGATCCCGTAGCGGTGTCCGGCCGGCGCCTGTGCCGGCAACTTGCTGCGGGACAAGGAGTTGGGTTGGCCGGGGAGAACCTTGGCATCGTTGACACCTCCCCGATCTCTTGCTAAGGTAGCTAGGCTTTTCCGGCGGAACCCGTAACTGACGAATTGACATGGACTTCCAGCGTCAGAATCCCGCTCCCCGGCCGCTGATCACCGCGGCCGTCGTCGTCTTGGGGGGCATCCTCGTGTTCGGCTGCGAGCGCGACGAGACCGTGGCCGTGGACCGCAACCTCCCGCCGGAGACCTACATCACGGACGGTCCCGAGATCTCGCCGGATCCGGCGAATCCCACGGACCTGTTCTATCGCGCGCACCTCTTCTGGCGCGGCGAGGACCGGGACGGCACGATCGCGGGGTTCCGCTACGCCATCGACGACACCCTCGGGCAGAACGCGTGGAAGTTCACCACGAAGACGGACAGCGTCTTCCGCTTCCAGGCCGGCGAGGTGGGGACGGAGGCGCACCTCTTCCTGCTGCGCGCCGTGGACAACCTCGGCAAGGAGGACCCCACGCCGGACTCGCTCCGGTTCGAGGCCTTCACCGCCGCCGCGCCGGTCGTGCAGTTCCGCACGGATCTGATCGAGGTGTCGAACTCCGCGGGGTCGTTCCGCGGCCTGGCGCCCGGGGACACGACCATCGTGAACAGCACGATCACCTTCATCTGGACGGGATCGGACGCGGACGGGGAGGTCGTGCGCTGGGAGACCATCCTGGATGCCGAGTCGCCGCGGGAGCACGCGCGGGACGACACGGTGCGGACGGTGGGACCCCTGGCCAGCGGCCGCCACGACTTCATCGTCCGCGCGTACGACGATGCCGGCGCCGTTTCCCGGAGCGGCGGGCTGTTCGAGGTCGTCTCGAACTTCGACTCGAAGTGCGTGATCGATTCCACGTCCCTGGTGAGCCGGCTGGAGATCACGTGGCTGGACTCGGACCCGGACGTGGACTCGGTGCTGGTGACGGCCCACGACCTGACCCAGCCGGGCGTGCAGGACACCATCCCCTTCGGGTCGACGGTGTCCTTCTGCTGGGAGTGCACGGACGTCGATGGGCCCATCGTGTCCTACGCGTGGGACGTGAACGCGGCGATCTTCGGGAGCACCACGGACCTGTGCGCGAACACGGACAGCATCCGGGTCACCCCGGACAGCCTCGTCTCGCGCCCGTACCGGGACGACGACGAGTTCCTGACCTTCCGGGTCCGCGGGCGGGACGTCTACGGGCGCTCCCCGGCGACCACCTTCCCGACCGCGGTGCCGTTCAACCGTCGTCCGTCGCTGACGATCGATCCTCCCACCGGCGTGATCCACGCGAACACGCCCGTGCGGTTCACGTTCCAGGGCTTCGACGTCGACAGCGACCCGGCGGACCTCCGGTACCGCTGGTGGTTCGATCAGGAGATCCCGCCGGGGTCGTTCACGACGTTCGTCGGGCAGCCGCAGACGGATCTCGAGCTGTTCACGCTGGGCGGGCACGTGCTGCGCGTGGAGGTGCGGGACAACTCGGATCTCCTGTCCGGCACGGTCGAGAGCCTGCCCTTCGACGTGGCCCCGTGAGGAGGACCGCGCCCATGGGACCCCGCTTCCCCGCACTCCCCATCCACCCGCGCGGATGTCCCCGGATCCGCCGCACCGGCAGCACGCCTGCAGCAGGGGGAAGGCCATGAACCGCGTGCCCCGCTCCGCACTGCTCGTCCCGGCGCTCGTCGCCGCGGCGCTCTGGGCCGGCTGCGACTCGGAGCCGGGTTCGCTCGTGCCGAACCAGCCGCCGAACACGCGGCTGTCGTCCGCGCCGCCGGAGGCCTCGGACGCCAGCTTCGAGGTCAACCTGTTCTGGTTCGGCTGGGACGACGACGGCTTCGTGGACCACTACGAGATCGCGTGGGAGACGCCGGACGACTGGGAGGGTCCGGTCTTCGGGAACGACAGCCTCTTCATCGTGGAGGCGCGGGACACCTGCTGCGTGGAGCCGCTCCCGGACTACATCACGCCCCTGCCGGACTCCGTGTACTCGCAGTACCACACGGTGTTCATCCGCGCCGTGGACAACAACGGGGCCGTGGACGAGACCCCCGCGTTCCGCAGCTTCAACGCGAAGACGATCGCGCCGTATACGGAGATCGTGGATCCGTCGCCGCGCGAGCTGGGCCAGTGGGGCTCCCAGGTGGAGTTCAACTGGCGGGGCAGCGACGACGACGGGCTCGTGGTGGGCTACCTCTACGCGCTCACGCAGCTCGAGGACTTCGTCCGCGACACCGGCGAGCCCATCGACGATCTGTCCCGCGTCGTGGCCTGGCTGGACACGCTCACGTACTACCCGGACTTCGCCGGCGGCTACTACACGGACTCCCTGGTCTGGCGCTTCACGGAGGAGGACTCGGTCTTCTTCCCGAACGTGAACGCCACGCCGCCGCCGAACAAGGCCATCTTCGGGATCCGGGCCATCGACGACGCCGGCGCCACGGAGCGGATCCTCACGCGCCGGATCAACACGCGGGTGTTCCAGGTCACGCGCGCCCTGGACGGGCCCACGATCTTCATGACGTCGAACATCCTCGGGTCGTTCGCGGCCGGACAGGTGGAGGTCCGCGAGGTCTTCGCGGGACAGGGCATCCGGTTCGAGTGGCGCGCCACGCCGGGTCCGTCCGGGGCCGCGGTGGCCGGCTTCAGCCATGCCGTGGACGACACCACGAACTGGACGCCGTTCTCCATCACGGACACGGAGTACCCGGAGCAGGTCCCGGGCGAGCCGGAGGCGCTGTGGTTCCCGGACGAGGGCCCGCACACCTTCTTCGTCCGCGCCATCGACGAGGCCGGCTTCATCAACGTGCTCGCGGCGCGCCTGCGCGTGTTCGCCGGACCGCGGTTCTGCCCGCTGGAGAGCCGCTACGTGCTCGTGGTCGTGGACACGAACCCGCAGTCGCTCCAGAACAGCTTCATCTGGCCCGTGGACTATCCCGAGGTGGAACTGGGCCTCATCCAGTACTACTTCGATGGCTACGACTACCAGATCCACGAGACCGACAGCACGGAGGAGCCCAGCCTGGCGCTCCTGGACTGCGCCTCCAGCACGTTCTGGTTCCTGAGCGCGTACGCCCAGCGCGCCGGCGGCGACGCCTCGGTGATGGAGAGCTACCACAAGGAGCCGCCGAGCCCCCTGCCGTCGTACGTGGCCAGCGGCGGCAACCTGTTCCTGTGCGGGCTCGCCCCCTCGAACGCGGTGCGCTACCAGCAGAGCGCCGTGGACGGCTCCATCGACTGGATGGGCGGATCCTCCGTCGAGGTGAACTTCCAGTCCACGCTCACGGACACCACCGTCCTGGACCACTGGATGGCGTCGCAGTTCGGCATCTCGCGCATCGAGCGGGCGGTGGGCAACTCGAACGTGGGCGCGGACGCCACCCGCCGCCTGCGCATCGCCCGGTCGCAGATCACGACGGGCGCCAATCCGTATCCGGACCTCGTGTTCGACCCGCTGACGTGGCCGCAGGGCCCCCTCCTGCGCGGCTTCGGCTTCTACGACCTGGGCATCATCCCCATCGACACCACGCTCACCGAGCCCATCTACCGGGCCAACGACGGGACGTCCGTGGTGGGGGTGCGGAGGCTCACGTCCCCCGGTGTGAACGGGAACCTGATCTACCTCGGCTTCCACCCGTACTTCGTGGAACGCCCGGCGTTCCGCGACTTCATCCGGGCGGTCCTTACCGAGTTCGGCGAGTTCCCCGTACCCTAGCCAGCCGTCGACGGCCCGCCGCGGGAGCGGGGGCCGAGGAGAGGACGTCCGATGACCCGAAGCCCCTGTCCGAGGCGCCCGCGCGGAAGGTGTGCCTCCGTGGCGGCCGCGTGGCTGATCGCCGCGTCGGGACTGGCGGCGCCGGCCGGCGCGCAGAACCTGGACCTGCCGGACCTGGACCTCTCCGTGGAGCCGTTCTCGAAGCGGGTGGTCATCCGGTGGCCGGAGGCGCCGGCGGACGAAGGGCGTGCCGTCACCGGCATCACGTTCGCCGGCCTGGACCCCATCCCGTCGAACAACGCCACCCTCACGGTCGAGGGCCTGTACCGCCTGGACTGCGACTACCGGCTGCGGGTCACCAAGATCCCGCAGGATCCCGGGTTCGGCCGGCGGCTCCTGCTGCTTTCCCAGATCTTCTCGAACGCGTCCGGCACCGGCGCGCCGCTTCGCACGGACACGCTGCGCATCGTGACCGCCGACTCGCTGCACCTGTACCGGTCCGCGTTCGCGCCGGACCTCGGGATCCGCATCTCCGACAACGTGAACGACCCTGACGGACCGCTGGGCACGTGCCCCGTCACGGTGTCCGGAGTGAACAGCACGCTGTCCGCGAGTTCGGGCTACTTCGTCACGGCGCTGAACAGCGTGGCCAGCCTGTCCGAGGGGCTGAACGTGCGCGTGGCCGGGCCGGTCAACCTGGCGAACATCCCGAACCCGCTGCCGCCCACCGTCCCCACCACGATCCTCAACGTCTCCTCGCCCGCGCAGGTGTTCGACATCATGGACGCCATGCGGATCCGGTTCGGCGAGGGCGCCACCGCCCCGGGGGACACGGTGAAGTGGACGGCGCACTACGTGTTCCCGGCGAACGCCCGCATGACCGCGGACCTCGAGGCGTTCGAGGGATACCACCTGTGGCGCTCGGATCTCCCGGACGTGGACTCGTTCACGCTGCTGGGCGAGATCCGGCAGTGCGAGTCGAAGTTCGAGTTCGTGCTGCTCACGGAGGACGAGTTCGAGGGGAACGACATCGACCTGGTGTACGACCCCGCCGCGCGCGCGTTCACCGTGACGGACTTCGACGTGCACGACGACTTCCCCTACCGGTACGCCGTGTCCACCTTCGACCGGGGCTTCCTCGGCAACAACCTGGGGCTGACGTTCGAGGGCCCGCGGGCCGAGACCGGGAAGCTGTACCCGGCCGTGCAGGAGCGCGTGCGCAGCCGGGAGATCTACGTGGTGCCGAACCCGTACAAGCGGCGGGCGGACTTCCAGGAGCGCGGGGCGAAGGTGGTCTTCGCGAACCTGCCCACGGCCGCCACCATCCGCGTCTTCAACGAGGCCGCGGAGCACCTGATCACGCTGGAGCACGGGCCCGGCCAGCCGCGGAGCACGTCGCCGACCAGCCGGGAATGGGACCTGCGGACGGACGCCGGGGAGCACCTGGTGCCGGGCATCTACCTCTTCCACGTGCAGGGCACGGACCGCCGCGACGTGCCGGTGGAGGGCGGCGGGACCCAGACGGTCACCGAGAGCGTGGAGCAGACCGGGAAGTTCATCGTCGTTCGCTGACCCCGAGACCGCGGCCGGCCGTCCGTGCGCCCGCGCGCCACGCCCGCCGCCAGGAGTGATTCCGCCATGGCCAGGTACAGGATCGCGTGGATGCCGGGGGACGGCATCGGCGTGGAGGTGATGGACGCGGCGCGCAAGGTGCTGGACGCCGTGGGCTTCGAGGCCGAGTACGTGCACGCGGACATCGGCTGGGAGTTCTGGCGGACGGAAGGCAACCCGCTGCCGGACCGCACCCTCGACATCCTGCGGAACACGGACGCGTCGCTCTTCGGCGCGATCACGTCCTTGCCCAAGGAGGAGGCCGAGGAGGCGCTCGTTCCCGCGCTGAAGGGGAAGGGCCTCACCTACCGGAGCCCCATCGTGCGGCTGCGCCAGGAGTTCGACCTGCGCACGAACCGCCGCCCGTGCCACGCGTTCCCGGGGAACCCGCTGAACCACCGCGAGGGCATCGACATCGTCGTGTTCCGCGAGAACACCGAGGGGATGTACGCCGGCGTGGAGTTCCACCCGGTGCCGGATGCGGTGCGCGGCGCGCTGAAGGCGGGCTCGCCGGCCATGAGGAAGTTCGACACGACGGCCGCGGAGGACATGGCCATCACGTGCCGCGTCATCACGCGGCGCGGCGCCACGAACATCATCCGCGACTCGTTCGAGTACGCGAAGGCGCACGGCTACCCGAACGTCACCATCGTGGAGAAGCCGAACGTGCTGCGCGAGACGTCGGGGCTGATGGTGCGGGTGGCGCGCGAGGTGGCGAAGTCGTACCCGGGGATCGATCTCTGGGAGACGAACATCGACGCCATGACGATGTGGCTCATCAAGAACCCGGAGCAGTACGGCGTGCTGGTCTGCTCGAACCTGTTCGGCGACGTGATCTCGGACCTGTGCGCGCAGCTCGTGGGCGGGCTGGGCTTCGCGGCGTCCGGGAACATCGGCGACAGGTACGCGGTGTTCGAGCCCACGCACGGGTCGGCGCCGAAGTACTCCGGCCAGAACAAGGTGAACCCGGTGGCGTGCATCCTGTCCGCCGAGATGATGCTGGACTGGCTCGGCGAGAAGGAGAAGGCGAAGCGGATCCGCGCGGCGGTGGCCGCGGTGATCGCCGAGGGCAAGGTCCGCACCTACGACATGGGCGGCCGGAGCACCACCACGGACATGGCGAACGCCGTCGCGGAGCGGGCGCGGGCGGCGGCTCCCGCCTGATCCGGCGCGTGGACGCCGTGCGGAGCGGGGGATCGAGGGCCGCGGCGCCGGGCGCCGCGGCCGTCGCGTTTCTCGGGGCGGCCCTCGCGCTGCACCCGCTGCTGGAGCCGGACGTCTTCTGGCACCTCGCGTCGGGGCGCTGGATCCTGGAGCACGGCGCCGTGCCGCGCACGGATCCGTTCTCGTGGGTCGCTCCCGGCAGCGCGTGGCTCAACTTCCAGTGGCTGTTCGACGCGGGGCTCGTGACCGCGTGGCGGTGGGGCGGTCCGGACGCCCTGGTGCTGGGGAAGGCGCTCGCCTTCGCCGCGCTGGGCGCGCTGCTGGTGGCGGCGGCGCGCGCGACGGGGGCGCGGACGTGGAGCGCGGTCGGCGCGGCGGCGCTGGCGCTGCTGGCGTCGGCCGAGCGGACCACGGAGCGGCCCGAGGTGGCCACCTACGTGCTGCTCGCCGGCTTCGTGCTCGTCGTGGAGCGGGCGCATCGCGGCGCGCCGCGGCGCGAGCTGGCGGCGCTGCCCGTGCTGACGGCGCTGTGGATCAACCTGCACTCGCTCGCGTTCCTCGGCCCGGCGCTCCTGCTGTGGCACGCGGCGCTGGCGTGGCCGGGATCGCGCCGGGTCGCGAAGGACCTGGCGCTGGCCGGCGCGGCGAGCGCGGTCGCGCTGCTCGCGAATCCCTACGGCGTGCATGCCTGGGCGTTCCCGCTCACGCTGTTCCGGCGCGTGGGCGCGGGACCGGAGGTCTTCGCGCGGATCCTCGAGTTCGCGCCGCCGCTGCAGTCGCCGGGGGATCCGGTGCTGCGGTTCTTCTGGGCGATGCTCGCGCTCACGGCGATCGCGCTGGCCGCGGGCCGGCCGTTCCCGTGGCGGCGCGCGCTCGCCGTCCTGCCGTTCCTCGCGCTGGCGCTGCTGGCGCGGCGCAACGTGCCGCTGTTCGCGATCGCGGCGGCGCCGGTGCTGGCGGCGGCCGCGGGCGCGCGATTCCCGCGCGCGGGCGCGCGGGCCGCGACCGGCGCCGCGGCGATCGTGCTCGCCGTCGCCGTGGCCGTGCTGCGCGGGGCATCGCCGGCGTTGCTCGGGCTGCCGCGCGAGCGCGGGCTGGGCGTGATGCCCGGGATCTTCCCGGAGGACTGTCTCGCCGCGGCCGGGCGGCTCGGCGTGGCGGGGCGCCTCTTCCACGACCTCGACTTCGGCGGCTACGTCGTGTGGCGCGACCCGGAGCGCCGCTCGTTCCTCGACGGCCGGCTGGAGGTGGCGGGACCGGAGCGGCTGGCGGAGTACGTCGCGGCGCACGAGGATCCCGCGGCGTGGCGCGCGCTGCGCGCGCGGCGCGACCCGGAGTGGCTGCTGCTGCGGCACGCGTCCCGCGGCAGCGCGGCGTTCCTTCGCGCGCTGCTGGACGGCGGCGAGTGGCGCGCGCTGTGCTTCTCGCCGGAGGCGGCGCTCCTCGTGCGCGCGGACCGCGCCGCCGGCATGCCCGTGCAGGACGCGACGCGCTCCTGGGACGCGCTCCTCGCGGAGTCGCGCGGTCCCGCGCCGCACGCGGGCCACGCGCTGGACGCGATCGCCGGTCCCCTGGACCGTGCGCTGCGCCCGGACCCGGCGCCCTCCGCGATCCGCCGCGCCGCCCGCTGGGCCAACCTGCAACTCACGCTCGGCCGCGTCGCCGCGGCGCGCGCGGGCTTCGAGGCGATCCTGGCCGTCGCGCCGGACGATCCCGAGGCGCTGTTCAATCGCGGCCTGTGCGCGCTGCGCGCCGGCGACCCGGACGAGGCCCGCCGCCTGTGGACGGAGGCGATCCGGCGTGTCGGCCGGGCGGACCGTCCCCTCTTCGAGAGGGCGCTGCGCGAACTCGTCGGGTAGCGACCCGCGGCCGTCTAGCCCGTGCCCCCGCTCGCGGCCGGCGGCCCCGCGGGGGGCGGCGCCGTGTCATCCATCCCGGGCGCGCGTGTGGCGTGCCGCCGGACCGCGTCCTCCAGCTTCAGGATGCGGTAGTGCACGTCCTCGTGGTCGGGGTCGATCTCCAGGAGCGAGTGCAGGAACGCCAGTCCCCACTCGAGATCCGCGTGATCCCCCTGCATCGCCAGCTTCGTGTCCAACCAGCCCACCGCGGCCTCGATGTTCCCCGGGTTGAGCTCCCGCGCGGCCTCGTAGTGCGGCAGGGCCTTGTCGAAGTAGCCGCGCTGCTTCCAGATGCGGCCCATCTGGAGCTGGAAGAGGTCGTCATCCGGCGCGAGCACGGTGGCCTGCCCGGTGCACGCGAGCGCGTAGTCGAACTCCTCGGTCTGGAAGAGCAGGAGCCCGAGGTTCGCGAATCCCTGCGCGTAGGTCGTGTCCGTCTCCACCGCCTCGCGCATGTACTGGTGCGCGGCGAAGAACTGCTGCCGCACGCCGTACGCGATGCCCTGCTCGGAGCGCAGCATGGCGAAGGAGCGCCGCAGCGCGCCGTCGCGCGGGTTCAGGTCCATGCCCTCGCGGTACGCGTTCGCCGCGTCGTCGATCCGGCCGCCCAGCTCCAGCGCCAGCGCCTCGCGCGCGAGGTCCGACGCGCGCACGGCGCGGGCCACCGCCTCCGCGAAGCCCTCGGCGGGCGTGTTCGTGAACGCGGCGAGCACGTCGTCGCGGATCCGGGCGAGCCCCGGCACGGGATCGACGGTGGGACTCGCGCGCCGCCGCGCCGCCTCGCGGCGGGCCAGCTCGCCGTTGGCCTTGGCGGGCACCACCGCGTCCCGCGCCAGGCGGCGGACCGTGGCGTCGCCCACGAGGAACCGCGCCAGCAGCGTATCCGGCGTGCCGATCCACGCGGCCTCGCATGCGCCGAGGATGACCGGCTCCCCGTACGCGGCCAGCACCACGCCGAAGTCGTGCCGGGCGGGCGTGGCGCGCGCGAGCACGATCGCGTCGCCGCCGTGGCCGGCCCAGACCTCCACCTGCGGGAATGCGGCCGTCCACGCCGCGAGCGCGGCGAGGAAGCCCTCGCGCGTGAGCGCCGACTCCGGGATCCATCCCGCGGCGATGCCGCCGTCGGCCAGGTGCGCGCGCACGCGCTCGAGGTACTCGCGCGTGGAGACCGTCACGGCCCGCTCCGACCAGCGCCCGGCCGCCTCCAGCACGACGACGTCGTAGCGCGGCGCGCGGGCGAGCAGGTCCTCCGGGTCCCCGGTGGCGATCCGCAGGCGTCCGTCCAGGAACGCGCCGTACGACACCGGCCCCATCCGCACCGCCGCCCGCACGGGGACGCGGCTCACGTCGAACAGGTCGATCCGCTCCAGCGGGTGCGCGATGGCGCCGGCGATGGCCCCGCCGCTGCCCGCGCCCACCACGAGCATCCGCTTCGCGTCGCCGTGCAGGAGCAGCGGCAGGTGCGCGAGCACGGCGTGCGTGCGCAGCGTGGACTCGTTCGTCCCCTCGAGGCGGCCGTCCACGAGCAGGCGCCGCGCCAACCCGCGGCGCAGGATGGCCGCGCCGAGCACGTCGTCCTCCTGGTCCGACGCCAGCCACGACTGCTGCGCGCGCCGCGTGAGGGACGTGCGCGCCGCGAGGTCTCCCTCCAGCAGCAGCGCCCGCCGGTCCACCGGCGGCGAGGTCCGCTCCGCGAGCGCGGCACCCGTCACGAGCGTGGCCGCGCCGGCGATCCGCAGGGCGCGGGCGTTCGCCTTCGTCACGAGGGCGAACGCGGCCAGGACGGTCGCCGCGACGAGGACCGCGCCGGACGCGTCGTCCAGCCCGAGCGGCGCGATCGCCATCCGCGCCGCGGCCAGCCCTGCCACGGCACCCGCGGCGAGGCCCGCGCCCGCGGACACGATCCAGCGCGCCCGCGCCGCGTGCGCCGCCGGCAGCGACGCGGGCAGGAACACCGCCGCGGCGCCCGCCAGGAACGCCGCGGGCGCGAGGCGCGGGACGGCGAGGCCGAGCGCCGCGCGC
>CAYYFX010000006.1:0-77652 GCA_964471155.1 uncultured Gemmatimonadota bacterium | reverse complement strand
CGAACATGCTGGTGATCCGCGGCGTGCTCGGCACGCGCAAGACCGTCGTCTACGTGGGCCTCGTGATCGCGCTCTCCACGATCGCGGGGCTCGTCTACGGATCGCTCGGCGGGGGATGACCCCGGGAGGGAGTGGAGATGAGGATCCAGGTGCTCGGAACCGGCTGCCCGAAGTGCAGGAAGCTGAAGGAGAACGCGGCGCTGGCCGCGGCGAGCGCGGGACTCGACTGCGAGGTCGAGGCCGTGACCGACATCGACCGCATCGTCGCGTACGACGTGATGATGACGCCCGCGCTGGTGATCGACGGCCAGGTGAAGGTCGCGGGCGCCGTGCCGTCGGTCGACACGATCGCGGCGTGGCTGCGCGGGCAGCCGGCGGGTGACCGATGAGCCCCCGCCGCGCGGTGACGGTGGTGCTGCTGGCGTTCGTCGCGGCCAGCGTGGCGTACCTGGCGTTCGGGGGGGCGCGGCGCGGTGCGGCGGACGCCGGAGCCCCGGCGGGGGCCGCGGCGGAACCCCGCGTCGTGGCCTACTACTTCCACGTCACCGCCCGCTGTCCCACGTGCCTCGCGATCGAGGACGGCGCGCGCCGGGCGATCGAGTCCGGGTTCGCCGCGGAGATCGGGAGCGGGGACATGGCGTTCCGATCGGTCGACATCGAGGAGCCGGCGAACGAGCACTTCGGCGCCGAGTTCGGGATCACGGCGTCGTCCCTGGTCCTGGTCCGGAGCGAGAACGGACAGGTGACGCGGTGGGCGAACCTCGAGCGCGTCTGGGATCTCGTGGGGGACGACGCGCTCTTCGCCGCCTACGTGGTCGAGAACGCCCGCGACTTCCTGGCCCCGTCATGACCGGGGAGTCGCTGGCCGTCGCCGCCACGGCGCTGTGGATCGGCGTGATGACGTCGGTCAGTCCGTGCCCGCTCGCGACGAACGTGGCGGCCATCTCCTTCGTCGGGCGGCGCGTGGCGAGTCCCGGGCACGTCCTCGCAGGCGGCCTGCTCTACACGGCAGGACGCGCGGCGGCGTACACGGCGCTCGGCATGCTGCTCGTGGCCAGCCTGATCTCGGCGCCGATCGTCTCGCTCGCGTTGCAGAAGCACATGAACCGGGTCCTCGGTCCGCTCCTGATCCTCGTGGGAATGGTGCTGCTGGACCTCATTCGCGTGGGGATCCCGGGACCCGGCGGCTCGACCACGTGGGGTCGGAGGTGGGCGGGCAGCGGCGGCGTGTGGGGGGCGGGCCTGCTCGGCATCCTGTTCGCGCTGTCGTTCTGCCCGATCTCGGCGGCGCTCTTCTTCGGGAGCCTGATCCCGCTGGCGGTGAAGCACGAGTCGCCGCTGCTCCTGCCCGCGCTGTACGGCGCGGGCACGGCCGTGCCGGTGCTGGGGTTCGCCGTGGTCACGGCGCTCGGGGCGAAGTCCCTGGGCGGGGCGTTCCGTCGCATCGCCGCGGCGGAACGGTGGGCGCGGTTCGCGACGGGAGTGATCTTCGTCGTCGTGGGGATCTACTACTGCCTGGTGCACATCTTCCGCGTGACCGCGACGTAACGCGCCGCCGGGAGGACCCGGCGGTCGCACGGATGTTCCTCCTTGCCCCGATTGCAGCCAGGGAACATCCTCCGCCCGTGCCGCCGGGTCCGGCGGCCGTCCGTTTCCATTTCGGGCGAGAGGGGTGGAGCATGCAGAAACTCGGTGCGGAACTCTTCGGGACGTTCTGGCTCGTGCTGGGCGGTTGCGGCAGTGCCGTCCTGGCGGCGGCCTTCCCGGACGTCGGAATCGGCCTGCTCGGCGTGGCGCTTGCGTTCGGCCTGACGGTCCTCACGATGGCGTTCGCCATCGGGCACATCTCCGGGTGCCACCTCAACCCCGCGGTGTCCGTGGGCCTGTGGGCCGGCGGGAGGTTCCCGGCGGGGCAGCTCCTTGGGTACATCGTGGCGCAGGTGCTGGGCGCCGTGATCGCGGGCGGCGTGCTGTTCGTCATCGCGAGCGGGCAGCCGGGGTTCGACGTGAGCGCGGGCTTCGCGTCGAACGGGTTCGCGGAACACTCGCCCGGCGGCTACTCGATGACGGCGGCGCTCGTCACCGAGATCGTGATGACGATGATGTTCCTGCTGATCATCCTCGGCGCCACGGACGCCCGTGCGCCGCAGGGGTTCGCGCCGATCGCCATCGGGTTGGGTCTCACCCTCATCCACCTCATCAGCATCCCCGTGACGAACACGTCGGTGAACCCGGCGCGCAGCACGGGCGTGGCGTTGTACGTGGGCGGGTGGGCCACGGCGCAACTGTGGCTCTTCTGGGTGGCGCCGATCGTCGGCGCGCTGCTCGGCGCGGCGGTGTACCGGTTCCTGGGCGCGAAGCGGACCTGATCGGGCTCCGCCGGGGCGTCATCGCCGGACGGACACGCGAGTGGGGACTATGCAGGCACCGGAAGCCCGCCACGACGCGGCAGCCATCCTGGCCGTGTTCTTCCTGAGCAACGGCCACGTCCGGATGCAGAACGCGGAGCGTGCCGCCGCGGAGGGGTGGGGGCGCTACAAGAAGGGTTACGAGGTGCGGCTGGTCGCGGAGTCGGCCCGCGAACTGAAGCTCGTTCGACGTCTTCTCCGCATGGCGGGGTTCAAGCCCGGCCGGCCCTTCGTGCAGGGGCGGCAGTTCCGTCAGCCCATCTATGGGCGCGAGGCCGTCACGCGGTTCCTGAACCTCATCGGGACCGAAGCGGGCGTCGGAGCGCCGGACGGCCCGCGGTCGTCGATGAGGACGCGGCGAGCGCCGCGCGCACGGAAACGAGGGGAAGCCGCGACGTGAACGACATCCTCATCGACGCCTTCCGCCACAGCGAGTGGGCGACGCGCGTGCTCCTGGAGGCTTGTCGAGGCGTGGCTTCGGAACGCCGTGCGGAGCGACCGGTGCAGGGCTACGGGAGCATCGACGCCACGTTCAACCACCTGGTCCGGTCGCATGCCGCGTACGCGGCGGTGCTCGGCGCCACGCGCCCCGTGTGGGTGGAGGAGGGGAGTCATGCCGCGGACCTGGATGTCCTGGCGATGCGCGCGGAGGAGGCGGCCGGCGCGTGGGAGTCCGTGCTTGCCACGCCCCTGGATCCGGAGCGCGTGCTGGTCCTCGAGAACGGGACGTACGAGGTGCACGCCGGCGTGATCGTGGCGCAGGCGCTGCAGCACGCGAGCGCTCACCGCGAGCAGATCCGGGCCCGGCTCCGGGACTTCGGCGTGGAGCCGCCCGATCTGCAGCCGTGGGCCTATGCGGATGCCACCGGGCGCGGCCGGTGGCGGGAGGCGCGCGGGGAGGCATGAAGACGCAGTACTACACGGCGACGAGCCTGGACGGGTTCATCGCCACCGAGGACGACTCCGTGGACTGGCTCTTCCCGCTCGGGGAGCCGAGCGAGACGAGCTACCCCGCGTTCATCGCGGAGGTCGGCGCCCTGGCCATGGGCTCCTCCACGTACCGGTGGATGCTCCGCAACGCGGACGAGGTGGTGGCGCAGATGGGCTCTCCCTGGCCCTACACACAGCCAACCTGGGTCTTCTCGCGCCGCGAGCTCCCCGCGGTGGCGAACGCGGACATCCGCTTCGTGCGCGGCGACGTGCGGCCCGTGCACGCGGCGATGCGCGCGGCGGCCGGTGCGAAGAACCTCTGGATCGTGGGCGGCGGGGACCTGGCGGGACAGTTCCACGACGCAGGGCTTCTGGACGAGATCATCGTCCAAGTCGGCTCCGTCACGCTCGGCAAGGGCAAGCCGCTGTTCCCGCGGGCGCTGACCAGCCCGCCCCTGCGACTGGTCGAGGTCCGGCAGGTGGGGACGGGATTCGCGGAGCTTCGCTACGAGGTGCCGCGCTCGTCGTCCTGAAGCCGCCGTCGTGTCGACCGGGGCCCCGCGAGCCGTCCCGTGTTCTTCTGCTAGACTGCGCGCATGACGATCGGATCCCGGTCCCGCCGCCTGTGGTGGCCACGAGCGCCCTGCGGCTCGCCGGGTGCCTGGTCGCCGCGGTCGCGCGGCAGGAGGGGCTCATGTCCGTGAGACCGGAGCAATTCCACCTGGACGTCCGCCGCAACAAGGTCGTGCTGAAGGAACTGGCGGCGCTGGTCACCGAGGAGATCGTCCGGCGCAGCAGCACGACCGGCGGCTGGGACTTCCGGTTCATGCTCATCGTGGGGCAGTGGCTGATCGAGCAGGGCCGCTACACGATGCGTCCCGAGGGCAACAACCCCGGCAACGTCATGGGAAAGGGCGACGCGGGGTTCTTCCAGCGCTCGTACAACACCGAGTTCATCGACGGGAAGCGCGTGGCGGTGCCGGAGGCGAAGTTCGCGGCGTACTCGTCCATGCAGGTGGCCACCGCGGTGAAGTTCGACAAGCTGCGCGACCGCTGGCCGGCGGCGTACACGGCCGTGCTCGCGGGAGCATCGCCCGAGGCCTACGTGAAGGGGCTGTACCCGGGCCCGCCGCGGAACTACGCCACGGCGCCGCTGGCCGGCTACGTGTCCGGGCTGCGCATCCGGTTGAACCGCCACGTGATCCCGCACTACATCATGGCGTGCGAGGACGACGTCAAGGAGGTCGGCGAGATCGGGGCGGCCGGCCGGACGCCGGCGCCGGGGGAGTCCCTGGACTACCGGAACAACGCGCAGATGAACCGGAACATGCAGGCGCTGGGCGGCGCGCTGCTCGCAGGCCTGAGGGAAGTCCAGAAGCGCGTCAAGGCGGGGGGTGGCGTCCAGGCCTGAGGCACGGCCCGCCGTGGCTTCGCCGCCGCGGCGCGAGCGAGGGTAGACTGTCTCGAAGTCGAGGGACCGCCGCCATCCAGGACCAGGAGCATGAGCCCGATGCGAACCCGATTCCCGCAGGCAGTCCGGTACCTTGGTCTCTTCCTGGTGTGCTCGCTGGTCGCGTCGCCGCCCGCAATGGCGGAGGGCGCCGGCGACCCGGGGTCACGCGAGGCGCTGGCCTTCTTCGAGGGCGCGTGGACCACCGACGAGAGCCCGCCCGAGGCGGAGTTCGTCGAGACCTGCGGGTGGCTCGACGGCGGCCGGAGCTTCGTGGCCTGCACGTCCACGAACGCCGACGGCCCGCGGGACGGCATGAGCGTGTTCGGCTACCGCGAGGAAGACGGCCTGTACGTCTACTACGGGTTCCGCGGCGGCGGAAGCGTCGAGTACCTCGAGGGCCGGTCGACGGACGACGGGTGGGTGTTCGGGAACGAGACCGGTGCCGGTGCGTCGCGGGTCCGGACTCGCGTCACGATCACGAAGCTCGCCGAGGACGGATTTCGACTGGTCGCCGAGTCCGCCCGGGCGGACGGACCGTGGGTCACCGAGTTCACCGCCCACTATCGCCGGGTGGTCCCGCGCGAGCCCGGGGAGTGATCCGACCGGGGGATGCCTCCGCACGCCGCGCGATGTCGATTGCGAGGATCGCCGGACGACGAGCAGGTGAAGGCCGGGGAGCGGGCGCCCGCCACGTGGGCCGGCGCCGCGTCCAAGGTCCGCACACCCAACGACTTGCGGTCCGCCGCACGAAGGAGACACGCATGAAGTACCTGATGATGATCAAGCACACCGAGGACATCCGCTCCCAGCCGATCCCGCAGGGCCTGATGGATGCCATGGGCAAGTACGTGGAGGAGAGCTTCAAGAGCGGCATCCTGAAGGACACCGCCGGCCTCAAGCCGAGCGCGGAGGGCTTCCGGGTACGCCAGAGCGGGCGCAAGCTGCGGCTCACGGACGGCCCCTTCACCGAGGCGAAGGAGCTGGTCGGCGGCTACGCGATCCTTGAGGTCAAGTCGCCGGAGCACGCCCGGGAGGTGGCCCGCAGGTTCATGGAGCTGCACCTCGAGCACTGGCCGGACTTCGAAGGCGAGTGCGAGGCGCGGCCCCTGGACGAGCAGGGGTAGTTGCGCGCGATCGCGGGAGACGGTGCCATGGGGCGCTGGAAAACCTCCGCCGCTGTCGCGCTCGTCGTGATCGCGGCCGGTGCGAGGGTGTCCGGCGTCCCGGCCGGTGTCTTGTTCACGCTTGCTGCTCGGGCATCGGAACGGTCATTCTCGCGCCGAACTCCTTCTCCCCCCTCCGCGAGGTCACGCATGGAACTCGGTGCCTTCTCCGTCAGCCTGGCCGTGAAGGATCTCCAGGCGTCGAAGTCCTTCTACGAGAAGCTGGGCTTCGCCGCGCTCGGCGGCGACGCCGCGCAGGGCTGGCTGATCCTGAAGAACGGGAGCACCGTGATCGGGCTCTTCCAGGGGATGTTCGAACGCAACATCCTCACGTTCAACCCGGGCTGGGACCAGGGCGCCCAGAAGCTGCCGTCGTTCACCGACGTCCGCGAGCTGCAGCGGCAGCTCGGCGCCCGGGGGGTGACATTCCAGCAGGAGGCGGACGAGAGCGGCTCGGGGCCCGCGCACTTCATCGTCGTGGACCCGGACGGGAATCCGGTGCTCGTGGACCAGCATGTCTGACCCGCCGCGGATGCCCCGCTACGTGGCGTTCCTTCGCGGCGTGACCCCGATGAACGCGAAGATGGCGGAGTTGCGGCGTTGCTTCGAGTCCGCCGGCTTCGACGACGTGAGGACCGTCCTCGGCACCGGCAACGTGGCGTTCACGACGCGCGTCGCGACGGAGGCGGCCCTCCTGCGGCGGATCCGGGCGGCCATGGAGAACGAGCTGGACCGGACGTTCCACACGATCCTCCGTTCCACCGCGGCGCTCGACGCGCTGCTCGAGGCGGACCCGTTCCGCGGGTTCCGGCTTCCCGCGAACGCGAAGCGCGTGGTCACGTTCCTGGACAGGCCGCTCCGCGGCAGGCTGGCGCTGCCGATCGAGCGGGACGGCGCGCGGATCCTGGCGGTGCAGGGGCGCGAGGCGTTCCTCGCCTACGAGCCGAGCCCGCGCGGCCCCGTGTTCATGCAGCTCATCGGGAAGACGTTCGGCGACGAGGTCACCACGCGCACGTGGGACACGGTGCGGAAGTGCGCGGCGGCGTGACGCGCACGGGAGGACGTCCATGGACGTGAGGAACGCGGACGCCGGCGAGGCGGCGCACCTCGCGCGGCTCTGGCACGACGGGTGGCGGGACGCGCACGCCGCCATCGTGCCCGCCTCGTTCGCGCGACTCCGGACGCCCGGGAGCTTCGCCGGTCGGATGCAGGCGGCACTTCCGAGGGTGCGCGTCGTCGGGCCGCCCGGGGCGCCGGTGGGCTTCTACTATCTGACCGGGGAGAAGCTGGATCAGCTCTACGTCGCCGCCGAGGCGCGCGGGACCGGCGTGGCGGCGGCGCTGATCGACGACGCGGAGGCCGTCCTCGCCGCGCGCGGCGTGGAGACGGCATGGCTGGCGTGCGTCATCGGCAACGAGCGGGCCGCGCGCTTCTACGAGAAGCACGGGTGGCGCCGCGTCGGCACGACGGTCACGCACGCGGAGACCGACCAGGGGCCGCTCGCGCTGGAGGTGTGGCGCTACGAGAAGGTCGTGCGCCGCGCCGCGCCGCCGGGCGCGGTCACCGTGCGGGACCTCGACGAGGCCGACATCCCCGCGGTGATGGACTACTGGTTCCGTTCGCCCCCGGCGTTCCTGGAGTCCATGGGCGTGGACCTCGCGAGGATGCCGCAGGAAGGCCCCTTCGAGGAGTCCCTCCGGAAGCGCATACGCGAGGCGGCGGCGGCGGACGTATCGAAGCTGAACACGCTGGCGATCCTTCTCGACGGCCGGCCCGTCGGCATGCACACGATCAACCCGCTGGTCGAGGGCGACCACGGCATCTTCCACGCGCACCTGTGGAGCGCGGAGTCGCGCGGCCGGGGCATCGCCCTGCGGTCGTACCCGCTCGCGTGTCGCCTCTTCCTGCGCCGCTTCGACCTGATGCGGATCCTGTTCAAGACGCCGGCGCGGAACACGGGCGCCATCCGCGTGAAGGAGAAGCTGGGCATCCGGTTCGTCGGGGACGAGCTCGTGGACTTCGGCGTGATCCGCGCGGGGACGCCGGCGAAGGTGTTCGAGCTGACGCGGGAGGAGGCGGAGGCGCTGTGGCCGGACCTGCCGTGATCACCCCCGGGATCCTCGACGCGATCCTCGCCGGAGGCCGGCGGCACCCGGATGTTGCATCGCCTCGCTCCGCCGGTTCATCATGCCGTACCACGAACGAGGAGGGGCGACGTGGCCACGACGCTTTCCCACGTGATCAAGTTCGTCGCGGACATGGATGAGGCCATCCGCTTCCACGAGACGGACCTGGGGCTGAAGCTGCGCTTCCGGTCGCCGGAGTGGACGGAGTTCGAGACGGGCGGCACCACCCTGGCGCTGCACGCCGCGTCGGACGCGAATCCGCCGGGAAAGTGCCAGGTGGGGTTCCGCGTGGAGGACATCGGGGCGTTCCACGCGACGCTCACCGCCCGCGGCGTGGCGTTCACGCTGCCGCCGACGGACCTGCATGGGACGAAGCTGGCGCGCTTCCTGGACACGGACGGCGCGGAGTGCAGCGTGAGCGGCGCGTGACGCCCCCCTTCGAGTCGGCGAATCCCGAATACGCGGAGGCCATCCGCGAGAGCCTCGCGCGCCAGGCGCACATGACCACGCTGGGTGCGCGCATGACGCACGTTGCCCCGGGCGAGGTGGACCTCACCGCGCCCTTCGCGCCGCGGTTCACGCAGCAGAACGGCTTCTGGCACGCGGGCGCCGTGGCGAGCCTGGCCGACTCCGCCAACGGGTACGCGGCGTTCACCCTGGCGCCTCCGGGTTCGGACGTGCTGGCGGTCGAGTTCAAGGTGAACCTGCTCGCGCCCGCGGTGGGCGAGGAGTTCGTGGCGAAGGGACGCGTGCTGCGCCCCGGTCGGACGCTCACGGTGTGCCAGGCCGAGGTCCTGGCGCGCGCGGCCGGCGGCGAGACGCGGATCGCCGTGATGCTGTCCACGCTGATCATCCGCTGACGAATCCACCCGCACCACGAAAGGCGCTGCAGGATGCTGTTCATGATCATCGAGCGCTTCCGGGGCGGCGACCCCGTGCCGGTGTACCGGCGCTTCCGCGAGAAGGGCCGCCTGGCCCCGGAGGGGTTGACGTACGTGTCGAGCTGGGTCACGGAGGACCTCGCCACCTGCTACCAGGTCATGGAGACCGCCGATCGCGCGCTTCTCGACCGGTGGATGGCGCAGTGGGCGGACCTCGTGGAATTCGAGGTGATCCCGGTCATGACCTCGGCGGAGGCGTCCGCGGCGGTCGTTCCCCGGCTGTGACGGCGCGCTTGCCCCGGGCGCGCGGGAAGGCGCATCATGGAACGGCTCTCTCGGGGAGGTGCCTCATGATCGCGCGCGGCTCGATGGTCCTTGCCGGGCTCTTCCTTCTCGCGAACGGCGCCCCGGCCGCCCAGCTCTGCTTCGGCCCGACCTCCGGCGGAAGCATGGCGAACGTCCACTGCAACCCTCCGGGTCCGACGTACTCCGAAGGCTGGCAGGGCTACGGCACGACCGCAGGCGAGGCGTGCCTGGTCGGGGACGCGTGCGGGACGATCGACGGTCCCACCGTGTTCTCGATCAGCCGGAGCATCACGGATCCCACCCTGAACGACGGTCCACTGCCCGAGGGGACGTCCACGCTGTACCTGTGGCTCCACTGCTGCCACTTCGGGCTCTCCGGGGCCACGTTCTCGCTGTCGGGCGACATCGACATCGTGTCCTTCATGCCGATCAACGGCTTCACGAACAGCGGGACACTCCCGGACTTCCACCTCGCGGTCACCGGCTGTCCCCTCGGACCGGTGCCGGTCGGCCTGCTCGAGGTCCAGCTCTCCGGGCCCACGTCGGTCGACGAGTCGGCCGTGTCGTCGTGGGGCCGGGTGAAGGCGCTGTACGGAGGCGATCCGCGCTAGCGCCCATGCCCGTGCGAATCGTGCGTCTCGGATCGGAACGGCTGCCCGGCGAAGGGCTGCGCATCGGCACGGTGCGCCGGCCGCCGCGCGGCGTGCCGAAGTCGGAGTTCGCGTCGGGGAACTGGTACGACGTGTGGCTGCCGAACCTCGCGCCGGACGCCGACACCGTGAAGCGCGCGCTGGCCGCGGACTCGCCGCGCGCGTGGGCGGCGTTCGTGAGGACGTACCGCGCGGAGATGGCGCGCCCGGAGAACAGCCGCGTGCTGGACCTGCTGGCCGCACTGTCGCACGGCGCCAGCTTCTCCGTGGGGTGCTACTGCGAGGACGAGGCCCGCTGCCACCGATCCGTGCTGCGGCAGCTCCTGGCCGAGCGCGGCGCGGACGTGCGGTGACGGGGACGCGATGAGCGGGACCTTCGGGAACGTCTACGACGACCGGATGCGCGCCGAGGCGTATGCGGGGCTGGACTTCCCGGGCACGTACCTCCTGGCGTTCCGGGACGTCCCGGCGATCCTGCGGGCGCACGTGCGGGGAACGCGGGCGCTGGACTTCGGCTGCGGGACGGGCCGCTCCACGCGGTTCCTGCGGGCGCTGGGCTTCGGGGTCACCGGGATCGACATCGCCGAGGCGATGCTGGCGCAGGCGCGCGCGCGGGATCCGGAGGGGGACTACCGGCTCGTCCCGGACGGCGATCCCGGCGACCTGCCCGCCGGCGCCTTCGACCTCGTGTTCGCCGCGTTCACCTTCGACAACATTCCCGGCTTCGAGCGCAAGGCGTCGCTGTTCGCGGGGCTCGCGCGCGCGCTGGCGCCGGGCGGGCGCATCGTGACGATCGTCTCGTCGCCGGAGATCTACGTGAACGAGTGGGCGTCGTTCTCCACGCGGGACTTCCCGGAGAATCGCGCGGCCCGCAGCGGCGACCGCGTGAGGATCGTGATGCTGGACGTGCCGGACCGTCGCCCCGTCGAGGACATCGTCTGGACGGACGAGTCCTACCGCGAGGTGTACCGGGTCGCGGGGGTGGATGTGGAGCGGATGGAACGGCCGCTCGCGGCCGCGGACGACGGCCGCGAGTGGGTGAGCGAGCGCACCGTCGCCCCGTGGACGATCTACGTGCTGCGGCCGGTCCCTGCATGCTGCTGAAGCGCGCCGAGCTCGAAGCCATCCGGTCCGGCGCGGTGCGCGTCGTCTTCCGGCGGTGGCGACGACCCACCGTGAAGGCGGGTGGTTCGCTTACGACGGCGATCGGCGTCCTCGCGATCGGACGGGTCGAGACGCGGGACCGCGCCCGGCTCACCGCGCGCGATGCGACGGACGCGGGATTCGAGTCCCTGTCCGCGCTGCGGGAGCGGCTCGATGGGCACGAGGGCGAGATCTACCGCATCGAGGTCCGATACGGCGGTGCCGATCCGCGGATCGCCCTGCGTGACCAAGACGCCCTGGGCGGGGACGACCTGGCGGCGCTTCGCGCCCGTCTGCGGCGCCTCGACGCGGCGTCCGCCCACGGCGCCTGGACGCTCAGGGTACTGCGCGCGATCGAGCGCCACCCCGGCCTCGTGGCGGCGGCGCTGGCCGAACGCCTCGGGGTGGAGCGCGAGTGGCTGAAGCCCGCCGTCCGCAAGCTGAAGAACCTCGGGCTGACGACCAGCCTGCCGTGCGGCTACGAGCTGGCTCCGCGCGGGAAAGCGGTGCTCCGGCACCTGGAACGCCGGCCCTGAACCCTGCGGGCCGTGTGCACCCCGCCGCGGCCTCCGCCACGTCGCCGGCGGCATGCCCGTGCGCTTCCTCCCGGACGCGCGGCCACTCCTGTTCGGCCGGGCCCCCGCCGGCGTATTCCCCCAGTCAGCGCGGGACGGCGAGGGGCCGATCCCCGGCGAGCCCACTCACCACGAAGGAGCGACCATGAACACCGAATCCCGCCTTGCCGCGCCGGCCGTCCCGGCGCAGCCGATCGGCCCGGACCTGTGGCGCATCAAGAGCGTGCAGCGCGAGACGTGGGCGTCCGGCGACTACGCCGTCATCGGCCGCTCGCTGCAGATCGTCGGCGAGACCCTGTGCGAAGCGGCGGACGTGCGCGGCGGCGAGGCCGTCCTGGACGTGGCGGCCGGCAACGGGAACGCGTCGCTCGCGGCGGCGCGCCGCTGGGCGAACGTGACCGCGTCGGACTACGTGCCGGCCCTCCTCGCGGGCACGCGCCGTCGCGCGGCCGCGGACGGCTTCGACCTGCGGATCCGCGAGGCCGACGCCGAGAACCTGCCCTTCGACGACGAGTCGTTCGACGTCGTCCTCTCCGTGTTCGGCGCCATGTTCGCGCCGGACCAGGAGCGCACGGCCGCGGAGATGCTGCGCGTGTGCCGGCGCGGCGGCCGCGTGGCGCTGGCGAACTGGACACCCGAGGGGTTCATCGGCGAGATGTTCCGCGTGGTGGGCCGGCACGTGCCGCCGCCGGCGGGACTGAGGTCGCCGGCGCAGTGGGGGACGGAGGCGCGGCTCGCGGAGCTGCTGCCGGGGTCGACGGTGGACCTCCGGGTGGCGCGGCACCACTTCGCGTTCCGGTACCGCTCGCCCGTGCACTTCCTCGAGATCTTCCGCGCCTACTACGGCCCCGTGCTGCGCGCGTTCGCGGCGCTCCCGCGCGAGGGCCAGGCGGCGCTCGAACGGGACCTGCTGGCGCTCCTGGACGCGCGCAACGTGGCGCTCGACGGAACGTTCGTGGCGCCCGGCGAGTACCTGGAGGTCGTGGCCACGAAGCGTTGATCCGGGCGGTGCGCGTCGCCGCCCTGCGGGGGAGGGCATGGTCAAAGCGCCGCCCCGGTGCGAGGATGGCGGCGTGAACCGCCGCCGAGCCTCCCTCGCCCTTCCTCCGCCCCGCCTGCTGGCGGCGCTGCTGCTGGCCGGCTGCGGCGGCACGGCGCCCCGGCCGGCGCCGCCCGCGTGGTGTCCGGATGTGCCGGTGGACGCCGGCGGCCCGACCGGGGTGCTCACGGTGGCGCTCCTGGAGAGCATCCGCCCCGAGAACGTGCCGTCGCCGATCAACGACTCCGAGGCCCTCGTCTTCCGCCACGTGTACGAGGGGCTGACGGACGTCGACTGCTCGGGCGACCCCGTGCCCGCGCTTGCGGAGTCGTGGGGCAGCGAGGACGGCGGGCTGACCTGGACGTTCCGGATCCGCGAGGGCGCGCTCTTCACGGATGGCGGCCCCGTGTCCGCGTCGGGCGTGCTCGAGGCGTGGCGCCGGAGTCGCCGCATCGCCCGCGGCGACCCGGCCCGCTTCGCCCTGTGGCGGGATGTGCTCCTGCGCGACGTCACGGCGTCGGGCCTCACCCTGACGATCCGGCTGGCCGCGGCGGATCCGGACCTGCCGCGGCTGCTGGCCACGGACGAGTTCGCCGTGTACCGCTCCGCGCCGCGCGGTTGGCCGGGCGGCACGCGCGGCCGCGCGATCCGGGACCGGTACGAGCGGGATCGCACCGTCTGGTCCGTGGAGGACGCCGCCGGCGAGGTGCGCTTCGTGCTCATGCCGAAGGCCGACCCGCGCGACGCGATGCTGCCGGACGTGGACCTCCTCGTGACGCGGCAGCGCGCCGCGCTCGCCCACTTCGCCGCGCTGGCCGATGTCCGTCTCACGCCGCTCCCGTGGAGCCGGTCGTACCTCGTGTCCGCCACGACCGCATGGCCCGCCGGCCCGCCGGACGACGTGCGCCGCGAGCTCGCGGAACAGGTGCTCCGCTCCACGGCGCGGCCGGCGGACTCGATCCTGCTCGATCCCCTGGACGGGACCGGGGCGGTCGCGCGCGGTCCCGACGCGACGAGGATCGCGGCATCGCGCTCGCTCGTGGCGCCGGCGCCGGATGCGGACGCGGTGACCCTGGCGGAGCGCATCGCCTCGCGCTGGGCGCGGGACCTCGGACCGGTGGTCGTGGCGCCGCGGCATGCCGAGGGCGTCACGCAGGCGGCGGCGCTCGGCGAGGCGCCCGTGGTCCTCGGGCTCGCGCGCGGACCGGCGGTCGCCGCGCACCAGCGCCGGCGGATCGAGGCCCTCGCTCCCGGGGGCGCCGCGCTGCCGGAGCCGCTCGTGTGCACGCGCGCGACCGTGGTGTCCCGCGCGGAGGTGACCGGCCTCACGTGGGGCTACGACGGCATCCTCCGGCTCGATCGGCTGCGCCGCCTGAACGACGTGCCGTGACGATCCGCGCGCGCCTGTTCGCCGGCGCTGCCGTGCTGGCGCTGCTGCCGCTCGCCGCGACCGGTCTCGCCATCCGGCAGGACGTGGCGCAGCGCCTCGACCGCCAGATCCGCGCGCGCGCGGACGCGCTCGTCGCGAACGCGGCGCGCACGCTGGATGCGCGGCGCCGGCAGCTCGATGCGCACCTCGCCGCCCTCGTGGAGGCGGCGAAGGCGGACGGCCGGCTGCGCCTCGCGCTCGTGGACGACAGCGATCCCGCGTACGTGCGGGACTGGGCGCCGCGCGCGCAGGGGCTGACGGGACTGGACGCGCTGCTGCTCGTGGACGCGCGCGGGGAGATCCTCGGTTCCGGGCAGTTCCGCAACGACTTCGGGCGCGTGGACGCGGAGACGCCGGCGTTCCTGGAGACGTGCGGGGATGCCGCGGGCGTCGTGGCGCTGCGGCGCCCGGACGGCGAGTTCCCGGCCCTCGCGCGCGTGGCCGCGTTCACGCTGTCGGGCGAAGCGTACCGGCTGGTCGCCGGCGTGGAGCTCTCGGCCGAGCGCCTCGCCGAGCTGGTTCCCGATCCGGAAGTGGCGGCCTCGCTCACGATCGGCGACGACGCGCGCGCCGGCACGGCCGCGCTGCAGCGTTCGCTGGAGGTGCCGGCGCGCCTGCCCGGGGCGGCGGCGGGGACGGCGCGCATCACGTTCGCGCACTCGCTGGACGGACGGCGCGAGGTCCTGCGCGCGCTCGACCGGCGCCTGCTGCTGGCGTTCGGCGCCGCGGCGCTCGCGTCGGTCGCGCTGGCCACGGTGCTGGCGGCGCGTCTCGCGCGGCCCGTGGAGCGGCTGGCGGAGAAGACGCGCGCGGTGGACCTGGACCATCTGGACGTGGACTTCGCCACGGGGCGGAAGGACGAGATCGGCGCCTTGTCGCGGTTCCTGCAGGAGATGACGGAGCGACTGCGCGCCAGCGTGTCGCGGCTGCGCGAGGCGGAGCGGCGTGCGGCGGTCGGCGACCTCGCGCGCCAGGTGAACCACGACCTGAAGAACGCGTTCCCCCCGATCCGCAACGTGGTGAGGCATCTCGGCGAGGTGGCGGACCGGCCGGCAGAGCTGGCGCGCGTGTTCGCGGAGCGGCGCGGCACGCTGGACTCCGGACTGGCGTACCTGGACGAGCTGTCCACGAACTGGCGGCGCCTCGCGGCGCGGCGGGAGAAGGCGCCGTGCGACGTGGCGGAGATCGCGCGGGCGGCCGCCGCCGGGCGGGCGCGGGTGGACGCGGGCGCGAACGTGCCGCGCGTCCACGCGGACGCCACGGCGCTGCGGCGGGTCGTGGACAACCTGGTGACGAACGCGTGCGAGAGCGGCGCGGCGCACGTGGCGGTGCTCGTTCGCGCGGACGCGGGACCGCCCCCCTCGGTCCGGCTCGTGGTCGAGGACGACGGCCCCGGCATCCCCGCCGACGTGCGGGAACGGGCCTTCGAGCCGTACTGGACCACGAAGCCCGGCGGCAGCGGGCTCGGGCTCGCGATCGTGCGGCGGCTCGTGGCGGACGCCGAGGGCTCCGTGCGGATCGAGGATCGGGATGGACGGGGGACGCGGATCACCGTCACCCTCCCCGCGGGAGGTGCGGCGTGAGCGTCGTGCTGATCGTGGAGGACGTGCCCGCGATGCGGGAGCAGTACGCGTACGATCTCCGGCGGCTGGGCGGGTACGAGACGCGCGAGGCGTCCACGGTGCCGGCGGCGCGCGAAGCGCTCGCGCGCGAGCCGATCGACTGCGTGCTCCTGGACCTGGAGCTGCCCGGCGAGGACGGCTTCGCGCTGCTGGAGACGCTGCGCGCGCAGGGCGCGGACGTGTCCGTGCTGGTGTACACGGGCACGGGGGACTTCGACCGCTGCGTGCGCGCGGTGAAGCTCGGCGCGTACGGTTTCCTGGACAAGGCGGAGCCGATCGAGCGGGTGGTGCACGAGATCGGGCGCGCGCTGGACCACGGCCGGCTCACGCGCGAGGTGCGGCGGCTCTCGGAGCGGTTCGAGGAGGAGTCCTCGCTCGTGGGGAAGAGCGCCGCGATCCGGGCGCTGCGCGAGGGGATCGCGAAGCTCGCGCCCATTCCCAGCCCGGTGCTCGTCACGGGCGAAAGCGGGTCGGGCAAGGAGCTGGTGGCGCGCGAGCTCCACCGCGTGGGCAAGCGGCCCCGCGGGCCGTTCGTGGCGGTGAACTGCGCGGCGCTCCCCGAGAACCTGGTGGAGTCCGAGCTGTTCGGGCACGAGCGCGGCGCGTTCACGGGCGCGGACCGCGCGCGCCGCGGCGCGTTCGAGCTGGCGGGCCGCGGCACGATCTTCCTGGACGAGATCGGGGAGCTGCCGGCGGCGGCGCAGGCGAAGCTGCTGCGCGTGCTGGAGGACGAGAGGCTCACGCGCGTGGGCGGCGAGAAGCCGATCGCGGCGGCGGCGCGCGTGGTGGCGGCGACGAACCGCGATCTGGACGCGGAGACGGCGGCCGGGAGGTTCCGCGAGGACCTGCTGTACCGGCTGAACGTGCACGTGCTGCGCGTGCCGCCGCTGCGCGAGCGCGAGGGCGACGTGCCGCTGCTCGTGCGGCACTTCCTCGGGCTCACCGCGAAGCGCTTCGGGCAGCGCCCGAAGGGCATCACGGACGCGGCGGCGAACGCGCTGGCCGGCCGTGCGTGGAGTCGCAACAACGTGCGCGAGCTGCGCAACGCCGTGGAGCGGCTGGTGCTGGCCGCGCCGGGGGAGACGATCGACGTGGAGGTCGTGCAGGGGGAAGGGGGCGCGGGGTCGGCCGTCGCGCCGGCCGCGGATGACCTCTTCGAACGCGCGGGGTCGCTCGCGGAGTTGAAGGCGGAGGCGGAGCGACGCCTGGTGCTGCGCGCGCTGGAGCGCAACGGCTGGCATGTGACGCGCACCGCCGAGGCGCTGCAGCTCTCCGATCACGCGAGCCTCTCGCGCATCATGCGCCGGCACGGGTTGAAGAAGCCCGGATCCTGACGATCCGTCGTGGCCGCCCGGCCACGACGCTCGTGTCCGCGCGGACACGAACCGGCGCCGCGCCCCGTCCGGGGCCGGGCGGGCGGCGCCTCGATCCCGTGGAGGGGCAACCACTTGCGCGATCGGCCGGGCGCGGCGCCGGTTCGGCCCCCTCCTTGCGGTATGCGGGCGGCGAGCGACGCGCGGGGCGTCGCGAGTCGAACGCAGGGATCGAGGAGGAACGGACATGAACGGGAGCCGGATTCGCAGCGGGCAGGGCGACGCGGGATTCGCGAAGCGCGTGGTGCTGTCGGTGATCGGGCTGATGGTGGTGATCGGGATCGGCGTGCTGGCGATCGGGCGGAGCGGGCCGAGCCCGCGCGACTCGAGGCTGGCCATGGACTCGCGGCGCGCGACGCCGTCGCGTCCCGTGGCGGACGAGTCGGCAGCAACCGCGGTGACGTCGCCGACGACGGCGGGCGCGCCGGCGCCCGCGGCGGAGACGTCCGCGCCGGTCGAGCCGCGCGAGCCGGCCACGTGGTCGGAGGCGCAGGCCGCGTGGGACGCCGGCGACTGGCCGCTCGCCGCGGCGCTGTTCGCGAGCTACACGGACGCGCACGAGGGGAACGCGTGGGGCTGGTTCATGACGGGCCTGGCGCTCCGGCAGGACGGCAACTTCGCCGAGGCGGAGCCCGCGCTGGAGCAGTGCCTGGCGATCGACCCGAACCACGTCAAGGCGCTGGTGGCCCTGGCGCGCGTGCGGCTGTCGATGGATCGCGCCGCCGACGCGCTCGCGCCGGTCGAGACCGCGGTGGCGCGGGCCCCGGAGAGCGTGGACGCGCAGCGCGTGCTGGGTCGCGTGCTGCACACGCTGGGGCGCGTGGACGAGGCCGAGGCCGCGTACCTCGCGGCGCTGGCGATCGACCCCGACGACGCGTGGGCGAACAACAACCTCGGCCTGCTCCGGATCGAGGGGGAGCGTTTCACGGAGGCCGTGGAGCCGCTGGAGCGCGCGTGTGCGGCGGGGCCGGGGCAGGCCGTCTTCTTCAACAACCTCGGCGTGGCGCTGGAGCGGACCGGGCAGTACCGCGGCGCGGAGCAGGCGTACGCGGCGGCCGTGGACCTCGCGCCGGGGGACTCGAAGGCGGCGGTGAGCCTGGCGCGCGTGAGCGGGCTCGGCGGCGACATGGATGATCCCACGAGCGGCGTGCTCGCCGAGGCGCCGGCGGAGGGGGCCGTGGCGGACTCGACGGCGAGCGACGCGGTGGCGATCGCGGAGCCGCCGCTGTTCGACAACGCGGAGCGGTAGCGCGCGCCCGCGGCGTGAACGACGAGGGCCCCGTCCGGCATCCGGGCGGGGCCTTCGCACTGCCGGCGCGGGCGGCGTACAATCGAGCGCCGAGGAGACGCCATGACCGGCAGGGAGCGCCAGCGAGGGTGCCTGCTCGGTCTCGCGGCGGGAGACGCCGTGGGGAGCGCCGTGGAGTTCCACCCGCGCGGGTCGTTCGCCCCGATCACCGACATGGTCGGCGGGGGGCCGTTCGATCTCGAGCCCGGCGAGTGGACCGACGACACGTCGATGGCCCTCTGCCTCGGCACGAGCCTCGTGGAGTGCGGCGGGTTCGATGCCGCGGATCAGATGCGCCGCTATTGCCGGTGGGCGGAGTCGGGCTATCTTTCGAGCAACGGGACCTGCTTCGACATCGGCGGCACCGTCGCCGGGTCGCTTCGCCGCTTCCGCCGCGACGGCGAACCGTTCGCCGGTCCCGTGTCTCCCGATACCGCCGGCAACGGCTGCATCATGCGACTCGCGCCGATCGCCATGTTCTTCTTCCCGGACGTGGATGCCACGCGGCACTTCGCCGCCGAGAGCTCGCGGACCACGCACGGAGCCGCGGAGTGCCGGGACGCGTGCCGGCTGCTGGCGGGCATCCTGTGCCGCGCGCTCGGGGGAGCGGCGAAGGAGGCGGTGCTGTCGGGCGATGCGGCCACGTTCCGCGGCGAGGCGAGGATCGCCGCCATCGCCCGCGGCGACTACCGCGGGAAGCCCGAGAGGGACATCCGCGGGACGGGGTACGTCGTGGCCAGCCTGGAGGCCGCGCTGTGGTGCTTCGCGCGCTCGGAGACCTTCGAGGAGGCCGTCCTCCTCGCGGCCAACCTGGGCGACGATGCCGACACCACGGCCGCCGTGTGCGGGCAGGTGGCCGGTGCGTTCCACGGGGAGGCCGGCATCCCGGCGCACTGGCGGGAGCGCCTGTCGCGATGCGAGGAGATCACGGCGCTGGCGGACCGGCTTGCCGGCGGGAACCGGACGAGCGGCGGCGCCGGGGAGCGGCTGCCCGGTGGCTGAAGAGCGGATCCCCTACGACGATGCGGTGCGGGACTTCCTGGCACAGGAGCGGATCGCCGTGGCCGGCGTGTCGCGCGCGGGGGACTCCGCGGCGAACGCGATCTACCGGAAGCTCCGCGCGTCGGGGCGCACCGTGTACGCCATCAACCCGCATGCCGGGAGCGTGGAGGGGGACGCGTGCTACCCCGACGTGGTCTCGCTCCCCGGGCCGGTGGACGGAGTGGTGGTCGCCACGCATCCGTCCGTGACGGACGACGTCATCCGCCGGTGCGCCGGATGCGGGATCCGCCGCGTCTGGGTGCACCGCTCGATCGGTCCGGGCAGCCTGTCCGACACCGCGGTCCTCACCGGGCGCGCGGCGGGCGTGCGCGTGATCCCCGGCGGGTGCCCCATGATGCACTGCGAGCCCGTGGACGCGGCGCACCGGTGCATGCGCTGGATCCTGAAGTGGGCCGGAGGGTTGCCGCGCTCATGCTGAGGCGCGCGCGCGCGGCCGCGGAGCACGGGCGGTCCCTGGAGCGCGTGCCGCGCCTGCCGGCGGGCGCCGGCGCATGAACCACGTCGTCGTCGCGATCGGGCTGGCGTTCGCGGCCGCCGTGCAGCCCGGACCCCTCTTCGCGTACCTCCTCTCGAGCACGCTCGCGAACGGATGGCGACGGACGATCCCCGCGGCCTTCGCTCCGCTGGTGAGCGACGGTCCCATCGCGCTCGTGGCGCTCCTGGTGCTGGGACAGCTCTCGCCCGGAATGCGCGGCGCGCTCCGGGCCGCGGGCGGCGTCCTCCTGCTGTTCCTCGCGTGGGGCGTGCTCCGCCGGTGGAGCCGCGGGGACGCCGGCGGTGCGCGACCGGCCGCGCAGTCGCCGCGGACCCTGCTGCAGGCCACGATGGTGAACGTCCTGAATCCGGGTCCGTACCTGGGGTGGACCCTTGTGCTCGGTCCGCTCGTGTTGGACGCGTGGCGGGAGTCGCCGGCCGCGGGCGTGGCCGTGGTCGCGGCGTTCTACGGCACGCTGATCGCCACCATGATCGGGATGATCGCGGCGTTCGGCACCGCCGGACTGCTCGGACCGCGCGCGCAGCGGGGCCTGCTGCTCGCATCCGGAGGGATCCTCGCGGCGCTGGGCGTGTACCAACTGACGCTGGCCGTCACGCGCGCCTAGCCTACTTCAGGACCACCATGCGGGTCGTGCGGGTCCCGTCCACCGTGGCCACGCGCAGCAGGTAGACCCCGGACGCCACGGGCCGGCCGGTCGCATCCCGGTGGTCCCAGGCGAGATCATGCGCGCCCGCGTCCATCGTGCCGTCCGCGAGACGGCGCACGAGGCGGCCGGCGGCATCGTGGATCGTCGCGCGGACGGCGCCTCGCGCGGAGGTCTCCACGCGCACCGACGCGAACTTCACGCTGGGATTGGGGAACGTCCGGAGCGCGGTCGGGGCCGCGGACGCGGGGACAGGAACACCGGTGGAGGCGAAGGCGGGACCGCAGTGCCGCGGCACGATGCGCAGGCCACCGGGATCGTAGGTCGTCGTGACGAAGACGTGCTCCGCGGCAACGAAGATGTCGCGGGAGTACGGGACGTCCACGGACCCGGTCACCCGGGGAGCCCGCGGATCCGACACGTCGACCAGCACGACGCCCACCCCCGAGTCGGCGACGTACGCGAACGGCCCGGCGCCCGTGACGCTGCGGGTGGAGTACGGCGTCCGCAGGTTCGTCACGATGCGATGGTCCGACGGGTCCGTGGCTCGGAAGACGTGGATGCCGGTGAGCTGCGTCGCGACGACGACGGCGTCGCCGATGACGTCGACGTCCACCGCGTCCTGGAGCGGCACCGTCTCGATGATCCGGGGGGCCGTCGGCCGGGAGACCTCCACGACCAGCAGACCCCCGTCACGGTCGGCGACGAACGCCAGGTTCCCGTACAGGGCGATGCCCGCGGCGTAGTCCCCGGTGGGAATCCAACCCTCGATCGCGGGCGCCGCGGGGTCGCTCACGTCGAAGACGACCAGCCCGTCCTCGCCGCTCGCGGCGAGCACGCGCGTGCCCGCGAGAACGAGGTCGATGCAGTGTGCGCCCACGTCGACGTTCGAGACGATCTGCGGGAAGCGCGGATCGCTCACGTCCACGATCGCGAGTCCCGAGTTCGCGACATACGCGAGATTCCCGTCCAGGGCGATCCGGAGGATGTCGCGGCCCAGGGCAACGCCGCCGTCGGCGACCGGCGTGTGGATGTCGGTGATGTCCACCGACTGGAACAGATCGTCGAGGCCGACGAAGGCGTGTGTGGCGGTGGCGGCCACGCCCCGGAACCCGAGGTACTCGTCCAGCGATCCGAGGGTGGGCACGGCCGCCGGCGCCGTGCCGTCGAGGATCTGCACGCCGGCGTAGCCGTTCGCCACGTAGGCGAGCGGGCCGATCGCCGCGATGCCCTGGACCGAGAAGGGGGAGAGGCTCATGCGGCCGAGCAGGCGCGGATCCGCGGGGTCGCTCACGTCCACGGTGCGTACGCTCCGGGAGCCGTCCGCGACCCAGGCGAGCGGGCCGTCCACCGCCACGCGGCCGGCGGTCGCGCCCGGCTCGTCCGCGACGCCCACGACCTGCGGATGGACCGGGTCCGAGATGTCCAGCACGACCAGGCCGTTGCCCTGGCAGGCCAGGTAGGCGTGCGCGCCGTGCACGGCGATGCCCTCCACCGGCGTGGGAGGACCGCCCGCCACGACCGCGGGCGCCGACGGGTCGCCGACGTCGATGACCTGGAAACCCGCCGTGCGCACGGCGGCGAACACGTGGTGCCCGGAGAGCGCGATCTGTACCCCGAACTGGGCGAGATCCACGCCGCCCCGGATCCAAGGTGCGGCCGGGTTCGCCACGTCGATCACGAGCAGGCGGTACTGGTCCGACAGGTAGGCGAGCGTCCCCGACACGACGACGTCCCACGCGTATCCCGGCGTGTCCACGGTGCCCACGATCCGCGGATCCCCGGGATCGGACACGTCGATCACGAGCAGCCCGGTGGCGCCGTCCGCGACGTACGCGTACGGGCCGGCCACGTCCACCGCCGAGGCCGAGTGCGGCGTGTCCACGTGACCGAGGATGCGCGGCGCGCGCGGGTCGCCCACGTCGAGGACGTAGAAGCCCGAGTTGAGGTTCGCCAGGTATGCGCGGGATCCGGCGACCGCGATGTCGCGGGCCTCGCCGTCGAAGCCGGTGTCCACGCCACCGATCCATCGCAGGTGATCGGCGTAGTCGACGCATTGCGCCGCGGCGGAAACCGGCATGGCCGCGACGAGGCAGGCGAGAGTCCAGGCGTGGGCAGGGGCGCGGAGGATCGAAGGGGTCATGCCGGGAATCTCCCGTCGGCGGATCGCATCGAATGATAGTCCCTGGCGCCCGGCCGGTTCAATCGCCGGGCGGCCGAGAGAGGAGATGCCCATGAAGGACCTCGATCGCCTCGCCCTGAGCGCCACCATCCACTGCCTCACCGGCTGCGCCATCGGGGAGGTGCTCGGCATGGTCCTGGGCAACACGCTCGGCTGGGGTACGGGGCGGACCATCGGCGTCTCCGTGCTTCTCGCGTTCGTCTTCGGCTACTCGCTGACGATGCGCCCCCTTCTCGCGTCCGGCGTTGCGCTGGGGGCCGCGGCCAGGCTGGCGCTGGCGGCCGACACGGCGAGCATCGCGATCATGGAAGTCGTGGATAACGTTGTCATGCTCGTCATCCCGGGAGCGATGGAGTCGCACGTCTCGTCGCCGCGCTTCTGGGGAAGCCTCGCGGCATCCCTGATCCTCGCGGGCGCGGCGGCGTTCCCGGTGAATCGCTGGTTGATCGCCCGGGGACGAGGCCATGCGGTCGTGCACGCCCGCCACGGACACGATCCGGAGTCGAAGGGCCACGCCGCGGAGCCCGGCGCGGGTCACGACCACCATCACGCGCACCACACCCGCTAGGATGCGGCGGGCGGCGTACCCGGCGGTCCGGATCGTGGATCCGGCATCTTGGAGGAAGCGCACATGCAGGTCGGCGTGATCGGAACCGGCGGGATCGGGAAGGCGTTCGCCACGCAGCTCGCGCGGGCCGGCGTGGAAGCGCTGCTTGCCGCGCGGCGCGGGCCGGACTCGCTCGCCCCGCTCGTGGCGGAGCTCGGCGGGCGCACGCGGGCGGTGACCCCGCGCGAGGCGCTCGCCGCGCCCATGGTCTTCGTGGCCGTGAAGTGGCCGGACATCCCGGCGGCGGTCCGTGACGCGCCGCCGTGGAACGGGCGCATCCTCATCGACCCGTCGAACCCCCTCGTGCCGCCGGATTTCGTGCCGGCGGATCTCGGCGGGCGCACCTCCAGCGAGGTGGTGGCGGAGCTGGTGCCGGGGGCGCGCGTGGTGAAGGCGTTCAACACGCTGACACCGGAGATGCTCGCGAAGGACCCGCGGGTGGCCGGCGGGCGGCGCGTGATGTTCTGCTCCGGGGATGACGAGCAGGCGAAGGCCGAGGTGGGCGCGCTGATCGAACGCCTCGGGTTCGCGTGCGTGGACCTCGGCTCCTTGAAGGAGGGTGGTCGCATGCAACAGTATCCGGGCGGGCCGTTGCCGGGACTGGACCTGATCCGGATGGACTGAGTCCCCGTTCCTTGCCATGGGGTGATCGTGGTACTCTGGGCACTGCCCGTCGCCCCCGTGGAGGTGCGCGATGTACGGCTTCCCTTCCCGTGGTCTTCGCCTGCTGCCGGTGCTGGCGGCCGTCGCTGTGGCGTCGTGCGACTTCCTGGGCGCCCCTGACGACCCCCCGGCGGACCCCCGACCGGATCTGCTCGCGGAGTTCCTCGACGCCTACGAGAACGCGGTGCAGACGCACTCGTTCGAGGAGTACTCGTCCCTTCTCGCGCCGGCGTTCGAGGCGGTGATCCCGGAGGGTTCGGATCCCTGCTTGCTGCCCTGGCTGGACCCCTCCTACTGGACGGACACGCCGGGGTGCCCCGGCGACGTCGAGATCGAGCTCGAGACGCTCATCCGCGGCTCGCAGCCGTTCGGTGAGATCATCGTCGCTCGGGCGACGGCCGCGGTGTTCTGGTCGCTGGACTCCGGCGCCGTCAGCGACGTTCGGTTCGAGATGACGGTCGCGAACGTGGCCGGGACCCTGCGGCTGCGCCGGCTCGAGCTGCTGCCGCCCCTCGAGCCGACGTCCACCGGGGGATGATGTACACGGGAGACCTGCTCCGTGACATCCACGATCGCGCGCACCACAGCGTGCGCGGTCTCCTGGCACACTGCCGCGCGTTCGGCGCCGAGGAGATCGACCGGGAGATCCCCGGCTTCGGCGACGGAACGATGCGCCTGCAGTTCCATCACGAGCTGAGCGCGGAGCAGTACTGGATCGGCGTGATCCAGGGCGCCTTCGACGCCGAGGATCGCAACGCGGACTACCCCACGATCGCGTCGCTGGAGGCGTACCGCGCGCACGTGCACGGCGCGACGGACGCGTACCTGCGGTCCGCTTCGCCCGGGGAACTCAGCACGCCGCGGCCGATGCGCACGTGGCACGGCGATCAGCCGGCGCTCGTCCCGGGGCAGATCGTCCTGCGAACGATCACGCACCTCTACCACCACCAGGGGCAGATCGCCGCGATGTGCCGGATCCTGGGCCGGCCCATCCCCCAGGGCCTGGACTTCCCGCTGCGGCCGCGGGAGCAGTGGGAGATCCGCGGCTGACGACCGGTTGCGGTCGACATCGCGGCGGGCGTCCCGTAGCCTGCGCGCGACGCCCATCCGGGAGACCTCCGTGACCGTCCCCGCCCTCGAAGCCCTCGAACGCCTGCGGGAAGGGAACCGGCGCTTCGCGTCCGGGGTACGCAGCCTCGACACGTTCGCGAGCGGGACCCGCCGCGCCGACTTCCTGGCCGGCCAGAGCCCGTTCGCCGTGATCCTGGGGTGCTCGGACTCGCGCGTCCCCGTGGAGATGATCTTCGACCAGGGCCTGGGGGACCTCTTCGTGATCCGGGTGGCGGGGAACATCGTGGCGCCCTCGCAGGTGGGGAGCGTGGAGTTCGCGGCCGAGCAGTTCGGCACGCGACTCGTCGTCGTCCTGGGTCACACGCGCTGCGGCGCCATCGGCGCCGTCCTGGACCAGCTCCAGCGGCCCACGGAGAACCAGTCCAGGAACCTGCGCTCGATCGTGGACCGCGTCCGGCCCTCGGTGGAGGGACTGCTCCACACGGAGCTGCGCGCGGATCGCGAGGCGCTCGCCCGCGAGGCGGTGCGCGCGAACGTGCGCGTTTCCGCGAACCAGCTCCGGCACGGCTCCGAGATCCTCGAACAGCTCATCCAGCGGGACGGCCTGCTCGTGGTCGGCGCGGAGTACGCGCTGGAGACCGGCGAGGTGGACTTCTTCGACGGTGCGCCGCGCGTCGCCGCCGCCGCGCATCCGGCGGCCTGACCCCGTGACCGCCGCTCCGCTCGGCCCCCCGGGGGATTCGCGCCTGATGGAGTTCCTGCGCGGCGAGGCCGCCGGCGGCATGCTGCTGATGGCCGCCACGGTGGTGGCCATGATCGTGGCGAACTCGCCGCTGGCCGGCGCGTACACCGCGCTGCTGGACGTCCCCTTCGCCATCCAGCTCGGCACGTTCAAGCTGGCGAAGCCGCTGTGGCTCTGGATCAACGACGGCCTCATGGCCGTCTTCTTCCTGCTCGTGGGACTGGAGTTGAAGCGCGAGATCGTGGAGGGACACCTCTCCAGCGTGCGCCGCGCCGCGCTTCCCGCGTTCGCCGCGGCCGGCGGCATGGCCGCGCCCGCGCTGATCTACGCGCTGCTCAACCGGGGCGACCCCGTGGCCATGCGCGGCTGGGCCATCCCCACCGCCACGGATATCGCCTTCGCGCTCGGCGTGTTCTCGCTGCTCGGGGGCCGCGCGCCCGTGGCGCTGCGCGTGTTCCTCCTCAGCGTGGCGATCTTCGACGACCTCGGCGCCATCCTCGTCATCGCCATCTTCTACACGGCGAAGCTCTCGATGCTCTCCCTCGGCCTCGCGGCGGGGCTGCTGGCCGTGCTCGTGGCGTTGAACCGCTTCGGGGTGACCCGCACGGGGCCGTACATTCTCGTGGGCGTGCTGCTCTGGGTGGCGGTGCTGAAGTCCGGCGTCCATGCCACGCTGTCCGGGGTGGCGCTGGCCATGTGCATCCCGCTGCGCACGCGGGACGCGCGCCCGGACGCGGAGTCGCCGCTGCACGCGCTGGAGCACGCGCTGCATCCGTGGGTGTCCTACGGCGTCATGCCGATCTTCGCGTTCGCGAACGCGGGGGTGCCGGTGCTGGGGCTCGCGGTCGCGGATCTGGTGCACCCGGTGCCGCTCGGCATCATGGCGGGGCTGTTCCTCGGGAAGCAGGTCGGCGTCCTCGGCGCGTGCGCGCTGGCCGTGGCGCTGCGCGCCGCCTCGCTGCCGGAGGGCGTGGGGTGGCGCGCGCTGCACGGCGCCGCGCTCCTGTGCGGGATCGGCTTCACGATGAGCCTGTTCATCGCGTCGCTCGCGTTCGAGGCGGGCGATGCGGAGTACCTGGGCCTCGAACGCCTGGGGATCCTGCTCGGGTCCCTGGTCTCGGGCGTCGTCGGGTTCCTCGTGCTGCGCGGAATGCCGGCGCCGCGGTCCGGGGACTGAGGCCCGGGAGCGGTCGCGACGCGCCCCGGCGGGACCTCGCGTCCGCCCTTGCCCGCGCGCGGATGCGGGCCTAGGTTCGGTCGAACGGCATCCACGAGGAGGCGAACGATGGCGAGGACCCCGTCCACCATGCTCGAGCTCGGCACCGCGCTCCCGGCGTTCGCCGTGGTGGACGCGGTGACCGGCCGCACGGTCACGCAGCGCGACGCCGCCGGCGCGAAGGGGACGCTGGTGATGTTCCTGTGCAACCACTGTCCCTTCGTGAAGCACGTCATGGCCGAGCTGGGCCGCGTGGGGAAGCACGCTGCGGATGCGGGCATCGGCGTCGTGGCCATCAACTCGAACGACGTGGAGGCGTACCCGGATGATGCGCCGCCGCTCATGAAGGAGCTGGCCGTGGCCCAGGGCTGGACGTTCCCGTACGCGCTGGACGCGTCGCAGGATGCGGCGAAAGCGTTCCGCGCCGCGTGCACGCCGGACTTCTTCCTGTTCGACGCGAGCGGCGCGCTCGCGTACCGCGGGCAGCTCGACGGCAGCCGCCCCGGCAACGACGTGCCCGTGACCGGCAAGGACCTCCGCGCGGCCATCGACGCCGTGGCGCAGGGGCGCGCCGCGCCGGCGGATCAGGCCCCCAGCGTGGGCTGCAACATCAAGTGGAAGCCCGGCGCGGCGCCCGCCTGGTTCGGCGCCTGACCCCGGCGCGGTCGTCCCGCGGCGCTTGCATCGCGGTTCCCGGCGGGGCGAGAATGCGCGCTGTTGCCGGGAGTCCCCTGTATGTCGAGCCGCCGCTCCGCCGCACCGCCCATGAACCGGACCGGCATCGCCGTCCCGATCCTTCGGGTGCGGAAACTGGATGCGAGCGTCGACTACTACGTTCGCGTGCTCGGCTTCAAGCTCGCCTGGAAGGACGAGGCGTGCATCGCGTGCGTGTCGCGCGACGCGTGCCAGCTCATGCTGTGCGAGGGCGACCAGGGCCACGAGGGCGGCTGGGTGTGGATCGGCGTGGACGATGCGGCCCGCCTGTGCGAGGAAGTGAAGGCCCGCGGCGCCCGCATCCGGCAGGAACCCACCAATCACCCCTGGGCCTACGAGGTGCAGGTAGCCGATCCGGACGGGAACGTGCTGCGCTTCGGGTCATCGTCGCGCGCCGACCAGCCGTTCGGTCCCTGGTGCGACATGAGCGGCGACCTCTGGGTGCGGTGCGCCACCGGCGGCTGGGAACGGAACGGCGGCGGCGACGCGTGAGCGCGCGGTAGGCGAACGCGTGATCCCCCTCAGCCGGCGCACGAAGACGAAGCTCCTGGCGCTCTTCCGCACGGAACACGCCGCGGATGCGAGCGGTTGCTCGCGGAGCACTGCGGGGATACGCTCCCGCTGGGGCGCGTGCCGACACCGGAGGACCTGGAGCGGATCCGCTTCGCCGCGATCCGCGCGAGCGGCGGGGATCCGGACCGGCTGCGCGAGGCCGTGAACCTGGCCGCGCTGGACTGGAGGGATCTCCTCGTGTGGGCGGGGTTCGCCGAGGACCCGAACGCGCACGCGCGCTGGGAGCCGCGGATCCTGGAGACGAAGACGACGGCGGCCTGGAAGCGCGGCGCGCGGGTACGCGGCGTGGACTACGGACCCGAGGCGCTCGTGGAAGTGGTGGCCGGTCCGCGCATCGGCGTGCAGGGCTGGGTGACCGGCCTGGTCGCGCTGGAGCCCGAGGCGAGGTATCTCGTGACCAGCCCCGCCGCGGGCGAGTTCGAGGAGACGCAGCGGGCGCTGCGACCGGCGTCGTGAGCCGGGAACCCCGATCCGGAGGTCCGAGTGACGGCGACGCAGGGGATGGCAGGAGTGGGAGGTTGAGCGCGCGGGTCGTGACACGCGCGGACGGCGACGTCTTCGACTTCGGCGGGCTCGGCGTGCACTGGAAGGTCGAGGGCGCGGACACGGACGGACGGTTCTCGGTGGTGCATCACCCCATCGCGCCGCGGGCCCTGGCGGCGCCGCTGCACTTCCACCACAACGAGGACGAGCTCTCGTACGTGCTCGCCGGCCGGCTGGGCGCGCTGCTCGGGGACGACGTCGTCGTCGCGGAGCCGGGATCGTGGGTGTTCAAGCCGCGCAAGCAATGGCACACGTTCTGGAACGCGGGCGACACGCCGTGCGAGATCATCGAGATCATCTCGCCCGCCGGTTTCGAGAACTACTTCCGCGAGGTGGCCGAGGCCTGGGGCGACGTGGCGAAGTTCGCCGCCATCTCGGAGAAGTACGCGCTGGACATGGAGCTCGAGAGCGTGCCGGGGTTGTGCGAACGGTTCGGCCTCACCTTCCCGCGGCTCTGACGCGATCCATGGGCGGGCGCATCGAGATCGTGGCCTGGCGTCCGGGGTGGGCCGGGGAGTTCGCGGCACTGCGGGACGGGATCCGCGGCGCGCTCGGGCCTCGCGCCCTTCGCGTGGACCACATCGGCTCCACCGCCGTGCCGGGTCTCGCCGCGAAGGACGTGATCGACATCCAGGCCACCGTGGGCGACCTGGGCGCCGGCGTCGCCGAGGCGCTGGCGGCGGCCGGATGGCGGCGGGTGGAGCGCATCTCGGCCGACCACGTGCCGGCGGGAGAGGACGCGGAGCCGTCCCGGTGGGCGAAGCTCCTGTTCCGCGAGCCGGCGGGGCGGCGCCGGGTGAACCTGCACGTGCGCGTCGCCGGCATGCCGAACCAGCGCTATCCGCTCCTGTTCCGGGACTACCTGCGCGCGCATCCGGACGCCGCGCGATCGCTGGAGCAGTTGAAGCGCGAGCTCGCCCGGCGGCATCCGGACGACATCGACGCCTACTGCGCGATCAAGGACCCGGTTTGCGACCTGGTGATCACCGCCGCGGAGGCGTGGGCGGGAGCGACGGGATGGGAGCCGGACGAGGCCGGGCGCACGGCCTGAGCCGGGCGCACGGCCTGAGCCGGGCGCTGTGGTATCGTCCCGCCCTCCGGAGGGGCAGCCCCATGGCGACGAAGCGGGAGCACCGGTACGAGGTCTCGCTCGAGTGGACGGGCGATCGCGGCACGGGCACCAGCGACTACCGCGCCTACGGCCGGGAGCATGTGCTGCGCGCCGCGGGGAAGCCGGACATCCCCGGGTCGTCCGATCCCGCGTTCCGCGGCGACGCGTCGCGCTACAACCCGGAGGATCTCGTGGTGGCGGCGGTGTCGTCGTGCCACATGCTGTGGTACCTGCACCTGTGCGCGCAGGCGCAGGTCACGTGCGTCGGGTACGAGGACCGTGCGGAGGGAACGATGACGGTGGGTCCGGACGGCATCGGACGCTTCACGGAGGTGGTGCTGCACCCGGAGGTCGCCATCCGCCGCGGGGACGACCCGGCCGTCGCGGCGGCGCTGCACGGGAAGGCGCACGCGCTGTGCTTCGTGGCCAACTCCGTGAACTTCCCCGTGCGTTGCGAGCCGCGCATCCGGTTCGAGGACACGCGCGGATGATCGAGTACCGCGAGGGCGCGGAGGGCGTGGCGGCCGCCGGGCTGCACGGATTCTTCGAGGGATGGCCGGATCCGCCGTCGACCGAGGCGCTGCGCGCGATCCTCGCCCGCAGCACGCACGCGATCCTGGCGTGGGACACGGACGCGGACCGGGCGGCGGGCTTCATCACGGCGATCAGCGACGGCGTCCTGGCGGCGTACGTGCCGCTGCTGGAGGTGCGGCCGGAGTGGCGCGGGCGCGGGATCGGCGCGGAGCTGGTGCGACGGATGACGGCGCACCTGGCGGACGTGTACATGGTGGACGCCGTGTGCGACGAGACCGTCGCACCCTTCTACGAGAAGCTGGGGTTCGCGCGGCTCGCCGGGATGGCGCGGCGGAACCGCGCGCGGCAATCCGCCCCTTCGGCCGCGGCGACGGCGGCGGCGGACGTGTGCCGCGTGATCGAGGACTACAACGACGCGTGGAACCGGCACGACGTGGACGGAGTGCTCGCGCGGATGACCGACGACTGCGTCTTCGAGAGCACGCGGCCGGCGCCGGACGGCGAGCGCTTCGAGGGGAAGCCGCGCGTGCGCGAGTTCCTGGAGGGCTTCTTCGCGCGGTCGCCGAGCGCGCGCTTCACGGCGGAGGAGCTGGTCGTGGCCGGGGACCGGTGCGTCGTGCGGTGGCGGTACGACTGGACGCGGGACGGCGTGTCCGGACACGTCCGCGGCGTGGACGTGCTGCGCGTACGGGACGGCAAGGTGGCCGAGAAGCTGGCGTACGTGAAGGGCTGAGCATGGCCGAGGCGGTGCGGCTGGATCGGGGGGCGTTCAACCGTCCCACGCTGCAGGTGGCGCGCGACCTGCTGGGGAAGTTCATCGTGGTCCGCCGGCGAGGCCGCGAGATCCGCGGCATGATCACCGAGACCGAGGCGTACAAGGGGCCGAGGGACCTGGCGTCGCACGCGGCGCGCGGGCGGCGGACGCCGCGCGTGGCCCCGCTGTATGCCGACGGCGGGACGGTGTACGTGTACTTCGTCTACGGGATGCACTGGCTGCTGAACTTCAGCACGGCGGGCGCGGAGCGTCCGGAGGCGGTGCTGATCCGCGGCGTGCTCGCGGGCGACCGCGAGGGGCGCGTGCTCGTGGAGGGACCGGCGCGCGTGACCCGCCACCTGCGCGTGGACAAGGCGCTGGACGGCGACGACGCGGTGACCTCGCCGCGCATCCGCGTGGAGGATCGCGGCGTGCGGGTGCCGGCGTCGGCGGTGCGGCGCGGGCCGCGGATCGGGATCGACTATGCCGGGCCGTACTGGGCGGCGCGGCCGTGGCGGTTCTGGATCGACGGGCACGCGCGGCCGTCACGGCGGCCGCGGCGGCGGACGACATGAGCGTGCGGCGCGCGGTCGCGGGGGACGAGGCAATGCTGCGGGCGCTGCGGCTCGCCGCGCTCGCCGACAGCCCGGAGGCCTTCGCCAGCACGCGGGCGCGGGAGGAGGGGCGGCCCGTCGCCGAGTGGACGCGCTGGATCGCGGAGGCGGCCACGTTCGTGTGGGAGACGCCGGCCGGCGCGCGCGGGCTCGCGGCGGGCGTGCCCCACTGGGACGACCCGGCGTGCGCCTTCCTGATGTCCATGTGGGTCCATCCCGACGCGCGGGGGACCGGCGCGGGGGATGCGCTCGTGGAGGCGGTGCTGCACTGGGCCGCGGCGTCCGGGTACCGCGCGGTCCGGCTGCACGTGGGGAAGGACAACGCGCCGGCGCGCCGGCTGTACGCGCGGCACGGCTTCCGGCTGACGGGTCGCGAACTGGTCGTGGAGGAGACGGGCGTGGTGGACGTGGAGATGCTGCACGATCCGCGGGGGGAGTCCGGTGGTCCGGACCGGGCTGCGTGACGGCGGGGATCACGTCCTGGAGGCGGAGATGGACCTTCCGCTCCCGCGGGACGTGGTCTTCGCGTTCTTCGGCGAGGCCGGGAACCTGGAGCGGATCACGCCGCCGGAGCTTCGCTTCCGCATCGTGACGCCGCCCCCGATCGCCATGCGCCCGGGCGCGGAGATCCGGTACCGGTTGCGCCTGTTCGGCGTGCCGTTCGGGTGGACGTCGCGCATCACGCGGTGGGAGCCGCCGCTCGCGTTCACCGATGAGCAGATCGCGGGGCCGTACGCGCGGTGGGTCCACACGCACGACTTCGAGGACACGGCGAGCGGGACGCGCATCCGGGATCGCGTGCGGTACCGGCTGCCGTTCGCACCGCTCGGGGACGGGGCGTTGCCCCTGGTGCAGCGGCAGCTCCACCGGATCTTCACGTACCGGCAGACCGCGGTGCGCGACACGCTGCAGGGAGGCCGGCCGGCGAGACCCTGACAAATGTCAGCGTGCGTCGTGAGGATCCTCGGCGCTTGTAACGGGGCGTGGGTGCTCCTAGTGTGGGGCGTGCCCTCGGGTCGTGGACGGGGAGGTCCCATGCGCCCGATCGTCTTCGCGCCGGTATTCCTGATCGCCTCCGGCTCCGCGTTTGCCGCCACGATCCTCGTGAACCCGGACGGGTCCGGTGACGTCCCGGACCTGCGCTCCGCCGTGCAGCTCGCCCAGAGCGGGGACGTCATCGAGCTGGGTGCCGGGGTGTTCGGCGGGCTCGAGAACCTGGACATCCAGGTCGGCGCCAAGGACCTGGACTTCCGGTCGGTCTCCGGCCGCGACGCCACCATGATCGACGCCACCATCCTCGACGGGGACGAGGGCCACGGGCGCTCGCCGCACTTCTGCTTCGCATTCGACGCGGGGACCACGGCGCGCATCGAGGGCATCACGATGGCCAACGCGTTCCACGGGCGGTGGACCGGGGAAGGCGACGGCGGGGCGATCCGCGCGGGCGGGGCGTCGCTGACGCTGGTGGACTGCCGTGTCGAGGGGGTCCCGTACGTGAGCGGCGCGGCCCGCGGCGGCGGCGTCTTCATCGAGGGGGGATTCCTGCGCGCGCTGGACTGCGAGTTCATCGAGAACAGCGCGGCGATCTACGGCGGCGCGATCTACGCGCGGGGCGGTCGGGTCGAGGTGGAACGCTGCCTCTTCCGCGGGAACGGCGCGTGCGCCTACGGCGGCGCGGTCTGCATGGACGACGGCTCGCTGATCGACTGCATCTTCGATCCGGGCGGGGCGCCGTACTGCGAGTACACGAGCGGCAACCACGTGATCGTCGGCGGGAAGGCGGCGATCCTCCGCTGCCGGTTCAACGGCGGCTGGAACGTGGACAGCGGCGGTCTGTTCACCGGCCCCGACAGCGAGGTCCTCGTGGGAAGCTGCGTGTTCGAGGACTGCTCGGCGGACGTGTTCGGCGGGGCGGGCTTCCTGTACGGGAACGTGACGATCCGGAACACCACGTTCCTCCGCAACTGGGGCGGCTGGATGGGCGGGACGGACCTGTTCTGCGCGGGCCGCGTTCGGCTGGAGCACTGCACGTTCGTCGGGAGCAGTCGGCAGCGGAGCAGCATCACGGCCGGTAGCCTGTGCGGGGGCCCGAGCGGTTCGGTGACGGCGGACCACTGCGTCTGGGTCGGCTGCCGGCCGATGGCCACGATCGAGATCCAGGAGGGCGGCACGCTGGTGCTGGAGAACTCCATCCTGGCCTTCGGCGGCGCGCCCGACGGCCCCATCACCCCGGTCCGCTGCGCCGGAACACCCGCGGCGCTGACGGTCCGCTGCACCGACATCTTCGGCAACCACGGCGGGGACTGGACCGACTGCCTCGCCGGTCGGGAGGGCGCGGACGGGAACCTCTGCGCGGATCCCCTGTTCTGCTCGCGGGAGAACGAGGACTTCAGCCTGCAGGCGGACTCGCCGTGCGCGGCCGGGAACAGCGGCGGCTGCGGGCTCATCGGCGTGCTCGGTGCGTGGTGCGGTCCGTCGTCCCTGGAGCGGGCCACCTGGGGATCGATCAAGGCGCGATTCCGGTGACGTGAAGGCCTCGTGGGCATCCGCCGCGCGCGCGAAGCACGTCATCCTCCTCATCGCGGACGGCGCCGGCCACAACGTCTTCCTCGCCACCGCGGGACGGATCCGGTGCGCGGTCCGTACGTGGACCAGGCGGACATCTTCGGCGCGATCACGGCCGCCTGGGGGGACTCGCCCCGGGCCGCGGAGCCTTGACCATCACGCCGCGCTCCGGCGCGGCTCCGGCAACGGCTTGAGCCGCGCGATGGCCCGGGCCTCCGGCGCACGTAACGCGTGCCACAGATCCCAGTCCTGCTGGAGCCCGAGCCAGAACTCCGCGGACACACCGAGCACCTTCTCGAGGCGAAGGCGGACTATTCGCCGACCAGCCGCTGCAGGTAGGCGCGCACTTCCGCATCCTCCGGCCGGAGCGCGGCGGCCTCCCGCCAGTGGGCGGCGGCACCCGCCGCATCCCCGCGGTTCATGAGCAGCTTGCCCAGGTCGCGATGGGCCGCGAAGGATCGCGGGTCCGCGCGCAACGCGGCCTCGTAGGCGGCAACCGCGGCGGCCTCGTCGCCCTGCTGCCAGAGGCACGAGGCCAGCTCGCGGTGCGCCTCCGCGAAGCCGGGGTCCGCCGCCAGCGCGCGGCGCAGATGCTGCTCGGCCACGGCGATCTCGCCGCGGGACCGGGCGAAACGCGCGAGGCTCACGTTCACGTCCGGGTCGTCCGGCCGCGCGGCGAACGCGGCCTGGAGGTGCGCCACCGCGTCGTCCTCGCGCCCCGCCGCGAGCAGGGCGGCGGCGGCTTCCACGCGCGCGGGGACGAACCCCGGCGCGATCCCCGCCGCGCGCTCCGCCGCGGCGACCGCCTCGTCCTCGCGGCCCAGCCGGCGCAGCGCCTTCGCGCGGTTCACCAGCGCCGGCACGTAGTCGTCGCGCGTGGCGAGCGCGCGGTCGAATCGCGCCAGCGCCTCCGCCGCGCGCTCCTCCTCCAGCGCGAGCAGCCCGAGGTTGTTGTTCGCGTGGATGCTGCCCGGGTTCACGGCGAGCGTGGCCGCGTACAGCGTGCCGCTGGAGCGCCACGCGTTCGCCTGCCGCAGGGACGCCTGCGCGAGCAGGACGACGGCCGCCGCCGCCACGACGCGGGCCGTGCGCCCCGGGAAGCGCGCCAGCAGGAACACCGCCGCCATCGCCGGCCCCAGCAGCGCGACGTACACGTAGCGGTCCGCGACGGTGGACGTGTACTGGTAGCCGAACGGCACGAGTCCGAGCACGGGGGACAGCGCGGCGGCGAACCACAGGAGCGGAACGCCGACCGTTCGCCGCAGCGGCGGCGCCGCGCCCGCGGCGGCGACCAGCAGCGCCACGATCCACAGCCCGCCCCACGCCGGCCGCGAGAGGACCGCCGCCGGCGAACGCCCATAGTCGATCGCGAGGTCGAACGGCGCCACGGTCCTCGCCAGGTAGAACCCCAACGCGTCGAGCGCGACGATCGGCCGCGCGGCGACCGGCGCGATGTCCATCACGACGTCGTCGGGCTGCAGCGCCTTCGTGAGCAGGGCGAACCCGGCGGCCAGCGCGAACCACGGCGCGAGCGGTCGCCACGCGTCGCGCAGCGGCCGGCGGCGCACTCCGGCGTCCAGGATGACGGCGAGCAGCGGCGTCACGAGCGCCACCGGCTTCGCGAGCAGCGCCAGCGCGAAGCACGCCGTGGCGAGCAGGTACGCGCCGCGCCCGCGACCCGCATCCCGGAATCGCAGGTAGGCCCGCAGCGCGGCGAGCATGAACACCGCCGCCAGCAGCCCCTTCGTCTCGGACACCCACGCCACGCTCTCCACCTGCAGCGGATGCACGGCCCACAGGGCGGCGCCCAGGACCGCCGGCGTCGCCCTCCCCGTCACCGCGTGCAGGAGCGCGAAGGCCAGGCACGCCGCCGCCGCGTGCAGCACGACGCACCCCGCGTGGAACACGCGTGGATCGAGCGGATCCCCGGCGAGCGCCTCCGCCAGCGCGGCCTCCGCCGCGTACACCGTGTACGTGAGCGGGATGTACAGCCCCGAGTACGGCGCCGCCCAGAACCCGGCGGCGCTCGCGAGCGTGGGCGCCAGCCGCGGGTTCGCGGTCAGGTGGACGTCGTCGTCCCAGGAGGTGAGGCCGAAGCCGACGGTCCGCGCGTACACGCCGAGCACGAGTGCGACCAGCAGCACCATGCCCATGACGAACGCGGCCCGCGACGGGCGTTCGGCGGCCGCGGCCTGTTCCATGCGTGTACCCTCCGCCCTCGCGGCCGCTTGTGTCCCGTCGGGTCGCGAAGCATACTGCCTTCCCCGCTCCCGGAGGAGATCGCGTGTCCCGTCGCGTGGGAGTCGTCCTGGGGGCCGCGCTCGCGCTGGCCGGGTGCACGAGCCGGGCGGCGGCCTGATCGGGGTCCGGCCGGACCGCCGGGCGATTCAGCGCGAGTCCTCGCGTTGCCGCAGCCGCTGCAGATCCACCTGGATGGACTCGTGCGAGCGCAGCAGGGAGTCCATCACGTCGTCCAGGCCGCGGGCCGCGCCGTGGACATCCCGGTCGTCGTCCAGGAACGGCCACAGGCACTCCCGCACGGCGGGCGGGAGGATCTGCTCCAGGTACTCCAGCGCGGTGCCGCGCAGCGTGCGGTCCTCCGCGTGCAGACCGCGGTACGCGATGCGCAGGGCCTGCGGCGGGTACACGAGCGACAGCACGTTGAACACGTGCTCCAGGCTGCGCGACGAGCGCGTGCGCAGGATCTCGTCGTAGAACGGGGACTCCTCGCGACCGATCTCGTCCAGCAGCCGGTTGCTCTCCCACACGTGCCGGTTCACGCGCGCCTCGCGCTCCACGGCGGCGAGCACCGACAGCGGATCCATCTCCACGTCCGGGCGCCGCTCGTGCAATCGCGCCAGCGCCACGGCGGCGCGGAAGCGCACCTCGAAGCGCGCGTCGCCGAGCGCGGCGAGCAGTCCGCGCACCGCCCGCGGCGACGAGCTCGTGGCGAGCACGCGCGCCAGGCGCCGCCGCGTGGCGAACTCCTCGTCCGGATCCAGCAGCGCGTCCACGAGCTGCCCCACGTGCCGGTCGCCGGCGCGGCGCAGCACCTCCACCACGTCCGCTGAAACCGCGTCCCATGCCAGCAGCCGGATCAGGATGGAGATCAGCTCGGAGGGCGGTTCGCCGATCGCGGCCAGGGCGGCGCGCACGCGGTCCACGTTCCCGGAGCGCAGCTCCGTGGCGTGCCGCAGCACCGGGTCCTCGGGAACCGGCGGGGCGTCGACCGCGGGCGCCGCGGGCGTCGCGGACGGGGCCGCCGCCGCCGCCGCCGCGACGTCCGCCACGGCGATCGCGTCGGGCGGCGTACCTTCCCGGACGTCCATCCCCTCGCCGCCGAGCTCGAGCTGCGTGAGCGTGGGGAAGAACGCGGACTGCGACTCCAGCGCGGACCGCAGCGTGGTGGCCGTGGCGCCGGCGCCCGGGGCGCCGTGATCCAGAAGGCTGGACTCCAGCGCGCGCGTGTACCCTCGGTCCAGCCGCCGGGCGAGCGTCAGCCCGACGAGCCCCAGCACCCCGGCGAGGACGAGCAGCGCCACCGTGGTCAGGCCGCCGGCCGCGGTCCCCAGGCCGAGCGCGGCGCCGCCCAGCAGCACGACCTGCACGAGCCCGCCGCCCACCGCGTCCCCGAGGCGGTCGAAGCCCACGTCCACGAGCGTCTTCGCCGCGCGCTTGTCGGCGCGGCGCACCGGCGTGTAGAAGAGTTCGTAGCTGGACCGGAAGAAGGAGCTGCGCACCGCGGACTCCAGGCCGCGCGCGATGCCCGCCGCCAGGAACCCGGGCACGATGAGCGCGCCGGCCGCGCCCAGCGTCACGATCGCCGGCAGGGAGGCCGCGGTGGGCGCCACCCCGCGGGCCAGCAGCCGCCGCGTCAGCGTGGACTGCAGCAGGAAGGTGGCGAGGCTCGTGGCCGAGTAGAAGAGCGCGAAGGCGCGGAGCAGCTCGTCGCCGTCGAAGGTGGCGGCGGCGCGCGCCTTGAACACGAAGTCCAGCAGCGTGGCCGCGACGGTGCCCACCATCACGAGCGCGCCGAGCTCGCGCAGGTACCTGACCTCGGCGAGCACCTGGAACCCCGAGCGCGCGGGCGGATCGCCGGCCGACGCGGGGTGGCGGATGTCCAGCACGCTGGAGGTCTGCCAGGCCAGCAGCGCGCACGCCGCGTGCGCGGCGGCGAGCAGCGGGAGCATCGCGTCCGTGGAGAACATGCTGGCCACGCGCTCCGCGGCGAGCCCGCCCAGCAGCCCGCCCAGCGTCCCGCCGCCCGCGATGCGGCCCACGCGCCGGCGCGCCGTGCTCGGATCGAGCCCTTCGTTCAGCATGGACCAGAACCAGGAGATGAGCACCGCGCCGAAGATGCTGATGTGCACGTAGATCCCGACCGCGGTCACGCGCGGCAGGGCGGGCTGGATCGCGGCGAGGCCGAGCACGACGGTCGCGCTGATCGCGCAGGCGGCGGGCAGGAGCCGGGAGGGTCCGAACCGCCCGAGCAGGCGGGAGGCCGCCAGCGCGGCCACGATGGACACGGCGGACGCGGCCATCACCAGGCGGGGCAGGAGCGTGACGTCGAAGTGCGAGAGGAAGAGCGCGTCGCGCACGGCCTTCGCCGCGACCTGGTTGGCGACCAGGAGGAAGGCGCACAGCGTGGCGACGCCGACCGCGCCTTCGAGGCGGGAGCGATCCACCGTCACGGAATCACGGCGCGGCAGCGGCGAGCGGACGCTCCGTCCGGAGGGCGCCCGCGCCCGCGAGGTGCGGGAGGTGCGCGCGCCACCAGCGCTCGGCCTGCTCCTGCGTCCACGCGCCGTGCTTCGCCTCGATGGCGGCCAGCCGGCGGTCCAGCTCCACGGCGTCGGGGGGGCGCTGCGCCGGGTCCTTCCGCAGGAGCTGCATCACGAGCGCGTCGAGGTCGGGGTTGACGGGGAGCTCGACGACCTTCGACGGCGGGACCGGCTCCTCCTTGGCGTGCTGCACGAGGATGGCGAGGGCGTTCGGCCCCTCGAAGACCAGTCGGCCCGTCAGCAGCCAGTACGCCACGCATCCGAGCGCATACAGGTCCACCCGCGCGTCGATCGGGCCGGTCGCCAGCGACATCTCCGGCGCCATGAAGGCCGGCGTGCCGCTGGTGGTGCCCTCCATGGTGAGCTGCCCCGTGTCCATCCCCTCGGGGGCGCCCTTCACGAGGCCGAAGTCCAGGACCTTCACGAAGTCGTACTGGAGACCGCGGCGGCAGAGGTACAGGTTCGCGGGCTTCACGTCCCGGTGGATCAGCCCGCACTGGTGCGCATCCGCGAGCGAGGCGCAGGCCTGGCGCAGAAAGTGCACCACGCGCGCCGACGGCACCGGGCCCGTCCTCTCGACGAGCGTGCGCAGGTCCATGCCCTCGAGCAGCTCCATCACGTAGTAGAACGCGCCGTCCTGGGCGAGACCGAAGTCGTACAGCGCCACGGTGTGCGGCGAGGTGAGGGACGCCGTGGCCTTCGCCTCGCGCTCGAAGCGCTTGAGCATGGTGCTGCCCGGCGTGCCGGAGCCGGACGATCCGCCGCCCGCGCCGTTCGACCGGATCACCTTCACCGCCGCCGGCCGCGCGAGGAGACGGTGCGTGGCGCGCCACACCTCGCCCATGCCGCCGCGTCCGAGCAGCTCCACGAGGTGGTAGTTGCCGAGGCGGCGGGCGCGCGAGACGTCGTGGGCCATGCGGAAGATGCGGATGGCCATGAACGTGGACATGCCCGCGCAGAGCAGGATGGGGAACGTGAGCTGCGCGAGGAACGTGATCGCCGCGCCCGCGCTGGGCCGGCCGTCCACGACCGGCAGGCCCTCGAAGGGAACCGCGATCGCGTACATGACCGGCATGCACAGGGCCGACAGGAGCCCGACACGGAGCACGGTCATCGGGCAGAGCGTCACCAGGTTCGGATACGCGATGACCCACACGCCGATCCAGGAGATGCCGGCGATCCGCGGATCCGCCTCGATGAAGGCGCGCCACTCGTGCGACCCGGCCGCGATCCCGAGCGATCCCAGGACGCCGAACGCGCCGGCGAGCGGCTCGAAGCTGACCGGGGGGAGCATCCCCTTGCGCGCCTTGAACCCCACGACGACCGCCCCGAGGATGGAGAGCCCGGCGACGACCAGGGAGTGCAGGGGCGGGAAGGGGGAGGGACCGGGTCCGGGGTCCAGCAGCCAGCCCGTGGTGTACGCCAGGAAGTACACGACCGCGTAGGTCAGCGCCGCGACGGACAGGGACCGCTCGGCCTCGCGCCGGGTCTCCGGGTCGAAGCGCGCGAACGCGGGACCGGAGGAGTCCGACGCCGACGCCGAGGACGGGGCCCGGCGGGCGATCTCCAGGGGTTCGGTCTGGGACATGGAGGCCATCCTAATTCCCGGGCGGGGGCGCAGCAACGACGCCAGGCCCCGGGAACGCCCGGGGCGGACGCGCTCCGACGTCGCTTGGATGCGCGGGACGTGCGCGAGGTTCGGACGGCGGCGCCTTGACGCGATCCGCGACCCCCGCCGATGATCCGCGCCCTCGCCGCTTCCCGGGGAAGGTGCCCGATGTTCCTGCGTCGCCCAGGTTCGCTCGCGGTGGTGGCCGTCCTCGCGCTCTCCGGGCCCCCCGCGGGGGCCGCGGAGGGCGCGCCCGACTCGACGGCCGCCGTCCGCGGAACGGAGCGGCCCCTCCCGCGGCAGGCCTCCGCCCTGCAGTACGTGGGCCGCGGCCTGCTGTTCGTGCCATGGGCGGGCCTGCGCGTCGCCACCTGGCCGGTGGTGAAGCTGGCCGAGGCCGAGGATCGCGCGCACGTGCTGTCGGGGCTCGCGGACCTCCTGAGCTTCGGCTACCAGCGCGGACCGTTCCGCTCCACGCTGTTCTTCGGGTACGAGACGAACCTCGGGTTCTCGCTCGTGGGGCTGGACGCCACCGCCACGGACTGGCCGCAGCCCGGCGCGAAGCTGCGCCTCAGCGGCGGCTTCCTCTCGGACGACGAGAACCTGGTCGCCGCGCATTTCCGCAGCGCGCCGAAGGTATTGCAATGGGAGGCGCTCGCGCGCGTGGACAACAAGCCGAAGCGGCTGTTCCACGGGATCGGGCCGGAGTCGGGCGAGGAGGACTTCGAGGCGCAGCGGCGGCGGCTCTTGGTGGAGGCGTCCGTGGCGCTGCGTCCGGCGAAGGAGTGGAAGGCGGCGCTCACGGGCTACGCGCGACGGGACGATCTCGCCACGCCGGAGGACGAGGAGGACGAGGCCGTGGCCGTCGGGTTCCCGGAGGAGTTCGCCCGCGCGAAGTCCAGCGACTACCACGGCGCGGAGGCGGAGCTGGCGTGGGACTCGCGGGACCGCGAGGCCTTCGCCACGCGGGGATCGCTCGTGCGGGTCGCCGGCGGGACGAACGTGGCGGACTCGGGCGGCGACGCGGACTACCGGCACTGGCTGGGCGAGGTGCAGACGCACGTGAACGTGTGGCGCGGGAACCGGCGGCTCGCGCTGCGGGCGATGGCGGAGGGCGTGGTGTCCGACGATCCGGAGGACATCCCCTACACGGAGCTCGTGCGCCTCGGCGGGAAGACCGGGATGCGCGGGTACTCGCGGGACCGCTTCACGGACCGCACGGGGATGCTGCTGACGGCGGAGTACCACTACCCGGTGACCACGCGCATGCACGGGAGCCTGTTCGCGGACTGGGGCACGGTGGCGGCGCGTGCGGACGAGCTGCGGCTGGCGGACATCGAGCCGTCGGTCGGGCTCGGCGTGGCGTACGTGATCGGGGACAACGGGTTCACGGCGCACGTGGCGCGAAGCGAGGAGGGGTTCCAGTTCTTCGTGGGCACGGAGACGGTGTTCGAGAGCCGGTCGCGGAGGGTGCGGTGAGGGCGCGCGCGGGCGTGCGCGCCGCCGCGGTCGTGGCCACCGCCGTGGCGGCGCTCGGCGCGGCGTCGTGCGCGCCGCCGCCGGTGCGCTTCGTGGATGGCGAGCCCGTGCATGTGGTGCACGACACGGCGGACATCCCCGAGCCCGCGGAGAAGGAGTTCTGGCGGCTCTCGCATCACATCGAGAACTTCGGACCGAAGCGGATCCGCCTGGGCCTGGATCCGGTGCCGGCGCCGCCCGCGCTGGACGTGAACCGCTTCGGCGAGGTGCCGTCGTCCTCCTGGTACGAGGACCGCGGCACGCCGACCCCCGCGCAGGTGGCAGCCGGCGCGGGCGGGGAGGATCCCGGGCCGGAGGCATTCCGCCCCTGGCAGATCACCGGCATGAAGAGCGGCGGGCGCAACCCCGGCCTCGTCATCGAGGACGCGCGCGGCGTGCGGTACATCTGCAAGTTCGACAAGCCGTACGCGCCGGTGGTGGCCACCGCGGCGGACGCGGTGGCGGCGCGGCTGTTCTGGGCGCTCGGATACCACGTGCCGGATGACCGCGTGGTGTACTTCGCGCGCGAGCAGCTCACGGTGGCCGAGGGCGCCACCGACAAGGCCGACGACGGGACGCGCGCGCCCATCCGGGACGAGGCCGTGGACGCGCTGCTCGCGAAGTACGCGCCGCGCAACGCCGCCGGCGAGTACCGCGTGCTCGTGAGCCGCTACCTGCCGGGCAAGCCGATCGGCGGCTGGTCGTACCGCGGCACGCGCGCCGACGACCCGAACGACACGATCCCGCACCCGCAGCGCCGCTCCCTGCGGGCGCTCCGCGTGTTCGGCGCGTGGCTGAACCACGTGGATCTCAAGGAGGACAACTCGCTGGACCTGTACACGGAGGGGGACGGCCGGCACTTCCTGCGGCACTACCTCGTGGACTTCGACGGGTGCCTCGGCGGGTACTGGGCCGCGCGGTTCGAGCCGCGCATCGGCTTCGCCTACGACTTCGATCTCGGCGAGGTGGCGACCGGCATCCCGTCGTTCGGGTTGCTGACCCGCCCGTACGAGACGCTGGCCGCGCCGCGGCATCCGCTGGTGGGGTTGTTCGAGGCGGAGGCGTACGACCCCGCCGCGTGGAAGGCGAACTACGTGAACGACACCGTGCTGGCGTGGCGGCCGGCGGACGCGTTCTGGGCGGGGACGGTGATGGCGCGGCTGACGCCGGAGCACGTGCGGGCCGCGGTGACGGCGGCGCGGTTCGACGACCCGTCGGCGGACGAGGAACTCACGCGCGTGCTGCTGGCGCGGTGGGAGAAGACGGTGGACTGGGCGCTGACGCGCGTGACGCCGGTGACGGGCCTGGACCGCGTGGTGATGCAGGGCGAGGGCTTCCGCGTGGACGCCGGGGATGCGCTGGCGGAGGCGGGAAGACCGTCCGCGCTGCGGTACCGCGTGGAGGTGCTGGACGACGCGGGGCGGCGGATCGCGGGACCCACGGAGGCGGGCGCGCCGGGGGCGGAGGTGGCGGGGGACGTGGTGCGGGGGCGGGAGTACGCGGTGGTGCGATGGACGGCGGCGGGTGGCGAGGGGTCGCTGCCGCCCACGGAGGCCCACTACCGGCGCGACGGAGGCTCCTGGCGGCTCACGGGCATCCTGAGGGACGGCGAGTAGGCCGGAGCCCGCTATCGCAACCGCACCGCCGGTCCGCCGGTCGTTCCGGCCGCGGCGCCCGGGTCGAGGAAACGCACCTCCATCGTCAACCCGCCGCCCGGCTCCACGGTGAACACGGCGAACTGATCGGCCTCCTCGTCCTTCGGCAGCCACTCCTCCTGCGTGATGGTCCACGGCTCCAGCCCCTGCCAGCCCCGGTCGGCGAGCCGCACGCGTTCCTCGCCGCGGATGTCCTTCGACCGCCGCAGTCCCGCGCCGAGCCCGAACGCGGACCCCCGCGGCCGTCCCGAGAGGTTGATCACGTCCAGGCGCGCGCCGTCCTCGCGGTGGAGGTGGAAGCGCTCGTACGTGTGCGTGTGACCGGTCAGCACCACGTCCACGCCGCCGTCCACGAGCAGGTCCACGAAGGGCGTCCCGTCCACGCGCAGGTTCCACAGCGAGGCCGCGGACGCGCGGTGCTTCGCCGAGGACTGCACGAAGGGATGGTGCAGCACCGCGATCACGAGCCGCGGCCCGGCGGCGCGGGTCTCCGCGAGCTGCGCGGCCAGCCAGTCCACCTGCGCCGCGGCGCGCGATCCCGGCTCCGGTTCCGGCGGGCACGCGCCGCGCTCGCCGGCGTCGCCGTACACGAGGTCGTTCGTGTCCAGGAACAGGAAGGTCGCGCCGCCGAGATCCTTGCGGTAGTACATGCGCTCGGCGGAGAACCGCGGGTCCAGCGCGCGCAGGTACGCGGCGGTGTTCGCGCGCGCGGCCGGATCCTCGTTGTTGTGCACCTCGTGGTTGCCCACGCCCACCAGGTACGGCAGCTCCGGCGCGATCGAGAGGATCTCGGTCGTGAGCCGGTGGAACTGGTTGGTGTGGCGGCCGTCGTTCACGATGTCGCCCGTGTCGAGGACGAACGCCAGGTCGCCGTGGTCGCGCTCCCACTCCACGATGCGGCGCATCAGCTCCTGCCACTCGCCGTCCGCCAGGGCGCGCTGGTCGCCGAACACCGCGAAGCGGAAGAGCCCCTCGGCGGCCACGGCCTCCGCCACCGCGGCCTCCGCGGTCGGCCGGTCCAGCGGCTCCACCGGGAGGTCCGAGCCGTCGGGCCAGTCGTAGTCGTCCGTTTCCCACGGCCAGTCCACCGCGGACGCCGGCGCCGCCGCCAGCGCCGGCCAGACGACGGCGCCGGCCAGGATCGCTGCCGTCCCCCAGCCCGCCCTTGACCGCCGGCCGCCCCGTCGAGGAAGGTTCATCGCGCTCCTCCGTTCCGCCGGGAGCCTTCCCGCCGGACGCGCACCCTGTCAACCGTTCCCGAGGCCCGCATGGAAGCCGGCGACCGTCCGCGAAGCCCCCTCGAGCGCTTCCTGGGACTGTTCGCCGAGGTCCGCGCCGGCGAGGGCGGCACCGTCCTGCTGCTCACGCTCAACGTCCTCCTCCTCCTCACCACGTACTACCTGATCAAGCCGGTGCGCGAGGCGCTGATCCTGGCGGGCGGCGGCGCGGAGCTCAAGGCATACACCACGGCGGGCCAGGCGTTCCTCCTGCTGTTCGCGGTGCCGGCGTACGCGCGGCTCGCCTCGCGCTTCCCGCGGCGAACGCTCATCGACGTGGTCACCGTGTTCTTCGCCGCCTGTCTCGTGGGCTTCTGGCTGCTCGCGAAGGCGCGCGTCCCGTACCTCGGCGTGGCGTTCTTCCTGTGGGTGGGCATCTTCAACCTGATGGTCATCGCGCAGTTCTGGTCCTTCGCCAACGACGTGTACACCCCGGAGCGCGGGAAGCGCCTCTTCGCGATCGTGGCGTTCGGCGCCTCGTTCGGCGCGGTGGCCGGGAGCTGGGTGGCGAACCGGATGATCCGCGCGCTCGGCGTCGAGGAGATGCTGGTCGTCGCCGCGGGGCTGCTGCTCGTCTCGCTCCTGCTCACGCACGCCGTGGACGATCGCGAGCGCGGTGCCGCGCGCGGCGGGGCCCCGGCGCCGGTGGAGCCGCTGGCCGCCGGCGGCGCGTTCCGTCTCGTGACCGGCAGCCGCTACCTGCTGCTCATCGCGATCCTGATGGCGCTCCTCAACTGGGTGAACACCACGGGCGGCTACGTGCTGGACCGCGTCGTGGCGGCGGAAGCGGCGCAGCGCGCGGGGGAGATGTCCGAGCGGGACTGGATCGGGGCGTTCTACGCGGACTTCTTCTTCTACGTGAACCTGGCCGGCGTGCTGCTGCAGCTCTTCCTCGTGTCCCGCATCCTGAAGTACCTGGGCGTGCGCGTGGCGATCCTCGTCCTGCCGGTCATCGCGCTCGGCGCGTACGCGCTGCTCGCGTTCTGGCCGGTGCTGGCAGCGGTGCGCTGGGCGAAGACCGCGGAGAACGCCACGGACTACTCGCTGCAGAACACCGTCCGCAACGTGCTCTTCCTGCCGACCACGCGCGAGGAGAAGTACAAGGCGAAGCAGGCCATCGACACGTTCTTCGTGCGCGCGGGGGACCTGCTGTCCGCGGCGCTGGTGTGGGTGGGGACCGTCCCGCTGTCGCTCGCCACGCAGGACTTCGCGCGCGTGAACCTGGTGCTGGTGGCGGCGTGGATCGCGGTGGCGGTGGCGATCGGACGGGAGTACCGTCGGAGGGCCGAGGCGGCCTGAGGGCCGGGAGAGCGCATGCCGATCGACTACACCATCCACCACGACCACCGCCTCGTCGTCGCGCACGTCCGGGGAGCGGTCTCGGACACGGAGATCTTCGCGTTCCAGCGGGAGGTCTGGTCGCGCGAGGACGTGCAGGGCTTCGACGAACTCGTGGACACCACGGAGGTCGTGGAGATCGCGCTGCCGTCCACCGGCCGCGTGCGCGACCTCGCGGCGTTCTCCGCCACGATGGACGTGCCGTCCCCGGCATCGCCCACGAAGATCGCGATCGTCGCGCCGCAGGACTTCGCGTTCGGCATCGCCCGCATGTACGAGGCGCACCGCGAGGCGGATCCCGCCGGCATGAAGCGGGTGGCGGTCTTCCGCACGCGCGAGGCCGCGCTGGCGTACCTGGGCCGGGACCGGCTGCCGGAACCGGCGGAAGGCGCGTAGGCGCGCGTGGACGCGGCGGTACTCCGCGAGATCGCGGCCGGCGTGGTCGGCGAGACCGGCGAGGCCTTCTTCCAGGAGCTCGTGCGGCACCTCGCCCGCGCCCTCGGCACGAAGTGCGTGTGGGTCACCGAGTGGCTGGAGTCCGAGCGCCGGTTGCGCGCGCTTTCCTTCTGGGTGGCCGACGGCTTCCACGGCGACTACGAGTACCGCATCGACGGGACGCCGTGCGAGGCGGTCGTGGACGACCGGCGGCTCGTGCACGTGCCGGACCGCGTGGTGGAGCTGTACGCGACGGACCCGGACCTGGCGCCGCTCGGCGCGGTGAGCTACCTCGGCATTCCGCTTCTGGACACGGACGGCGGCGTGCTCGGGCACCTCGCCGTGATGGACGACCGGCCGATGCCGGAGGATCCCCAGGCGGTGGCCGTGTTCCGCATCTTCGCGAGCCGCGCGGCCGCCGAGCTGCGACGGCTGCGGCGCGACCGCGCGCTGCGCGAGCGCGAGGAGGAACTGCGCCGGCTGTTCGAGAGCGCGATGGACGCCATCCTGGAGCTGGACGGCGCGCTGCGCGTGACCCGCGTCAACGCGGCGGCGGAGCGGGTGTTCGGCCGCCCGGCGCCGGAGCTGGCCGGCGCGTCCTTCGAGGATCTGCTCACGGCGGGATCGCGCGGGAAGCTGGTGTACGTCGTGCAGGACCTGGGACGGCGCGCGCCGGAGCGGCGGTCGCAGTGGATCCCGGACGGGCTGGAGGCGGTGCGCGCGGACGGGCGCACCTTCCCCGCCGAGGCCACGATCTCGCGATTCGACGTGGCCGGGCGACCGGCCTACGCGCTCATCCTGCGGGACATCGACGAGCGGGTGGACGCCGAGCGCCGGATCCGGGCGCTCCTGGCGGAGGCGGAGTCCCTGCGCGACGAGCTCGGCGCGCTGCACGGCTTCGACGAGATCGTGGGCGAGAGCCCGGCGCTTCGCATGCTCCTGGCCGACGTGGAGCGCGTGGCCGGCGAGGACACCACGGTGCTGATCACGGGCGAGACCGGCACGGGGAAGGAGCTGATCGCCCGCGCGATCCATCGGCGCAGCGGACGGGCGGAGAGGCCGATGGTGGCCGTGAACTGCGCGGCGATCGCCGCGAACCTGCAGGAGAGCGAGCTGTTCGGGCACGAGAAGGGCGCGTTCACGGGCGCGGTGCAGCGGCGCGACGGGCGCTTCGTGATGGCGGACGGGGGCACGCTGTTCCTGGACGAGGTGGGCGAGATGCCGCTGGATCTGCAGGCGAAGCTGTTGCGCGTCCTGCAGGAAGGCGAGGTGCACCCGGTGGGCGCGGCCCGTCCGCGCGCGGTCGACGTGCGCGTCGTGGCCGCGACGAACCGGGATCTCGAGCGCATGGCGGCGGAGGGCGCGTTCCGCACGGACCTGCTGTACCGGCTCGACGTGTTCCCGCTGCGCGTGCCGCCGCTGCGGGAGCGCGGCGACGACGTGCTGCTGCTCGCGGAGGCCTTCGCCCGGAAGCTGGCGGCGCGCCGCGGGCGCGAGGCGGCGGCGCTCACGCCCGAGGACCGTGCGCGGCTGCGCCGGTACGACTGGCCCGGCAACGTGCGCGAGCTGCAGAACGTGATCGAGCGGGCGTGGATCACGTCGCCGGACGGGCGGCGGCTCAACCTCGAGCGCGCGCTGCCGCGCGCGGCGGGCGATGCGGCGGCCCCCCCCGACCCCGGCACGGATCGGGTGCTGACCGCCGGGGAGATGGCGGCGCTGGAACGCGCCAACCTCCTCCGGGCGCTCGACGCCGCGGGGTGGAAGGTGTCCGGCCCGGGCGGGGCGGCCGAGCGGCTGGGCCTGCCGCCGAATACCCTCGCCTCGCGCATGAAGGCGCTCGGGATCGAGCGGCCGGGGAAGGCCGCGGACTGACCGGCGTCCCGTGTCCCGCACTCCCGGGATCCCGGGGAATCGCGGCCGAAGTCCCGGAAACCCGGGAGTCGCCGGCGGTCGCCGGGGGACCGGCCGATTCGCAAGTCGCGGCGGATCAAGGACATGCGCCGGGGGCGATTTCCGGCACGCTTCTTCCTTTGGGCACCTCCGTCCTCGCGCATGGGGCGCGGGCAAGAGGAACGGAGGAACGACATGCAGGGCACGATGAAGATGGTGAACGGGCTCGACACGGAGCGGATGCATGAGACGATCGCGGCGATCACGGCGCAGCCCGCGCTGGCGCGGTTCCAGTTCCGCGCGGCCAACCGGTGGATGGGCGGCGGCGAGAACGTGTCGACCATCAAGGACTTCCACGGCGCGGGACGGGAGGACGACTCGCGCGCGGAGCCCTTCGTGTTCACGAACGGCGAGCCGCCCGTGCTCCTGGGGAACAACGAGGGCGCGAACCCGGTGGAGTTCCTGCTGCACGCGCTGGCCGGCTGCGTGACCACGACGTTCGTGCTGCACGCGGCGGCGCGCGGCGTGCGGATCGAGTCCATCGACACGAGGCTCGAGGGCGACCTGGACGTCCGCGGGCTCCTCGCGCTCGACGACAGCGTCGGACCGGGCTACGAGGGGATCCGCATCCGCATGGAGGTCAAGGCGGACTGCCCGGACGACGAGCTGGAGGCCCTGATGGAGTTCGCGCGGCTGCACTCGCCCGTCTGCCAGACGGTCTGCCGTCCCGTTCCGGTGACGGTGGAGCGTGTCCTGCACGGGCGCGCGCGGTGATGCGGGACGCCGGACCCCCGGGGGCGGTCGACGCCGCCCCGGGGGACGGCGTCGATTGCGGCGCGACGCGGGCGAGGCGATACTGCCGGTCGCGGAGGGATCCATGCAGCGAAGCCTGGCGCACGTGGCCGTGGTGGTTCGCGACCACGTCCAGCCGCGTGCGGTGCGCACGTGACGTCGATGCGGGCGGCGCGGCGGGTGGCGCCGGCCTTGGCCCTGGCCCTGGCGCTGGCCGTGCCGGGCTGCCTGCTGTCGGACGACACGCCGTCCGACGGCGTGGAACTCTGGGCGGCGCGCCGCCTCTGGGAGACCCGCGGTCCCGCGGAGTACACCGTGCGCGAGAACGTGTCGTGCTTCTGCCCGTGCCCTGCCGCGTTCACGCTGATCGTGCGCGAGGGCGTTCCGCCGGACGTGACGGACGTGGAGCCGAACGCCGGCACCCCGGACGGGAGTCCGGAGGATGCGGCGCGCCTCTGCGCGCGGACCGTGGACCAGCTCTTCGATCTGCTGCAGTCCCACGTGGGCGAGGCCGACCGCTTCCACGCCGAGTACGATCCGGATCTCGGGTACCCCACGCGCATCGAGATCGACCCCGATCGACGGATCGCGGACGAGGAGATCCGGGTGCGGCTCTCCGGCCTCGCACCCCTCGGGTCGGAGTAACGGGCGCCGGCGGCGCCGGGAGGAGACGCGGTGCATCGAGTGGCGAGGTTCGCGGCGACGGTCCTGGTCGCGGCGGCGGCGGATGCCGGCGCGCGCGAGCGCGTGGTCGGACTGCCGTGCGAGGGGTGCGAGGACGTCTTCGCGGGGATGCCGGCGGAAATCCTCCCGCACGCGCGCATCGCGCCGGCGGACGAGCCCGGCGAGGCGCTGGGGATCGGGGGCGTCGTGACCGACACCGCCGGGAAGCCGGCGCCGGGGATCATCGTGTACGCCTACCAGACGGACGCGAACGGCATCTATCCGGAGGCGGACACGCGACACGGCCGGCTGCGCGGGTGGGCGAGGACGGATGCGGAGGGGCGCTACCGCTTCGACACGATCCGTCCGGCGAGCTATCCGGGAACGACGATCCCGCAGCACGTGCACATGCACGTGATCGAGCCGGGGCGCTGCACGTACTACATCGAGGACGTGCTCTTCGACGATGACCCGAACCTGGGCGCGCGGGACCGCGAGCGCGCGAGGAACGGGCGCGGCGGATCGGGCGTGGCCGTGCCGGCCAGGGACGACGCCGGGGTGTGGCACGTCACGCGCGACATCCGGCTGGGCGCGAACATCCCGGGCTATCCGTGACCACGCACTTCATCCTGTACGTGGCGGACCAGGCGCGGAGCGCGTCGTTCTGGTCGGGGGTGCTGGAGCGCGCGCCCGTCCTGGACGTGCCGGGCATGACGGAGTTCGCGCTCGGAGGGGACGCCGTGCTGGGGCTCATGCCGGAGGCCGGCATCCGCCGGCTGCTCGGCGAGCGGCTGCCGGATCCGGCGCGCGGGAGCGGGGTGCCGCGCGCGGAACTGTACCTGCACGTGGCGGACCCGGTCGCGGCCCACGGGCGTGCCCTGGCCGCCGGCGCGCTCGAACTGTCGGCGCCGGCGCTCCGCGACTGGGGCTCGATCGTGGGGTACAGCCTGGACGCGGACGGCCACGTCGTGGCCTTCGCCGGACCGCCGCCGGGGGAGTGGATCCCCGGGAACCCCGCGGTCCCGTCCGACCGCATCGAGATCTCCACGGACCCCGCGCGCCTGGACGTGGATGCGATCCATGCGTATCTCCGCGGATCGTACTGGGCGAAGGGGATCCCGCGGGAGATCGTCGCGCGCTCGCTCGCGAACTCGCTCTGCTTCGGCCTGTACGATCACGGAGCGCAGGTGGGCTTCGCGCGCGTCGTGACGGACAAGGCCACCTACGCGTACCTCTGCGACGTGTACGTGCTGGAGTCGCATCAGGGGCGCGGTCTCGGGAAGCGGCTGATGGAGGCGGTCATGTCCCACCCGGATCTGCAGGGCTTGCGCCGCTTCGCGCTGGCCACGCGCGATGCGCACGGCCTGTACGCGCGCTACGGCTTCGCGCCGCCGGTGAATCCCGCCGGCCAGATGGAGATCCGCGTGCCCGACATCTACGTGAAGGACGCCCCGCCGGCGGCGGAAGGGCCGTGGCGATGACCGCGCCGCCCGTCGATCCCCGCGTCACCGTCGGTCACGTGCACCTGAAGGTGGCGAACCTGGAGCGGGCCCTGGGCTTCTGGCGCGACGTGCTCGGCTTCGAGGTCACGCAGCGCATGGGATCCGACGCCGCGTTCCTCTCCGCGGGCGGATACCACCACCATATCGGGCTCAACACCTGGGAGAGCCGCGGAGGGGCGCCGCCTCCGCCGCGCAGCACGGGGCTGTACCACGTGGCCATCCGGTACCCGGACCGCGCGTCCCTGGCGGATGCCTTGCGCCGGTTGCGCGCGGCCGGCATCCGATTGGAGGGCGCCGCGGACCACGGCGTCAGCGAGGCCCTGTACCTGCGCGACCCCGACGGCAACGGCGTGGAGCTGTACGTGGACCGTCCGCCCGGGGAGTGGCCGCGCGACGCCGGCGGCGGCCTGGCGATGGTCACGCTTCCCCTGGACCTGGACGCACTGCTCGAAACCGACTGAGCGAAAGGAACCGCACCGTCCATGACGATCCTGCGCACGGCCGCGCTGCTCGTGTGCTCCAACGTGTTCATGACGTTCGCCTGGTACGCGCACCTGCGCGACCTCCGCACGCGGCCGCTGCTCGTGGCCGTGCTCGCGAGCTGGGGCATCGCGTTCTTCGAGTACGTCCTGCAGGTGCCCGCGAACCGGATCGGGTACGGCGTGATGTCCCTGCCGCAGCTCAAGGTGCTGCAGGAGGTGATCACGCTCGCGGTGTTCGTCCCCTTCGCCGTCCTGTACATGCGCCAGCCCGTGAAGCTGGACTTCCTGTGGGCGGCGCTGTGCCTCGTGGGAGCGGTGTACTTCGTCTTCCGGAAGTGACGCGCGGCGCCGGGCCGCGGTATCGTGCCGCCCGGGAGGTGCCGCATGGGGCGCGAGGCGCGGGTGCTGTTCTGGGCGATCGTGGTCGGCGCGGTGGCGTTCGCCGCGGGCTTCTTCGGTCCGATCGTGTTCGCCCCGGACGCGAACCAGGGACCGCTCCTCGGCATCTTCATCACGGGTCCGGCGGGATTCGTGGCCGGGGCGCTGTACGGGATCTGGCGGGAGTGGCGACGGCCACCCGGCGCGCCATCCGCCGCCGTCCCCGGCGCGCCCGCGGCGCCGCCGGCGGACCGCCCGCTCCTGCAACAGCCGATCCCCCGCGGGATCGTGATCGCGTGCGGCGTTCTCCTCGGGGCGAACGGGTTCGCCTCGCTCGACGAGGGCCGCGGCGCGGCGGCCATGATCGCGATCGCGGCCGCGCTGATCTACACGGGTGTCCGAGGCGCGCTGCCGTACTGGTTCCGCCGCTGACGGAGGGACGATGGCCGGGCTGAAGACGAGGAGGACGAACGCCAGACCGAAGGCGTTCCTGGACTCCATCGAGGACGACGCGCGCCGCGAGGGGGACTGGTTCCTTCACGGGGCTCGGCCGGGCGAAGGCGAAGTGACGGCCGCGTGATGGCGGCCACGGCCTGCTCGGCGCTGCTCGGGGTCGCGTGGAACGTGGTCGCGGTGAAGCTGATGCAGGGCCGGCTGGCGGACGCCTTCGGGTTCTCCTGGATGGCGGCCGGGGTGATCGCCGGCGTCTCGGCCGGACGGCTCACCGTGTGGTCGCGAGCGCGCTGCGGCGGGCGCGAGCACCTGGGATGGGGCGTGGCCACGTACTATGCCGGGATCGTGGCGTACTGGGCGGCGTTCGTGGTGATCGAGCGCGTGGCGCTCGTGGCGCGGCACGGCGGCTGGACGGACTTCGACCTGGCGGATCACGTGGGGATGATCGCCCCGCTGCTCCTGCTGGGGACGCTGGGGTACGGGATCGTGCTGGTCCCGCTCGCGTTCGCGTCGCGCGCCCTCGTGTGGCGCGTGCACGAGCGCTTCGGAGGGTGACGTGGAGGCGTACGCGCCGCGGCGCATCGAGAGGCACGACACGCGCACGTTCGGCCCGTGGCGGATCAAGGTGTACTCCGTGCGGTTCGGCGAGCGGCCGGTGGACTGGATCGGATTCGCGCCCGGGATGGACGCCGCGCTGCGGGAGCTGCCGGAGCCGGACGAGGCGCGCGGGTGCCCCGGGCTGGCGTTCCTCATCGCGCACCAGGGACGCACCGGGGACTACGCGGTGATCGCGTGGTGGGATCAGGAGAACGAGCTGCCGGTGCGCGTGTTCGTGCGGAAGGGCGGCGAGGGCTGGCGCGCGGCGCGGGGCGACGAGTCCTTCTGCGTGTGGGACCTGGAAGTCCTCTGGGGCGAGCGGCAGGCGTGGGTGGACACGATGCTCGCGCCCGGCGGCGGCGGCACGGAGGCGTACCTGGCACGGGAGGCGCGCGGCGCGGCATGAGCGGGGTGCGCGGCGGGACGGAGTCCGGGCTCCTGGCCGAGGCGCTGGCGCGCTTGGAGCAGGGCTTCGCCCGGTTGCCGGCGGCGGGGGCGGATGCCGACCCGGAGCGCATGCGCGACGCGCTGCTCGCGGCGGCGGACCGCCTGCAGGACAACTACCCGTACCATCACCCCCTGTACGCGGGACAGATGCTCAAGCCTCCGCATCCGGTGGCGCGGCTGGCCTACGCGCTGGCCATGACCTTGAACCCGAACAACCACGCGCTCGACGGCGGCCGCGCCAGCTCCGCCATGGAGCGGGAGGCCGTGGCGGACCTCGCCCGGATGTTCGGGATGGACGGGCATCTCGGGCACCTGTGCGGCGGCGGCACGATGGCGAACTTCGAGGCCTTGTGGGTCGGGCGGGAGCTGCGCCCGGGGAAGGCGGTGGCGGCGTCGGCGCTGGCGCACTACACGCACGCCCGCCTGTCCGCGGTGCTGGGCGTGCCGTTCCGGACGGTGGCCGTGGACGCGCGCGGGCGGATGGACGTGGACGCGCTGGAGGATGTCCTCCGCGGCGGCGACGTGGGGACCGTGGTGGCGACGCTGGGGACCACGGCGGCGGGGACGGTGGATCCGCTGCCGGAGATCCTGCGCGTGTGCCGCGAGCGCGACGTGCGCGTGCACGTCGACGCGGCCTACGGCGGCTACTTCGCCCTGTCGGGCACGCTGGATCCGCAGGGGCGGCGGGCCTTCGACGCGGTGGCGGACGCGGACTCGGTCGTCGTGGATCCGCACAAGCACGGGTTGCAGCCGTACGGGTGCGGATGCGTGATCTTCCGGGATCCGTCCGTCGGGCGCTTCTACCGGCATGACTCGCCGTACACGTACTTCACGTCCAAGGAACTGCACCTCGGGGAGATCTCGCTGGAGTGCTCCCGCCCGGGGGCGGCGGCCGTGGCGCTCTGGACCACGATGCGCATGCTGCCGCTCGTGCGGGGCGGGGCGCTGGCGCGGTCGCTGGACGCCGGACGCGAGGCGGCACTGGCGCTGTACGACGCCCTGCGTGACGATGCGCGCTTCGCGCCGCTCATGCCGCCGGCGCTGGACATCGTGAACTGGGCGGTGCGGGCGGAGCGGTCGTCGGAGGCGTCGGCGCGGGCGCGCGCGGTGTTCGACGCGGCCGCGGCGCGGGATCTTCACCTCGCCGTGGCGGCGTACCCGCGCGCCCTGGCGGAGGAGGCGGAGGCCGTGGCGTCGTGGGACACGGAGTCGATCACCTGCCTGCGGTCGTGCTTGATGAAGCCGGAGCATCGCGCGTGGCTGCCGGAGATCCTCATGCGGCTGCGCGCGGCGGCGGACGACGTGCCCGGGGTGCGGACATGAGCGGGCCCGGGATGACGGCGGGCGTCTACGACTGGGGGGCGGCGCTCCCGGTACTGCGGGCGGAGCGCCTGGTCCTCCGGCCTACGCGGCCGGGCGACGCGGAGGACCTGTACGCGCTGTTCTCGAACGAGGACGTGTCCCGGTACTGGAGCGAGCGCGCGTGGACCGACCCGAAGCGCGCGCCGGAGTACCTGGAGCAGATCGACCGCTGGTTCCGCGAGCGCGACGGCTTCCAGTGGGCGGTGGCGCTGCAGCAGGACGACCGCCTCATCGGCACGTGCACACTCTTCCAGTTGTACTGGAAGCACAAGCGCGCCGAGATCGGGTACGCGTTGCAGCGGCCGTTCTGGGGACGGGGGCTGATGACGGAGGCGTTGACCGCGCTCTTCGATTTCGCGTTCCGTGAGCTGGCGCTGCACCGGCTGGAAGCGGACGTGGAGCCGCGGAACGCGAAGTCCCTGGCCATCCTGGAGCGGCTGGGCTTCCGGCGCGAGGGGTTGCTCCGGGAGCGCTTCCGCGTCGAGGAGGAGGTGCAGGACTCGCTCATCCTGGGACTCCTGCGGCCGGAGTGGGAGGCGCGGCGGCGATGAGCGCGGTGCGGATCGTGACGCCGGCGCCGCGGCACGAAGCGGCGTTCGTGGCCGCGGCGCAGCGCAGCCGGAAGCTGCACGGAAGCCTCGTGTCCCCGCCCCGGACGGGGGCGGACTACCGCCGCTGGCTGAAGCGCGTGGACGGGCGCACGCACGTGAGTTTCCTCGTGGTGCTGCGCGACGATCCGTCCGAGATCGCGGGCGTCGTGAACATCTCGGAGATCGTGCGCGGCGTGTTCAAGAGCGGATACCTCGGGTACTACGCGTTCGTGCCGCACGCGGGGCGGGGGCTGATGAAGGCAGGTCTGGCGAAGGTGATCGCGCGCGCCTTCGGCCCGATGCGGCTGCACCGCCTGGAGGCGAACATCCAGCCGGGGAACGACGCGTCCGTGGGGCTCGTGAAGCGGCTCGGGTTCCGGCGCGAGGGCTACTCGCCGCGGTACCTGCGGATCGCGGGGCGCTGGCGCGATCACGAGCGGTGGGCGCTCCTCAACGACCGCTGAGCGGCGCCCGATCCGCCCGCGACGGCGGCGATCATCGCGTTCGGGCCCGAAGGACTCCGCACCCGTGCGACTCCCGGATCAGACGAACCCGAACAGCAACGGGAAGGCGATCACCACGATCGCCGCCCACACGGCGTAGACCGGCAGGTAGCCCGTCTGCCACCGCTCCAGCGCGGCGAAGGGCCGCCGCCCGCGCAGGAAGCCGAGGTACAGGACCGCGGACCACGCCAGGTTGACGAGCAGGATCACGTTCTCGCCCAGCGCGGCCACGCGGTTCGGCGTGAACCCGAACTCGGTGATGCGCGCGGCGATGGCCCAGAGCGCCACGGCGTCCGCGAGGAGCGCGCTGACGAGCAGCACGACCGTGAGGATGTCGAAGGCACCCGGGGGCGACTGCGGATCGCGGGCCGAGACCGAGTACAGGAGGAGCCCGAGGACCACGACCAGCAGCAGGTCGAAGGCGATGAGCACGTTCCGCTCGATGTCGATGCCGCGGCCGGTCCACAGCAGGGTCACGAGGTACGTGATGAGCAACGCGGCGAACAGCGGCGTGAAGAGGCGGGTGAGGACCGGCGCCATGTTCTCGATGACGCTCTGCTTCGCCTCGACGAGCCACGCGGCGACGAGCACGGCGCCCGAGGCGCCGCACGGCAGGATCCATGACTCGAAGAAGGGTTCCGCGTCCACGCCGATGGCCTGGAAGATCATCATCATGAACGCCGTGAAGACGCCGCCGCCGAGCGCGATCAGCACGTAGTAGATGGCCAGCTCGCCCGAGAAGCGGATGAAGTCCATCCGGCCGGCGACCTCGGCCCAGCGCCCGCCCGCGTACGCCACGCCCACGGCGAGCCACAGCGCGATGGGCAGGTGCAGCGTGGTGAGCACCTCGGTGTGCCCGCCCGGGGCGAAGGGGTACGCGTTCGCGAAGATGCCGGCGGCGACGAACGCCGCGCCGAGCCAGCGGATCGTGCCGGCGGCCAGGCGGCGCTTCCAGACGAAGTAGCCGGTGAGGAAGGGGAGCACGAACAGGCCCAGGTTCCGGACCTGGGCGCCTTCCAGGGGCAGGAGGGCGACGCCGAAGCGCGTGGTGAGGGCCGCGGCGACGGCGAGCACGAACAGCACGATCGTGTCGGTCCGTCCCCGCGCCCGCGGTCCCGCCGGGTCCGCCGGAACCACGACGAGCTGCTTCCACAGACGCTCGGAGTGCTCGCGCGCGAACTCGCGCGAGAGGTCGTCGAGGGCGCCCATGCGCTTCACGGCGACGAGGAACGCCTCGTCGTCGGACAGCCCCGCGGCCGCGAGCCCCGCGATCTGCTCGCGCAGGTGATCCTCCAGTTCCGCCACGTCCACGGAGTGGATGGCCTGCCGGCGGTGCAGGTAGCTGCGCCACCGGGCGATCTGTTCTTCGAGGGATGCTGCGAGCTCGGGATTCGACATCGGTCAGGCCACCCGGGGAACGAGGGCGAACTGTGGCGCGGGGACGGCCGGGATCGGGACGGAGCGTGATTGCCAGATGCCGCGCAGGGTGGAGTCCACGGCCTGCCACTGTCGCCGTTCCTCGGCGAGCTGCGCGCGGCCGCCCGGCGTGATCCGGTAGTACTTGCGGCGGCGACCGGTCTCCGCGACCTGCCAGTACGCCTCGATGTGGCCGAGGCGCTCGAGCCGGTGCAGGACGGGGTACAGCATCCCGTCCGTCCACTCCATGCGACCGCCCGACAGCTCCCGGACACGCTTCAGGATGGCGTACCCGTAGCTGTCCGCCTCGGCCAGGATGGCCAGGACGATCGGAGTGGAGGATGCGGCGATCAGGTCCTTGTTGATGTCCATCGCTCTCCCGACGGTTCGGCAGCCGGACCGGGGTGCCTCCCCGGGGCCGAACCCCGGCCTACATAGAGGCACTATACATAGTGGTGCAAGGTATGTCAAGGCCCCCCTTGCTCCCGGAGCCGGCGAGGCGTACATAGAGACTAATCGGATCTGGATATCCGCTTTTCGCGGGCGCGGTCTGCCGGCCCGCGGAAGCCCGCCCGAGGAGCCCCCGCATGTCCGAGCTGCTGAACAATCGCGCGCACCGGATCGCCACCCTCAAGCATGTCATCCGCCACCTGCACGAAGGCAAGGCTCCCGCGGAGGTCAAGGCGCAGCTGCGGGCGCTCGTCCGCGAGTGCGACGCCACCGAGATCGCGCAGATGGAGCAGGAGCTCATCGCCGAGGGCGTGCCGGTCGGCGAGATCATGGGCATGTGCGATCTGCACTCGCAGGTCGTCGCGGAGGTCCTGACGGAGCGTCCCGTGCCGCTGCTCCCGCCCGGGCACCCCGTGACGACGTTCCGGAAGGAGAACACGGCGATCGCGCAGCACGTGCGATCGATCCGCGAGGCGTTGGCGGCGCTGGCCCCCGGCGCCGCGCAGGACCCGGCGACGGCGGCGCCGCCGGACGCGGTCCGTCGCTGCCTCTCGCTCCTCAACGAGCTGATGGACGTGGACAAGCACTACGCGCGGAAGGAGAACCTGCTCTTCCCGATCCTCGAGCGCCACGGGATCACCGGGCCGTCGAAGGTGATGTGGGGCAAGGACGACGAGGTCCGCACGCGGCTCGCGAGCCTCCGCGAGGCGCTGACGGCCGAGGGCGCCACGCGCGAGGAATGGGGGCTCGTCCGCTCCGAGGTCGCCGAACCCGCGCTGCACGCGGTCGAGGAGATGATCTTCAAGGAGGAGCGCATCCTGCTGCCCATGGCGCTCCAGACGCTCACGGGCATCGAGTGGGGCGAGGTCTGGACGCAGTCGCCGCAGTTCGGCTGGTGCATCGTGGACCCGGACGAGGGCTACCGTCCCCCCGCGCCCGCGGCGGCCCCGGCCCCCGCGGCGCCGATGCCCGCGGCGCCGGGCGGCGGCGCCGGGGAGTCCGGCCTGCGCATCGCGGGCCGCGCGGACCCGCCGCAGGCCGCCGTCCTGTTCCCCACCGGCGCCATGACGCCGGCGCAGCTGATGGCGATGTTCTCGGTGCTGCCGGTGGACCTGACCTTCGTGGACGCGGACGATCGCGTGCGGTTCTTCAGCGAAGGGCCGAAGCGCGTGTTCGTCCGCCCGAAGGCGGTGATCGGCCGTAAGGTCCAGCACTGCCACCCGCCGGCGAGCGTGGACGTCGTCGAGCGGATCCTGGGCGACTTCCGCTGCGGGCGCCAGGATGTGGCGGACTTCTGGATCGACTACCGCGGCCGGTTCGTGTTCATCCGCTACTTCGCGATGCGGGATGCGGACGGCACGTACGTCGGCACGCTCGAGGTGACCCAGGATCTCACCCGGGAGCGGGCGCTCGAGGGCCAGCGCCGGCTGCTGCAGTACGACGCGCCTCCGGTCGGGAACACGGCGTGACGATGGACCGCCCGGTCCCCCCGGGGACGGACCTCAGACGTCGTCGATGCGGTGGGTCTTCTTCAGCCAGCGGGCGACCCCGTAGAGGATCGTCAGGATCCCCCAGGCGAGCGCGATCCGGCGCAGCGCCGGTCCGCTCGCGTCGCCGCCGGCCCACGTCACGCGCTCGTACGCGAGCAGCGCCAGCACCGTCACCACCCACGCGTAGGTCGACCCGTACTCCTTGCGGATCACCCGCCGCCAGTGGAAGCGCATGCCGCGCATCGTGTCGCCGAGGCCGGCGAGACGGGGGAAGAACCGCGGGACGCGGCGGCGGTACTCCTCGTACGCGGCGCCGAAGCGGCGGCCGAGGTACTCCTCCTCCGCGGCGGTGATGCAGAGGTACGCGACGAGGAAGAACGGCACGCCCACGAGCCAGCCGATCGTGGAGTTCAGCACGAGGAAGAGGCCCAGGTAGACCAGCATGTTGCCGAGGTACAGCGGATTGCGGCTGTGCGCGAAGAACCCGTCCGTCACGAGATCGTCCGCGTAGATCCTCTTGTCCTTGCCGCCGCGGCGGATGTACGCGAGGCCGATCACCGCGGCGCGCAGCACCTGCCCCGCGAGCGCCACGAGCACGCCGGCCAGGTTCAGCCAGCGGTCCGTTCCCGCGGAGCCGCCGAAGGGCTGCGGACGGGACGCGACCGCGAGGAGGAGGAACACGGCCGTGAAGACGAAGTCCCGCTTGCCGAAGAAGAAGCGTCCGATGCGGACCACCGCGCTCGCGGGCGGCTCGGCCGCCGGCGGGGCCGGACGCGCCGCGGGTTCCTTGGCGAGGGCGGGATCGCCGGTCCGCGCGCCGCTCACTTCATCGCCACCGTGGCGCAGAAGTTGTACCACTTCAAGAAGACGTCGATCTCCTGGAAGCCGACCTTGCGGAGGAGCTGCTTGTTCTCCTCCAGGCGGTAGGGTACCAGCACGTTCTCCAGCGCCTCGCGCTTCTGCGCGATCTCCAGGTCGCTGTAGCCGTTCCGGCGCTTGAACTCGTAGTAGTGCTTGATGAACAGGCGATTGAACGTGGAGTTCTCGCCCAGCACCTTCTCCACGAGCAGCAGGCAGCCGCCCGGGCGCAGACCGTCGTAGATGGACCGGACCAGGCTCTCGCGGTGCAGCGGCCGCACGAACTGCAGCGTCAGCACGAGCAGCACCACGGACGCGTTCTCGATCCTCATGTCCAGGTTCAGGTCCGCGCAGCGCAGGTCGAACGGGCGCGCGAACCTCGCCGCCGTCAGCTTCGCCTTCGCGCGCTCGAGCATCTCCGGCGACGAGTCCAGCCCCACGAAGCGGACCTCCACGTCCTTCGGCAGGGCGCGGTCGATCTCCAGGAACGTGGTGCACGTGGAGCAGCCCAGGTCCCACACCGCGCTGCCGTCCTGCGCGTAGTCCGCGGCCAGCTCCGCCACCATGCGCTGGATCTCCGTGTAGAACGGCACGGAGCGGTCCAGCATGTCATCGAAGACGGCGGCGGTGGCCTCGCCGAAGTTGAAGTCGTCCACGCGGGGACGCTCCTCGGCGAACAGGCGGTCCGTGGCGTGCGGCCGGGCGTCCGAAGCACCGGCGGGGCCGGCAGGATCGGCCGGACCGGCCGGATCGGCGGGGCGCTTCGATTCCGTGGAGCTCATGCAGGGTTCCTCCGGGCGGCGGGGACGCCGGCGTGGATGTCGGCGCCGTTGCCGGTGTCGCCCGGTCCCGGGCGGCCCAGTCCCAGGCCACTCACGAGGGCGCGGAAGGACTGCAGATCAAGCTGCTGGAAGCCGTCCGACAGCGCCTGGTCCGGCGCGGGGTGGAACTCCACCATCAGTCCGTCCGCCCCGGCGGCCAGCGCCGCCTTTCCGCACGGCTCCAGGATGTCCTTCCGGCCGAGCGCGTGGCTCACGTCCACGATCACGGGCAGGGACGTCTCCCGGCGCAGCAGCGGGATCGCGGCGATGTCCAGCGTGTTGCGCGTCCACGGCTCGAACGTGCGGATGCCGCGCTCGCACAGCACCACCGCCTCGTTCCCGGCGGAAAGGATGTACTCCGCGGACAGCAGCAGCTCGTCCAGCGTGGCCATGAAGCCGCGCTTGAGCAGCACCGGCTTGCGCAGCCGGCCCACGGCCTTCAGCAGCTCCGTGTTGTACATGTTGCGGGCGCCGATCTGCAGCATGTCCGTGTGCTCGGCCACCACGTCCAGCGTGGACACGTCCAGCACCTCGGTGACCGTGGCCAGGCCGTACCGGTCCGCCGTCTCGCGCAGGATGCGCAGCCCTTCCTCGCGCAAGCCCTGGAACGAGTACGGGTTCGTGCGCGGCTTGAAGGCGCCGGCGCGCAGGATCTTCGGTCCGGGCAGCGACGCGAGGCACGCCGCCACCGCGTCCATCTGCTCGGGCGTCTCCACCGAGCACGGCCCCGCGAAGAGCACCGGCGCGCCGGCGCCCACCGCCACGTTGCGCACGAGGATGCCGCCGTCCGGCACGAGGTCCCGGCGGCGGACGCGCAGCGCCGCGCGGCGCTCGCGGTCCTGGATGTCCAGGGACGTCCGGAAGATGGCGGTGAAGATCTCGCGGATTTCGGCCGGGCCGAAGGCGCCGGGGCGGCCCGCGGTGAGCTGCTCCAGCATCTCGTCCTCGCGGCGGGGGTCGTACCCGTCGATCCCGTGCGAGCGCTTCTGCTCGGCGATCTCCAGCACGATCTCCGCGCGCTCCTGGATGAGGGCGAGGATCTCCTGGTTCAAGCGGTCGATCTCGCGCCGGAGGGCGGCGAGCTTGCTGTCGGTCAAGGTTCGCTCCGGGGATCGGACGTGTCGGACGGTGCGGGGAGGATGCTACCCCCTGGCGGGGGTGCGGACCAGTCCGATCAGGCCTTGGCGGCCGTCATGGCGAGGAAGCTGGCCGTCATGCGCCGGATCGAGGGCGCGACGAGGTAGCACATCCGGAAGAAATCCGCGGCCGGGACCAGCCTCCAGAGGGTCTCGGGGACCTTCAGGCGGCCCAGGACGTCCTCCAGGTCGCTCTCCACCAGGGCCGGGAAGACCTCGGCCATGACCTCGGCCTCCGGGCGGTCGGGTTGCTGGCGGACGGCCTCGCGGACCTTCGTGAACATCCGGTGGAAGGGGTGCTGTGCGTCGGAGTACGGGTACGCGTGCACCGTGTTCGCCGCCAGATCGGCCAGGGCCACCAGCTTGGTGAGCGCCGCCGAGGTGCGGCGCACATCGTGGTGGCGCATGATGACCTCCTGGATGGACGGATCCAGTCCCCACTTGCGCGCGATGCGGCCGCCGATCGCCTGGTGGTCCATGTCGCCCATGATGGAGTGCTCCAGCTGGACGGTGGACTCGGCCCAGAGCATCCCCTTCGCGTCCGCCTCGGTCACGCCCTGCTCCACGAGCGGGTCCATCATCAGCAGCGCGTCCTCGAAGCACAGCGCCATCGTCACCTTGCCGATGTCGTGCAGGAGGCCGGCGGTGAAGGCGTCGTCGGAGGGCTTCGGCTCCAGCTTGTCCCAGAGGTGCACCCTGCGCAGGGCCTCGAGCTGCGGCTCCTCCAGGCCGAAGCGCTCCAGCTCGGTACGGTCCTGCGGGGTCTGTGACGCCGGATCGGCCACCACGGACAGGAGCTTCGCGAAGAAGCCGGTGGCGACCGAGTGGCGCCAGAACTGGTCGATGCGCGCGGCGTCCACCTTCTTGAACAGGCGCTGGATGGTGCACGCGAGCACGATGTCGCGGATGGTGTGCGCGCTCACCAGCGCAACCGCCTGCTCGATCGTGGTCACGCGCGCGCGGAAGCTGTAGTGCGCGCTGTTCAGCAGCGAGAGGATCACCGTGCGCATCGGCGTGTCCGGGTCGATCGCCTGCGCCCACTTCTTCGGGGGATCCGTGTCCTTCAGCGCCGAGACGCGGTGCTGGGTCTCCGGCAGCGACGGGAACATCGTCACGGAGTCCAGGCGGCGGTCCAGATGCTGCGCGCGCTGCTCGGGGGTCATCGTGCCGAGATCCAGCTCCACCGAGATGTTCGAGACGATGTGCTCCTTCACGAGCGGCCGGTAGAAGTCCGGCGTGGCCTCCTCGGTGGCGATCACGAGGCAGCCGAGGTCCCGCAGGTTCTTCAGGAGGCGGCGCGTGTCCTCCTCGGTCTCCGCGAGCGGCCTCCGCGGATCCAGGATCAGGACCGTGCGGATGCTGCCGCCCAGGAGGCGCACGAGCATGTCCTGCTTCCCGGCGAGACCGGGCCCCACGACGATGAGACGGATGAGCTCGCGATGCCTGCGCAGCGCCAGGGCGAGGCTGGAGTAGTCCTGGCACACGATGTACTGGATCTGCTTGTCCGGGGGGAGCGGCTCGTTCTCCCTGCGGATGACCTCCACGAGACCCATCAGGTGCGGTTTCGGCGCGAGCTTGTCGCCGAGGAGCACGAGGGAGTTGGTGGTGCGGACGGCAGTCACGCTCACGGGAGCGGTTCCTCCGGACGGGTCCTGATCCCCTTTTCGGCGGGACCGGCTTCGGAGTTGAGCGGAGCGGCGACAACCCGCGATTCGACCGGGGGTTACAGCGTCGCCACCCCGGAGCGGCGGGGCCCGCGCGGGAAGGACCGGTCGAGCGCCTCGCGGTCGGCGGCCGTGAGGCCCAGGGCGGCCGCGGCGCCGTTCTCGCGCACGTGGTCCGGGTCCGCGGTCTTCGGAATCGCGAACACCGAGGGGTGGCGCACGAGGAAGGCCAGGATGACCTGCCGGGGCGTGGCGCCGTGCCGGGCGGCGACCTCCCGCAGGACGCGGTCCTGCGCGGAGCCGGGGGCCGGGACGCCTCCGGCGTCGAAGGGCGTGTAGCCCACCACCGCCACGCCGGCCGCCTCGCACGCCGGGAGCACGGCGTGCTCGATGGAGCGCTCGCCGAGGTGGTAGAGGACCTGGTTGCAGGCGATCCGGCCGGGGCCGGCGATGCGGACGGCCTCCGCGAGGCCGACCTCGTCGAAGTTGCTGACGCCGTAGGACAGGATCCTGCCCGCGGCGCGCAGCTCCTCGAACGCCGCGATCGTGTCCTCCAGCGGGTGCGGGCCCTGCCAGTGCAGGAGGTAGCAGTCCAGCCGGTCCGTCCGCAGCCGCGCGAGCGACGCCTCGCACGAACGGAGCGTGCCCTGCCGCGATGCGCGGTCCGGACGGACCTTGCTCACGAGGAAGACCTCGTCGCGCCGGCCCGCGAGCGCTTCGCCCAGGAGCGACTCCACCTTGCCGTCGCCGTACAGCTCGGCGGTGTCCACGTGGGTCATGCCCGCGTCGAGGGCGGCATGCACCGCGGCGACGGCGCGCGCGCGGTCGTCGCGCTCCATTTTCCACGTGCCGAGCCCCACCACGGGGACGTCGCGGCCGGTGGCGCCGAAGGGGCGGTGCGGGACGGTCATCGCGCGGCGAGCACGCCGGCGGCGATGGCCGCCTCCACGTCGTCGATCTCCTTCGGGATGCCCGGCGTGAGGATCTCGGGGTCGCCGTCCGTGACGAGCACGTTGTCCTCGATGCGGATGCCGCCGAAGCCGCGGCCGCCGTTGCGCGCGAGGAAGCGCTCCGCGCGGTCGAAGTCCACGAAGTCCGCGAACTTCGCGCGGCGATCGGGCGCGCGCAGCATGGCCGGTACGAAGTAGATGCCGGGCTCCACCGTGACCACCATCCCGGGCGCGAGGTCCAGGTCCATGCGCAGGAAGGACAGGCCGGGCTGCGTGCTGCGCGTGCGGCCGGGCGCGTAGAGGACGGCGTCGCCGAACGTGCGGAGGTCGTGCACGTCCAGGCCGAGCTGGTGACCCACGCCGTGCGGGAAGAAGACCGCGGCGGCGCCGCTCTCCACGCACGCCTCCACCGGCTGCTTCAGGAGCCCCAGTTCGCGCAGGCCCTCGGCGGCCACGCGGGTGGCGGCCAGGTGCACCTCGAGCCAGCGGACGCCCTTGCGGGCGACGGCGATGGCGGCCTTCTGCGCGGCGAGCACGGCGGCGTAGACGGCGCGCTGCTCGGGGTCGAAGCGGCCGTTCGCCGGCCAGGCGCGCGTGACGTCCGAGCCCCAGCCCGTGTCCACCTCCGCGCCGGCGTCCACGAGGAGGAGGTCGCCGTCCGCGAGCGTGCCGTCGTGGTGTTGGTTGTGCAGGACCTCGCCGCGCACGGAGAGGATGGTGGGGTAGCACCAGGTGGCGCCGTGGCGCGCGTACACGGACTCCAGGATGGCCGCGAGCTCGCGCTCGGTGACGCCGGGCCGCGTGGCGGCCAGCGTGGCGGCAAACGCCTCCCGCGTGATGCCGGCGGCGCGGCGCATCTCCGCGATCTCGGGCGGCGCCTTGTGCAGGCGCAGCTTCGCGAGCGCGTCGCGGAGCGGCGGGGAGGCGATCCTCTCCGGATCGTGGAAGTCCAGCGCGAGGCCCGTGATGCGGCGGATGCACTCCGTGGTGCGCGCGTCCGACACGGCCACCGAGTGTAGCTCGCGGCCCCGGCGCAGGGCTTCGACTTCCGCCTCGAGCTTCTCCACCGGGCGGATGTCGTCCACGCCGAGCCGTTCGCGCAGCTCCGCGAAGGACGGGCGCGGGCCCATCCACAGCGCGTCCACCTCGGTGCGCTCGTGCAGGAACAGCGTGACGCGGCCGTCATCCGGATCCAGGAACGCGCACGCGTCCGGCTCCAGCGGCGGGAAGAGCAGGAGGAAGTTGCTGTCGAAGCGGTCGGGGTACGTGTTGAAGGGGCCGTTGCGCGCGATCTCCCCGCCGCCGCAGAGCAGCGCGGGGGTGCGGAGCAGGCCCAGCAGCTCGCGGCGCCGGGAGGCGTAGTGCGTCATTGGGATCATGGCGGGAGTGTAGACCTGCGGGAGGGGCGCGGCAACGGGGCGGGGTTGCATCGGCGACGCGCCGGATGGCCCCATTTCCGGGGCGCCGGAGTGCGGGGCGCAGGGCGCTCGAAGGAGGCATCATGCACAAGGCTTGGCTTCCCGCAATCGCGCTGGCGGCAATCATGGGAGTCCCCCAGTCGACCGTCTCCCAGGTGGTTCTCTTCAGCGAGGACTTCCAGGGTACCCTGGCGCAGTGGACCGGGAAGAGCAACGGCGCCCACTCCGGCGTCATCGTCGCCGACCCGCTGGACCCGTCGAACGGCGTCGTGACGTTCGCCCAGACGACCGGCTTCGGGGACATCTTCAGCGTCGAGTTCCCGGTCTCGGCAGGAGAGATGATCACGCTCTCCTTCGACTACCTGGGCTTGCCGGTGGCCGGGACCATCCCCGGCAGCCATGGGGGGTTCGTCGGCTACGCGGACGAGACCGCGGTGCCCATCGTGGGGCGGTGGTTGGTGGGCACGGACCCGATCAGCGGCGCCGACCCCATCCTGGTCGACGACGGGGTGTGGCACACCTACACCGTCACGTTCGACCCGTACGCGTTCTTCACGCCGTCGGACGATCGGATCCTCCTGATCGTCGAGGACCACATCAGCCCCGTGTTCGACGTCTTCTTCGACAACTTCCGCGTCGAGACGAACGGCGTCGTGTCGACGGAGGAGTCGACCTGGGGCGTGATCAAGGGGCATTTCCGGGACCATGAGTGAGCGCTCGCTCCACGACGTCCTGGTCGTGCCTCGAGCGGGAGAACCGCCGGAAGGCGAGCGGGACGGGCGTTGAGGGCCCGCTCCTAGTCGAACAGCTTGAACGTCACCGGCATCACGACCCACACCTCCACGGGCCGCCCCTGCGAGATGGCCGGGCGGAACACCGCCGTCCGCGCGCACTTCACCGCGGCCTCCTCCAGCAGCGGGATGGGCTCGATGACGATCACGTCCTTCACCTTGCCCTCCTTGTCCACGAGCACGCGCACCAGCACGGTGCCCTCGATGCCGGCGGAGCGGGCCACGTCCGGGTAGACGGGCGGGTCGATGCGCAGGCGCACGGGCTGCTCGTCCACGGCCACGAACTCGTCCGGGGAGGGGCTCGTGTCCACGTCGATGTCCACGACCAGGGAGTCCCCGCCGCTCAGTCCGAGGTCCGTGGCGGTGATGGGCGCCAGCGCCTCCTGGATCTCCTCCTGCGTGGCGATGGTCTGCTGCGGCGCGATCTCGTCCTTCACGGGCTCCGGGATGCCGATGGCGGGCGGCGCCACCGCCTGCGCGATGGCCATCTGAGGCACGGCGGGCCGCGCGATGGACGGCGGCACGCCGAGGTCCGTGTAGCGGACGATCTGCACGCGCCGCTCCACCGGCGCCTCCGGCTTCGCGCGGCTCCAGAAGTACCATGTGGCGAACGCCGCCAGCGCGAGCGCCAGCGTGACGCCGCACGCCCACACCAGCCATCGCGCCAGCTCGCGCCGCAGCGGATGGTCCTCGCCGGTGAGCGGCAGGGCCGGCGCCTGCGCGAGGGAGAACGCCCACGGGATGTGCATGGTGTCGCGGGCCATCAGCCGTTCCCCCGCAGGAGCTCCAGGTCCTTCTCCTGCATCTCGACGACGCTGAAGCGCTCCATCTTCGCCTCCTCCAGCGCGTCCATCATGTTCACCATCATCTCGTAGCGCGCGTCGCGGTGCACCTTCACGAGCACGATGAGATCGGGGTGCGTCATGGTGTTCTCGGCGAAGGCGCGGAACAGCCCGTTCCAGTCCATCTCCACGAGGTCCCCGGTGCCGAGCCGGGCGCGCATGGTGTCGTCCGCGTCCACGTACACGGTCATCACCTTGGACTCCGGCACCTCCACCTTCGCGTCCGGATCCGGCATGTTCACTTCCATCGCGAGCGGGCGGCGGAAGACCGTGGTGACCATGAAGAAGATCAGCAGGAGGAACGCCACGTCCACCATGGGCGTCATGTCGATACGGATGCCCACGCGGCGCTTCGGGCGGCGCGTGCCGAGCCCGGAGGATCCTCGCTTCCCGCGATCGGCGACCTGCACGTCAGCCATTGCCGCCTCCCGGACCCGCGTCCGCCGAGCCGAGCGGCTTGCGCCGGAGGTCGGTCATCAGGTTGAAGCGCGGGGTCTTCGCCTCGGCCAGCGTGTTCATCACGTCCGAGATCACGCCGAAGGACGCGTCCTTGTCCCCTTTCACCACCACCACGGCCGCCGGGTTCCGCCTCCGCCAGGTCACCACCGCGTCGAGCGCGTTCGCCGCGTCCACCTCCACGGCATCCGTTCCCTTCTCGCTGGAGATGTACACGCGTCCCTCCTTGTTCACCGTGATCACGATGGTGGAGGTCTCCGGCACGTGGATCTCGGAGTCCGACAGCGGCAGCGTGACGGACACCTGCTCCGGCGGGCGGAACTGCGTGGTGGACATGAAGAAGATGAGCAGCAGGAACGCCACGTCCACCATGGCGGTCATGTCGATGCGGACGCCCGCGCGCGGCCTCGCGCCGGCCACGGGTCACGCCCCCTTGCGGTGCTCGAGGAGCTGCACGACCTCGTAGGCGGTCTCCTCGGTGCGGTTGTAGAACCCGTCCACGCGCGTGGTGAAGTAGTTGTAGAGCACGGTGCCGAGGATGGCGGTGGTGAGGCCGAGCGCCGTGTTCACGAGCGCCTCGGAGATGCCGAGCGCGAGCTGCGTGGCGTCCGGCGCGCCCGCGTGCGACATGGCACGGAACGAGCGGATCATTCCGATCGTGGTGCCCAGCAGGCCCAGCAGGGTGGCGATGGACGCGAGCGTGGACAGCGCGGTGAGGTTCCGCTCCAGGTGCGGCGTCTCCAGCGCGCTCGCCTCGGCGATGGCCCGGCGCGTCTCCTCGATCCTCTCCTTGCCGTTCGCGCCGGCCCGCTCCAGCAGGTGGTACCGCGAGAGCCCCGCGCCCACGATGTTCGCGAGGCTGCCGCCCTGCCGCTTGCACGCCTCGATGGCGGTCGCGAGCTCGCCGCCGGTCACCGAGTCCTTCAGGTTGCGCACGAAGGACGACACGCTGCCGCGGCCGCCGGCGCGCCACAGCACCACGAGCCGCTCCACGCAGAACGTGATCACGAGGAAGAAGCAGGTGAGGCCGAGCACCAGCAGCGGCCCGCCCTGCTTGATGTACTCGGGCGAGTTGTCCCAGATCAGCCAGGACACGGCCAGCGACACCAGGAAGATCGGGACGAGCACCCAGCTCTTCATGCGGACAGACTCCTCTCGTGGTCCTGCGCGATGTTCCGCCCGGCGAGCCGCGTCGTGGGAGGACGCCTCATCCGGAGCCTTTCGACTTCTCCAGCAGTTCCATGCCCTTGACCAGCGTGGGATTCGACGGATCGATGGCCTTCGCCCGGCCGAACGCCTGCTCGGCACCGTCCCAATCCTGCAGCCCCAGCCGCGCGTTGCCCAGCCCCGCCCACGCGTCCGCGTTGCCCGGCTCGGCGCGCGCGGCGGCCTCGTACGCGTCGGCCGCGCCGCGATAGTCCGCGCGCCGGATGCGGCAGAAGCCCAGCCCGCGCAGCGCCTTCGCGTTCCCCGGCTCCGCGGCGAGCACCTGCCCGTACTCCGCCTCGGCGGAGCGGAGGGAGTCCGACGCGGCCAGCGCCTGCGCCAGGAGGAGGCGGCCGGCGGTGAGCTCCGGGCGCAGCGCGAGCGCGGCGCGGAAGGACGGGATGGCGTCCCCGAGGCGGCGGGCCTGGTACAGCGCGATCCCGAGGTTCAGATGGATGAGCGGGGAGTCCGCGCGGGCCGCCGCCGCGCGCTGCAGCGCGGCGACCGCGGAGTCCGGACGGCTCTCCCGCATCTCGAGCAGGCCGAGGTGGTACCACGCGTCCGCGGATTCCGGCTCGGCGGCGAGCGCACGCTCCAGGCTGGCGCGCGCGGCGTCGTTCGCCTGGGCGTCCATCTGCGCGGACGCGAGCGCGGTGAGATCGGCGGCGTCCCACGCGGTGGAGTCCGGCAGGCCGGCCGCCGTCTCCACGGCGCGCGCGCGCTGCGCGGGGTCCGGGGAACGCACGCCGGCGCGGACCAGCTCCTTGCGCGCGGCCTCGCTCTCCGGGGCGACGGCGACGGCGCGCTCCGCCGCCTCGAACGCGGGCCCGACCTGCCCGAGCTCGCGGTAGGACCCCGCGAGACCCGCCAGCGCCTCCGCGTCCTCCGGATGCGCCGCCACGTAGCGAAGGTACGTGCGCGCGGCGCGCTCGTGCTGCTTGCCGAGCCGGAACACGTCCGCGAGGTCCTTCAGCGCGGGCCCGAACGTGGAGTCCGCCTCCACGGCGCGCACGTACGCGTCGCGCGCGTCGTTCCAGCGGGACTCCCGCGCGTACAGCCGGCCGAGCGTGTGCAGCACGGGCGCGGTGGGCCTGCTGCCCGGGGCGGCCAGCATCCGCTCGTAGGCGTCGATGGCCATGGCCGGCGTGCCGCGCGCCTCGTAGATGCGGCCGAGCAGCGCCGCGTACTCCGGCACGTCGGGATCGAGCGCGATCGCCTCGCGCGCCTCCAGCTCCGCGGCGGCGAAGTCCCTCTCCGCGAAGCGCACGAGCGCGCGGCCGTGGTGGTACAGATCCTCCCCCTCGGCGGCGCCCTTCCGTTTCGCCCCGTTCGCCAGCAGCGCATTCGCGGTGGCCGTGTCCCCCGCATCCAGGGCGAGCCGCGCCCGTCCGTACTGCGCTTCCCAGAGGTCCGGCTTCGCGGCGAGGGCCGCGTCGAACTCCGCCGCGGCCTCCGGGGCGTTGCCCGCGCGCAGGAGCAGCAGACCGAGCCGCGCGTTCGCTTCGGGCAGCTCCGCGCCCTCCGCGCGTCGCGCGCGGATCGCGTCCCGGTACAGGGTCTCCGCCTCGGCGGCGCGCCCCTCGCGCGACGCAACGTCCGCGAGCCCGAGCGTGGCGAAGGGCACCTTGTACTCCGCGGCGATCGCCTCGCGGAAGTGCTCCGCGGCCTTCGCCAGCTCGCCCTTCTCCAGCGCCTTCGCGCCGAGGCGGAGCGGATCCTCGTCGATGCCGTACGTGCGCGGCGCGGCGTGCGCGGACGCGGCCAGACCCGCGGCGAGAAGGACGGCAAGAAGGACGGCGAGCGCGACGCGGCGAGCGGGCACGGAGACCCTCCGGAAGAACCTCAGGGCGACGGCGGCGACGAAGGGGTGGTCAAATATACCTCCCGCGCCACGCGTCGTGCCGGGAGAAACCCCTCGCGCTCCACGAGCCGCTGCCCGCGCGCGCTCGTCAGGTACGTGACGAACATGGCCGCGGCCCCGCGCGCGCCCGGCCGGCAGGCGGCCCACAGGTGATGCGCCAGCGGGTACCGGCCCTCCGCCACGGACGCATCCGACGGGACGACCGGCGCGCCCGCGCCGTCGGGCCGGACCGGCAGCGCGATGACGTCCGGGCGCGTCGTCCACGCGAGGGAGGAGACGACCCCGAGCGACCCCGGGTCGTCCGCCGTGGCCTGGCCGACCGCCGCGGCGTCCGCGAGGAAGCGCACGCTCCCGGACGGGCCGGGGGCGGGCGGCAGGTCCAGCGAGGCGCGCAGCGCGTCCCACCAGCCGAGGTTCGGGTCCGCGATCCACAGCCGTTCGCCCTCCCGCGGCGGGCCGTCCAGCATCGCGCGCAGCTCCCCGCACGAGACGGCCGTGCGCCCGCCCGCCGCGCGCTGCAGGACGAGCAGCGCGGCATAGGCCACCGGATAGCACGGCAGCGTGTCCTCCGGCGCTCCCGGCAGGAACGCGTTCTCGTCCGCCGTCGGCGGGCGCGTGAGGAGCGCCACGTCGGCCCGTCCCGACAGGAGCGCCTCCAGCGCGTGGGTCGTCCCGCCCGGCTGCGCGGTCACCGGGGTCGGGTAGTCGCGTGCCCAGGCCGCGGACCATGCCGGCACGAGCCGCGGCGCCAGCGACGCGCCCGCCACGATCAACGCCGGGTCGGCGGGCGCGCGTCCGTCCGGCGGCGGCGAAGGGTCCCGCCGACCGCGCACGACGAAGAGTACCGCGATCACGGCGAGATAGACGGCGATTCGCACGAGAACCCGCGGTGAAAACAGCGGCCTCGTTTTCACGGCAGGAATCCCTTTGCGCGTGCGGGGGGGGAACCTAGAATCGCGGTCGAACGCTCGCCCTGGACGGCCATGTCCCGAATCCGAGTCTCGCCGAGCCGTGTCGTGCCGGACAAGCGCAGCGGGCGGCTCGTGGCGCCGGCCGCGGCGGCCACCGCGCTGCTCGTCGCCGCCGCCGGCTGCGCCCGTGCGCCGGAGTCCTCCGGCACCGCGCCCGCCACGCCCGCGGCTTCCGCCGACGAAACCGCGTTCCTCGATGACCTGCAAGAGCGGACTTTCCGCTTCTTCTGGGAGCAGGCGCATCCGGTCACCGGCCTCGCGCCCGACCGGTGGCCCACCGAGTCCTTCGCCAGCGTGGCGGCCACGGGCTTCGCGCTGACGGCGTACCCGATCGGCGCGGAGCGCGGCTGGGTGTCGCGGGCGGAAGCGGCGCAGCGCACGCTGGCCACGCTGGAGTTCCTGCGGGACGCGCCGCAGGACGACTCGCCGTCCGGCGCCGCCGGGTACCGCGGGCTGTACTACCACTTCGTGCACATGGACACGGGGCTCCGCTTCGAGGACGTGGAGCTGTCCACGGTGGACACGGCGCTGCTCCTGGCCGGGGCGCTGTTCTGCCAGTCGTACTTCGACGCGGACGATCCCGCGGAGGCCGCGGTGCGCGCGGTCGCCGACACACTGTTCGCGCGGGCGGACTGGGCGTGGGCGTCGCCGCGCGCGCCGATGATCGGGCACGGCTGGGATCCGGTGGACGGGTTCCTGCCGTACGACTGGGGCGGGTACAGCGAGGCGATGATCCTGTACCTCGTCGCGCTCGCGGCGCCGGTGCATCGCGCGGACGCGGACGCGTGGGGCGCGTGGACGAAGGGCTACCGCTGGGGGACGTTCGGCGGGCAGGAGCACCTGGGGTTCCCGCCGCTCTTCGGGCACCAGTACACGCACGTGTGGGTGGACTTCCGCGGCATCCGCGACGCGTTCGGTGAGGAGCGCGGCCTGGACTACTTCGAGAACTCGCGCCGCGCGGTCCTGGCGCAGCACGCGTACGCGGTCGCGAACCCGCACGGCTTCCGGGACTACGGTCCGCTGCTCTGGGGACTCACGGCGTGCGACGGACCGGTGGCCGGCACGTTCGAGATCGACGGGCGCGAGCGCCGCTTCGAGACGTACTGGGCGCGCGGCGCGTCGTTCACGTACGTCAATGACGACGGCACGATCTGCCCGTCCGCCGCCGCCGCCTCGCTGCCGTTCGCGCCCGATCTCGTGCTGCCGGCGCTGGTCTCGATGCGCGCGACCTACGGCGAGCGCCTGTACGGACGGTACGGATTCCTCGACGCGCTCAACCCCACGTTCCGCCTGGACGTGCCGGTGCAGCACGGCGCGGTGGATCCGGAGCTCGGCTGGTTCGACACGGACTACCTGGGCATCGACCAGGGACCGATCCTCGCGATGATCGAGAACCACCGCACCGGACTCGTGTGGGACACGATGCGGCGCAATCCCCACCTCGTGCGCGGGCTGACGGCCGCGGGGTTCCGCGGCGGCTGGCTCGACAGCGCGGCCGCCGCGCCGTGATGCGCTCCGCGCGGGCCGCCGCGCTGCTGCTCGCGGGGCTCCTGGGAACGGTGGCCTGCGGCGGCGGGCGGGACGAGCGCACCGTGATCCGCTTCTGGGCGATGGGGCGCGAGGGCGAGGTCGTCCAGGAACTCGTGCACGACTTCGAGCGCGAGAACCCGGACGTGCGCGTGATCGTGCAGCAGGTCCCCTGGACCGCCGCGCACGAGAAGCTGCTCACCGGGTTCGTGGGGCGGTCCATGCCGGACCTCACGCAGCTCGGGAACACGTGGGTGGCGGAGTTCGCCGCGCTCGGGGCGCTGGAGCCGCTGTCGGCGCGGGTGGCGGAGGCGCCCGACGTGGCGCGCGCGGAGTTCTTCCCCGGCATCTGGGACACGAACGTGATCGACGGCGAGGCGTACGGCGTGCCGTGGTACGTGGACACGCGCGTGCTCTTCTACCGGTCGGACGTGCTCGCGCGCGCGGGGTACGACTCGATCCCGGGCACGTGGGCGGGATGGCGCGCGGCGATGGAGGCGGTGAAGCGCGAGATGGGCCCGGAGCGGTACGCCATCCTGCTGCCGCTGAACGAGTGGCATCCGGCGGTGATCCTCGGACTGCAGAACGGGTCGCCGCTCCTCGGGGATCGGGCCACGCGCGGAGCGTTCGCGCAGCCGGCGTTCGCCGGCGCGTTCGACTGGCTGCTGGATCTGTACGAGAGCGGGCTGGCGCCGCCGGTGGCGAACACCGAGGTGGCGAACGTGTACCAGGAATTCGCGCGCGGCACGTTCAGCATGTACATCACGGGGCCGTGGAACCTGGGCGAGTTCGAGCGGCGGCTGCCGGCGGAGCTGCAGGACGCGTGGGCCACGGCGCCTCTGCCGGGACCGGACGGCGCGGAGAGCGGGGTGTCGCTGGCGGGCGGGTCCAGCCTGGTCCTGTACCGCGGATCGCGGCACAAGGAGGAGGCGTGGCGACTGCTGCGCTACCTGTCGCGGCCGGAGGTGCAGGTGCGGTTCTACGCGCTCACCGGGGACCTGCCCGCGCGCGTGGCGGCGTGGAACGATCCGGTGCTGTCGGCGCCGCGCATCGCGGCGTTCCGCCGGCAGCTCGAGCACGTCGTGCCCACGCCGAAGGTGCCGGAGTGGGAGCAGATCGCGGCGCGCGTGCAGGAGCGCACGGAGCTGGCGGTCCGCGGCGGCGCGACCCCGGCGGAGGCGCTGCGCCGGCTGGACGAGGACGCGGCGCGGATCCTGGAGAAGCGGCGCTGGCTGCTGACGCGCGGGGACGGGACGTCGTGAGCGTGTCGCTGGAGCGGCGGCAGGCGCGCGCGGCCTGGGGCTTCCTGGCGCCGGCGCTCGGACTGATCGGCGTGTTCTTCGCGCTGCCGGTGGCGGCCGGGCTCCTGTTCAGCTTCACGGACTTCGACATCTACGCCATCGCGGATCCGTCCACCGCGCGCTTCGTGGGCCTCGGGAACTACGCGGCCGTGCTGGGCGACGGCGCGTTCTGGGGCGCGCTGCGCAACACGCTGTACTTCGTCCTCGTGGGCGGGCCGCTGAACGTCGCCGTGTCCCTGGCCGCGGCCATGCTGGTGAACGCGAAGCTCGTGCGCGCGAAGGGCCTCTTCCGCACCGTGTACTTCGCGCCGGTGGTGACCACGCTCGTGGCGGTCGCGATCGTGTGGCGGTACCTGTACCACCCGCGTTACGGGCTGTTGAACCTGGGGCTGGACCGGGTCGGCATCCCGCCGGTGGACTGGCTGGGGGATCCCGCGTGGTCGATGCCCGGGATCATCCTCCTCGCGACGTGGAAGAACTTCGGCTACAACATGCTCATCTTCGTGGCCGGCCTGCAGAGCATCCCCGCCGAGTTGCACGAGGCCGCCGCGGTGGACGGAGCGGGCGCCGTGCACCGGTTCCGGCACGTCACGGTGCCGGGTCTCGCCCCCGTGTTCCTGTTCGTGGGCATCACCACGATGATCGGGTACTTCCAGATCTTCGCCGAGCCGTACGTGATGACGCAGGGCGGGCCGCTCGGGAGCACGCGCAGCCTGGTGCTCCTGATGTACGAGGAGGGCTTCCGGTGGTGGCGCATGGGCGTGGCGTCCACGCTGTCCATGCTGCTGCTCGCGGTCACGCTGGTCGGGGCGCTCGTGCAGATGCGGGCAGGGAGGCGGGCGTCGTGAGGCGACCGGTGCGGACGGTGCTGCTGCACGGGGCGCTCGTGGCGCTCGGCGGGCTCACGCTGGTGCCGCTGGCGTGGATGGTGGCGGCGTCGTTCATGCAGGCGGGCGAGGCAAACACATTCCCGCCGCCCTTGTGGCCGGCGCAGCCCACGCTGGAGCACTACGTCTCGCTGTTCACGCGGCTGGATCTGGCGCGGAACTTCCTGAACAGCACGATCATCACGCTCGGCGCCACCGTGGGCTCGGTCCTGGTGAACTCCATGGCCGGATACGCGTTCGCGAAGCTGCGGTTCGCGGGCCGCGACCGGCTCTTCCGCGGGATGGCGATGGCGCTCGTGGTCCCGGCGCAGGTGGGCATGCTGCCGCTCTTCCTGCTGCTGCGCGAGGCGGGGCTGGTGAACACCTACGTCGGCGCGCTGATCCCGTACCTGGCCAGCGTGTTCGGGATCTTCCTGGTGCGCCAGTACGCGCTGTCCGTGCCGGACGAGCTGCTGGACTCCGCGCGGGTGGACGGCGCGGGGGAGGCGCGGATCTTCGGCACGATCGTGGTGCCGGTGCTGGCGCCCATCCTGGTGACGCTGGCCACGTTCACGTTCCTGTCCGCGTGGAACGACTTCATGTGGCCGCTCATCATCCTGACGGACGGCTCGAAGTACACGTTGCCGGTCGCGCTTGCGGGGCTGGTGGGGGAGCACGTGCAGGATACCGAGCTCATGATGGCCGGGTCGGTGGTGACGATCCTGCCGGCGGTGGTCGTGTTCCTCGTGTTCCAGAGGAGCTATGTGCGCGGGATCCTTTCGGGATCGGTGAAGGGATGACGAGGCCACGGGGGATGCGCCTGGGCGCGGAGCCGCGAGGAGCCGCGAGCGATCGCGTCGCCGGCCCCGGCGGGTCCTCC
>CAYYFX010000005.1:76086-83441 GCA_964471155.1 uncultured Gemmatimonadota bacterium | reverse complement strand
GCGCCGCGACCGCGAGATCCTGGTCGCCGTCGCCGTCGAGGTCGCCGCCGGCGGCCTCGAACGCGCCGGGCGGCGCGCCGGCGAGCGGCGGCGGCACCTCGAAGCGCCCGCCGCGCGCATTCGACGCGACGACCACCTCGCCGCGGCGCGTCACGAACAGGAGGTCCACGTCGTGGTCGTCGTCGAAGTCGCCGGCTTCCACGGTCACCGTGGGCCCGAGCGCGGCGAGCCCGGACGACTCCGCGAGGTCCGCGAACGTGCCGTCGCCGAGATTCTGCAGCAGCGACGGACGCCGCGGACCCGCCGTGGCGAAGTCCACGTCGCCCTCGTGGTCGAAGTCCACGGGCACGAAGCGCGTCAGCGACTCCACGCCGGCCGACCGCGGCGGGTTCCACGCGCCGAGCGCGCCGGACTGGATCTCCAGCCCGCCCGTGCCGCCGCGCACCAGATCCACCGCGCCGTCGCCGTCCACATCCACCGCCCGCGCCGCGGCGACGCCGAGAAGGCCGGCGAGCCCGCGGCTCGCGGTCACGTCGGTCCAGGCCGCGCCGTCGCGGCGGAGGTCGCGGAGCGTCTGCCCGTCCCCGAGCAGGAGGTCCGTGTCGCCGTCGCCGTCCAGGTCCGCCGCGTGCGCCCAGCGCGGATCGCCGGCCGGCAACGGGGAGGGCGCGAAGGCGGGCAGCGTTCCCGCGGCGCGAACGTCCGGCGGGCGCGGGAACGTCGCCGGCTGCAGCAGTTCGCCCCGTTCGAGATCCTGCTCGTCCGGCAGCGCGCCGTCGCCGGCCCCGAGCTCCCGGAAGCGACGCAGGGCGCCGGCGCCCGCGGCCCGGTCGCCCGCCGCGAGCAGCGCCCGCGCCTCCGCGTGCCGGGCGGATGCGTGGTGCCGCGGCGCGCCGTCCTTCCCGCGTGCGATGACCGCGGAGAACTCGCGGAGCGCGGCGGCGTGGTCCGCCAGGCGCATCGCGAGGATCCCGAGGTTGTACTCCAGCTCCGGTCCGGCGCCTCCGAGCTCGCGGCACCGCGTCAGCTCCGCGCGCGCCTCGACCGTTCGCCCGGCGCGCTTCTCCACGATGCCCAGGGCGTAGGCGGTGCGGGCGTCGTCCGGCGCGAGCCGCTTCGCCGCGGCCAGGGCGACGCGGGCCGTCTCGAGGTCCCCGGCCAGCAGGGCCGCGATGCCGTGGTTGCGCGCGTCCCCGGCGCTGCCGGGCTCGACCGCCGCCGCCTCCCCCAGCTCCCGGGCCGCCTCGGCGAAGCGGCCGGCGTCCAGGAAGGCCCCGCCGAGGTTCCGGTGCACCCAGACCTGTCCGGCGCCCTCCGAGATCCGCTCCGCGCCGGCGCGCGGGGCGGGGCCGAGCAGGGCGACGGCGGCTGCGGCCACGGCCACGGCCGCGGCCGTGGGACGGCGGAAACGGACGGGAAGGGGCACGGGAGGGCCTCCGGGAAGGGCCTCTGGGGCCGGTTCGACCACGCCGCGGGCGATCCTACCCCCGCCGGCCCGGGCTGGCCAGCCGGCCGGGCGGAAGCCCCCCGCGGCCCGATCGAGCGGGCCGCCACAATATGAGATTGGTGGGGCCTCTTTTCGTGGTGTAGTGTCGTTCGGCTGGCCCACGGGGGCCGGTAAGCGTTTTCCATGGGGGTGGAAGCGCCGGCCGACCTGCGCACCAGGAGTCTCCGGGTGGACGACTTTGGCAAATCGCTACGGCAGTTCCGCAAGACGCGGCGCATGACCCAGACCGAGCTGGCCAACGCGGTCGGAGTCGCTCCGGCGTACGTGAGTCAGATCGAATCCTCGCTGCGCGTGCCGAGCCTTCGGGTCGCGCGGCGCATCGCCGAGGTCCTGCACGTGGACCTGCCGGCGCTCTTCGGCACGCACCCCGCCGCCGCGCTGTCGCACGAGCGGCTCACCGACGTCGAGAAGCTGGAGCTGCTTCGCACGCTCGTTCGCGGCGTGGAGCAGGACCTGGAAGCCCGTCCGGCGCACGAGGATGTAGAGTGCTATGCGGGGGCGCGGGCCGCGCGGCTCTGGTCCACCGAGGCGGTGGCCATCCGGAGCTACGCCTTCGCCGCCGGTCCGGCGGCCCCGGTGTGGTTCGCGCACGACGGGAAGGAGACCGTGTTTTGCGCATGCGGCGAGGCCGTCGTGCGCGTCGGCTCGCAGGAGCGGACGCTGACCGCGGGGGACGTCCACACCTTCGACGCGTCCGTGCCGCATGCGGTGTCGGGCCGTGAGGGGACCATCGTCATCTCCGCGGCGAGCCCGCCGCCGGGCCTCGATCGGCTCCAACGAAGCGCCGGCGACGGGGAGGGCGCGGCGAGCGACGTCGTCCGGGCCTGAGCGGCGCGACGGCCTGATCGTCGCGGGGGCCGCGCTCGCGCTGCGCGCGTTGTTCCTGGCCGGAACGGCGGGGGATCCGTCGCTCCGGGCGCTCGCGATCGACGCGCGGTTCTACCACGACATGGGGGCGCGCTTCGCGCAGGGGGATCTGCTCTTCGGGCCGGGCCCCCTGTGGTTCGCGCCGCTGTACCCGCTGCTGGTGGGCGTGGCGTATCGCGTGCTCGGCGAGTCGCCCGCTCCGGTGCTGGGGCTGCAGTTCGCGCTGGGCGTGGCGACCGCGTGGCTGGGCTGGCGCATGGGCGCGCGGTTCTCGCGCGGGGCCGGGTTGGCGGCCGGATTGCTGCTCGCGCTGACGCCGGTGCCGCTCGTCTACGAGAGCCAGCTGCTGTACACGGCGGTGGCCGTGGCGCTCACCGCGTCGTACCTCGCGGCGCAGCTGCGCGCGCGGAGCCGCGGGACGTCGGGCCCCGCGTTCGCCGCGGGCGCGATGCTGGGACTGCTCTCGCTCGCGAGCGCGAGCGCGCTGCTGTTCGCGCCGTTCGGCGCGTGGCGACTGGGCGGCGCGCGGCGGGCGCGGCGCGTGCTCGCGTTCGCCGCCGGCGTGGCCCTGCCGCTCCTGCCGGTGCTCGTGCGCAACGGCGTGGTCGGCGGCGAGTGGACGCCGATCACCGCGAACGGCGGGATGCTGCTGGCCACGGGGTTCGCGCCCGGATCGCTCGGAGGCCGTGCGCTGCTGCGCACGCCGTGGGACTTCGGGCCGGACGGGGCGTACGTGCGCGAGGCGGAGGCGGCGACCGGGCGGGAGATGACCCTGGGGGAGGCGTCGCGGTGGCACCGGGACGCGGCGATCGCGCGGATCCGCGACGATCCGGCGTGGGCCGCGGGCCTGGTGGCGCGGAAGATCGGGTTGCTCGCGAACGCGCGCGAGATCGACGACAACCTCGGCGCGTCCTCCGTCGCGGAAGGCGCCTGGATGGTGCGGCTCGCGCCGGCGCCCTGGGCGTGGTTCCTGCTCGCGGCCGCGGCCGGGACGGTGTTCGCGGTGCGGCGCCGGGACGCCGCGGCGGGGGACGCCCGGACCGTCGCGCTGTTCGCGGCGGTGTACGCCGCGTCGCTGCTGCCGTTCTTCGTGACCGCGCGCTACCGGCTGCCGCTCCTGGTGCCGTTCGCCGTGCTCGCGGGCTTCGCGCTGCCTGCCGCGCGCGAGGCGTGGCGCGGCGGCCGGGGGCGCGCCCTGGCGGTGCCCGGGCTCGCCGTCCTGGCGTGCGCGCCGCTCGTGTTCCGGGATCCCGGGGTGCGCGAGGATCCGGCGCTGCGCCTGAACGCGTCCGGGGCCGCGCTCCTGGGCGAGGGACGCGCGGCGGAGGCGCTGGAGCTGCTGGATCGCGCGCTGGCCGCGGACCCGGCGCTGCCCGGCGCGCACGCGAATCGGGCGCTGGCGCTCCTGGATCTGGGGCGCAGCGACGAGGCGCTGGCCGCGGCCACGGAGGCCGCGCGGCGCGATCCGGAGTTGGCGTCCGCCTGGCAGACCCGCGGCGCGATCCTCGCGCGCGCCGGGCGCATGCAGGAGGCGGCCGAGTCGTTCCGGCGCGCGGCGGAGCTGCGTCCGGGAGACCCGCTGGCCTGGAGCAGCCTGGCGCGGGCGCTGGGGGAGACGGGCCGCTACGCCGAGGCGGCGGCCGCCGGACGACGGGCGCAGGCCGCGGGGGCGTCGGGGATGGCGGCGCTCGTGGCCGAGTGGGAGACGGCGGCCGGCGACCCGGCGGGCGGCGCGGGCCCGGACGGTGCGCCTGCGGACGGCCGGCCCGAAAAGTAGGGCCCCCCGGCTGCGCCGAGGGGCCCGAGCTTGGCAGGGCCACGGGGAATCGAACCCCGGTTTGAAGACTGAGAATCTCCCGTCCTAACCACTAGACGATGGCCCCGCTTCGATGCGTTCCGCGGCGCGGGAGCGAACTCCTTACGACAGCGGACACGACGGGTCAAGCCCGTTCGCGGGAACGGTGGCTGGGGAGGGAGGACTCGAACCTCCAACTTCCTGATCCAGAGTCAGGCGTCCTGCCAATTGGACGACTCCCCAACAGCGTCCCGGACAATAGGAGGCGGCGCCGGACGCGTCAAGTCGGGCCCGGCCGCGCGGCTCAGGGGGAGGCCGCCGCAGCCGCCGCGGAGTCCTCGGATGCGGTCGGCGCGGCAGGTGGCGCGACCGTCACCGCGGTGACCAGCACGCGCTTCGTGGGGCGGCGATCGCGGAACGTCGGCACCTGCGCGATGCGCTCCACCACCTCCATGCCCTCGACGACCTCGCCGATCGGCGTGCCGTACCGGTCCGCCGCCGGGACGTCGGAGAGGGCCACGTACCACTCCGTCCCCGCGGAGCCCGGGTCCGTGCCGCGCCACGCGAGCGCCACCGTGCCGCGGCGGTGCGTGCGCGCGGGCGGGGCCGCGGCCGGGGACGCCGCCGCAGCGGCCGAGTCCGGCGGATCCGGCGCCGGGAGTCGCCATGCCGGCGCGTCCGGCGAACCCTCGGGCACGCCTTCCCGCGTGGCCGGGTTGCCCGACTGGATGAGCAGGCCGGGCACCACGCGGTGCACCGCCAGGCTGTCGTACGCCCCACGGGCCGCGAGGGAGAGGAACGCGGCCACCGCGTTCGGGGCGGCCTCGGGATCCAGGCGGATCCGGAACTCGCCGAAGTCGTGCACGGCGACCGTCACGTCGGCCGCCGGGACCTCCGACGCGGCCGGCCCCGCCGCGGGCGCCGGGCCCGCCGCCAGGAACGCGAGGACGCGGGCCGCGGCCGTGACCCGTCGCTGGCGCACGCTGCCTCCGGGGTCCGTCGGGGGGAACGCATCCCGCGCGCGCGGGAGCGTCCGGCAGCGTATCATCGAGGGGTTTCGCGGTCGAGCCGAGGAGGACACCGTGGGCAGGTCCGTCCCGATCCCCTGGATCGTGCTCGGGGGCACCGGCGTCCTCTGGGTCGCCGGGCTCGTGACGCTCGGGTTGCTCGGCGCTTCGCCGTCCCGGGGGTGGCGGGTGAACCACGCGCTGGACGAGATCGCGGCGGGCCGCGCCGCGGCCGCGGTCGAGGCGCTGGACCGGGAGGCCGCGACCCATCCGGACCGGCCGGCGGCGTGGATCCGCGCGGGGCGAGCCCTGGTCGCGGCCGGGCGCCCGGCGGACGGGGCGGATCGCATCGCGCACGCCGTCACGCTCGATCCGGGTTCCGCCACCGCGCGATACGAGTGGGCCAAGGCGTTGCTGGCAGCCGGCTTCGACGATGACGCGGAGACGGCTCTTCAGGAACTGCTCGAAGCGCACCCGGGCCACGCCGATGCGCGCTTCCTCGCCGCCGCGACGGCCGCCGGCCGGGGCGACGCCGCGCTCGCGGCGGACCGCTTCGAGGCCGCCCTGGCCGCCGGCTGCTCCTCCCCGGAGCGCTGGCGGACCGAGCGGCGCTTCGACCGGGTCCGCAGCGACCCGCGCTTCCTCCGCGTGGCCCGCGACCGCCGCTTCGCGGCCGCGGCGGCGGCGGTGCGGCCGTGACCCGTCCCCGCGCGCTCATGGTGGTGCACAGCTACTGCCCGGCGGACCCGCGGGTGCGCCGGGAGGCCGAGGCGCTCGCGGAGGCCGGATGGGACGTGGACGTCCTCTGCCTGCGCAACCGCGGCGAGTCGGCGTCGGAGACGATCCACGGCGTCCGCTACCTGCGCCTCCCGCTGCGCCGGCGCCGCGGCGGCGTCCTGCGCTACGCGTTCGAGTACGTGGCGCTGCTGGCGCTCGGGCTGCTCACGGCCGTCGTCCTGCACGGGCTGCGCCGCTACCGTCTCGTCCAGGCCCACAACATGCCGGACTTCCTCGTGTTCTGCGGGTTCGTGCCGTGGGCCACGGGCGTGCCCGTGCTCCTGGACCTGCACGATCCCATCCCGGAGCTGTACATGGCGAAGTTCGGGCTGCGGCGCGGGGCGCCGCTCATCCGGCTGTTGACCCGCATCGAAGGCTGGAGCCTGCGCTACGCGGACCACGCGCTCGTGGCCACGGAGGCGTTCCGCCGCCGCCTGATCGAGCGCGGCCGCGATCCCGAACGCCTCACCACGGTGCTGAACTCGCCGGACCCGCGGCTCTTCCGGCCGCGCCCGCGCCCGGATCCCGCGGGACCGCCGGTGCTCCTCTTCCACGGCACCGTCACCGAGCGCAGCGGCGTGGACTGCGCCATCCGCGCGGCGGAGCGCGTGCGCGCGGCGGGCGTGGACTTCCGCTTCGTCATCCTCGGCGACGGCGACACGCTCCCCGGGATCCGGGCGATGGCCGCCGAGGGGGATCGCCCGCGGTGGATCGACGTGCGCGGCCCGGTGCCGCTCGACGAGGTGCCGGAGGTGGTGGCCGCCTGCGACCTCGGTGTCGTCCCGAACCGCGGCGGCCCGTTCTCCGAGCTCGCGCTGCCGACGCGCGTGTTCGAGGTGCTGGCCGTCGGGCGCGCGGTCGTGTGCTCGCGGTCGCCGGCGGTGAGCGACCTGTTCGCCGAGGACGATCTGCTGTTCTTCGAGCCGGAGGACGAGGCGGACCTCGCGCGCGTGCTCGAGCGCGCGCTGCGCGACCCGGAGCTGCGCCGGCAGGTCGCGGTCCGCGGAGCGCGCGTGGCCGCCGCGCGGCAGTGGGAGCGCGAGAAGGCCCGCTACCTCGGTGTGGTGGCGGACCTCGCGGCGGTCGCCGGCGCGCCCGCGGCGGAGCGCCCGGCCGGGGCCAGCGGCCGGTAGCGCACGGCGCGCGATCCCGGCCCGGGCGATTCCAGGAACTCCGCCAGCACGCGTCCGTCCGCCTCGCGCGGCACGGCCAGCCCGAGCAGGTGCAGCGCGGTGGGCGCGGCGTCGAGCAGCGTCGTCTCCGCGGGCGCCGCCGGCAGCGCGCGGATGCCGCGGCCCGCGAGCGCGATCCCGCCGCCGCCGTCCGGCGCGATCTCCACGTCGACGCCGGCGCCGGCGTGCGCGAGCGCGCGCGCCTGCGCGGCGGTCGGCGGCGCGTCGAG
>CAYYFX010000005.1:0-76076 GCA_964471155.1 uncultured Gemmatimonadota bacterium | reverse complement strand
CCTTGGCTTCAGGGGTGGAAGGTGTTGGGGACGGCGCGCGCAGCCAGAGCGGCGGGTCACCCGGCGCGGGCCAGCCGTCCAGGACGGGGACGTTGGCCGCGCGCGCCACGTCCTGCAAAGTGCCGTACGCCGCGAACGCGCCCTGCCGCGGATCCTTCACGCGCGGGAACAGCCGCACCAGCGCGCGCGTGCCCGGCCGGTCCGGGATGCGCGCGACGCCGCCGCCGCCGGGGACGGCGCGCGGATGCGACGGGCCCGCGCCCGTGCGCATCGGCAGGCGTCCCGTCCACACGGCGGCCTCGAGACCGGGCGCATCGGACGCCAGCGGCGCGAGCCGCGCGTGCAGCGCCGCCACCTCGGGGAACGGTCCGGGGGGATGCACCGTCACGGTCACCGGGACCGCGCCGGGGGACGGCGTTCCCGGCGCGAGTGTCGCGGGGATCCGGGGCGGCAGCGTGCCGGGGTCGGGCGCGGTCGTCTCGACGGCGCCGGCCGCGAGCGCCAGCAGCACGAGCGCGTCCACTCGCGCGTGCCGCGGGAGGAACGCGCGGCGCAGGATCCGCAGGGCCCACTCCGCCAGCGCGAGCACGGCGCCGAACCCGAGCGGGAGCAGGAGGTGCCCCACCGCGGCCGTGGCCAGGAAGGCCGCGCCGTCGCCGGGGTGCAGGCGGAGGATGCGCCAGCCGCGCGCGCCGAGCGCGCCGAGGACGGCGCCCGCCCCCGCGCCCGCGGCGAGCCACACCGCGACGAGGACGGCTGCCGAGACGGGGTTGATCGTCCCGGCGTTCAGCCGCAGCATCTCCAGCGCCCCGGCGGACGCGAAGGCCGCGCCGTGCCAGGCCCCGTCGACCCCGCCGTCGTGCCCGGAGGTTCCGCGTGGATGCCCGCCTCGCAAGACTGCCCCCCTCGTCCGTGCGCGACGCGCCGCGCATCGTGTGCCACGGGCTGATCGCGTCGGACTTCGTGACGCGCGTGGCGTTCCCCGTTCCCCGGGACCGGAAGGTCCGCGTGAAGGAGTTCGCGCGTCAAGGGGGAGGCCCGGCCGCGAATGCGGCGGTCGCGATCGCGCGGCTCGGCGGCATCGCGTCGTTCGCGGGCGCGGTCGGGGACGACGGGCTCGGCGCGGAGCAGCGGCGCGAGCTGGCGGACGAGGGCGTGGACGTGAGCCGCGTGGAGGTCGTGGCCGGGGCGCCGTCCTTCGTGTGCTTCATCCTGGTGGACGAGGCGGACGGTGCCCGCACGATCGTGAGCGCGCCGCACGAGCGGCCGATGCCGGCCGCCGCGGCCCCGGACGCGCTGCGCGACGGAGCCGAGCTGCTGCTCGTGGACGGGTGGGGCGGACCGGCGCAGCGCGCCCTGGTGGCCGAGGCCCGCGCGCGGGGCATCCCGGTCCTGCTGGACGCGGGCAGCGTCCGCGACGAGGTCCTGTCGGTCCTCCCGGACGCCCACGTGGTGATCGCCTCCGAGCCGTTCGCGCGCGAGTGGGCCGAGGGAGGCGAGCCCGAGGCGGCCGTCCGCGCGATGCTCCGCCGCGGGGTCCGGATGGCGGCGGTGACCCGCGGACCGCGCGGCGTCGTGGCGGGCGCGGCCGGGGACGCGACCCTGTTCGCCGTGGACGCGGTGGCGGTGGACGCCGTGGACACCACCGGGGCCGGGGACGCCTTCCACGGCGCGGCCGGCTGGGCGCTGGCCCGGGGCCGGACCTGGGAGGAGAGCCTGCGGATCGGGGCCTTCGTGGCGGCCGCCAAGTGCCGGTCGATGGGCGCCCGCGACGGGCTGCCCCGGGCGGCCGACCTGGCGGCGGCGGGGTTCCCTTGACACTCCGCGACGGTCCTTCTAAACTCTTCGCACACGTTCAGTTAGCCCCTCCTCAGGTCCCGATCGACCCCTGGGAGATCTCCCGGATGCGTCCACTCGTCCTCGCGGCCGTCTTCGGCCTCGGCCTCGGCCTCGCCCGGCCGGCCTCGGCATCGCCCTACGCGGGCGATTTCCTCAGCACGGGCGTGGGGGCGCGGGCGCTCGGCATGGGCGGCGCGTTCACGGCGCTCGTGGACGATGCGTCGGCGTCGTACTGGAACCCCGCGGCGCTGCCGCGCAACGCCGGGCGCGGTGTCGTCTACATGCACTCGGAGCGCTTCGGCGACCTGGTGAACTACGACGCCGGGTCGCTCGTGCTCTCCGCGAAGGAGGGCGAGGACGGGACGCGGAGCGCCGTCGGCCTGTCGCTGCTCGTCACGTCCGTGCCGGACATCCTGTTCACGACCACGGACCGGAGCGAGTTGCAGGAGATCGAGGTGAAGGTGGACGGCCCCGGCGATCCGAACGATCCCACGTGGGGCAACGGCGTGCTGGACCCCGACGAGCGCATCGACTTCGACGCTTTGAGCCGCTACGCGCGGGAGGTCACCGACCGGGAGCTGGGGATGTTCCTGTCGTACGGCCGCAGCCGCGCCTTCCGGGACGACCTCTCGCTCGGCGGCAGCGTGAAGTTCGTGCGGAAGTCCGTGGGCGAGTACAACGCGTGGGGCCTGGGCGTGGACCTCGGCGCCCTGTGGCAGTTCCGGCCGCACTGGGCGTTCGGCGTCAACGTGCAGGACGCCACCACCACGTTCCTGGACTGGCGGAACACGCCCACCGAGCCGCGCGAGTACATCACGCCGACCGTGAAGCTCGGCACGGCGTACACGAAGGAGTTGGCGGCCATCTCCGGATCGCTGACCGGCGCGCTGGACCTCGCGGTGCGCTTCGAGGACGAGGCCGCGGAGGCCTACTCGTTCAACGCGGGGAGCCTGCCCGGCGACGTGAAGGTCGGCGTGGAGTACTGGTACCGCAACGCCCTCGCCTTCCGGGTGGGCAGCGAGGGCCTCGGCCGGGAGGACGATCCGTACACCGCGGGCGCGGGCCTCCGGATCCGCCGGCTGGGCGTGGGGTTCGCGTTCGACTACGCGTACCGCAGCCACGCGGAGCTGGAGGACGTGCATCGGATTTCCGGCGGGGTGGCGTTCTAGCGAACGGACGCCCCGAACGCGTGCGACCGGGCCGGGCCTCTCTGCCGCGGACGCCTTCCCGGCGACGTCCTGTCGCCGGGAAGGCTCGGCGCTCCGGCGCCTCCGGCATCCGTGCCTCCCGGCGCCTCCGCGACGCCGCTGCAGAGAGGCCCGGCCCGGCCGCACGCGTTCGGGGCGTCCGTTCGCTCGAACGCAGAGGGGTTCGGGCGGTGCGCGGGCCGGGAGCGTCCCGTCGGTTGACCGGCCGTTTCGGCGGATCCTAGACTGGCCGGGTTGCCTTCTTCCGCTCCTCCGGAGTCCGCGTGAAGCGCGTCGCCTTCTGCACCTTCGGGTGCCGGCTGAACCAGTACGACACGGAGGTCCTGCGGACCCTTCTCGAGGGGGAGGGCGGGTTCCGGACCGTGCCGTTCGACGAGGAGGCCGACGTCTACGTGGTCAACACGTGCACCGTCACCGCGAAGGCCGACGCACGCGCCCGGCAGGCCATCCGGAAGCTGGCGGCGGCGCGGCCGGCGGCGCGGATCGTGGCCACCGGGTGCTACGCGCAGCGGGCGCCTTCGGAGCTGGCGGCGCTGCCGGGGGTCGGGCTCGTGCTCGGGGCGGCGGAGCGGGTGCACGTGGTCTCCGAGCTGCGGCGGGCCGGCGAGGGGAGCGCGCCGCGCGTGGCGGTCGGGCCCATCGCGGCGGCCACGGCCTTCCCGGAGATCCCGGTCACCGAGCTCATGGACAAGAGCCGCGCCTTCGTGAAGATCCAGGAGGGCTGCAACGAGGCGTGCACCTTCTGCGTGATCCCGCAGACCCGCGGGCCCTCGCGCAGCCGGCGGCCGGAGGCCGTGGTCGCGCAGATCGCGGAGCTCGTGGCCGCGGGGTACACGGAGATCGTGCTCACCGGCGTGCACGTGGGGGACTACGGGCTGGACCTCGCGGAAGGGCGGCGCCTGCTCGTCCCGCTCATCCGCGACGTCGTGGCCGTGCCGGGGCTCGACCGGTTCCGGCTCAGCTCGATCGAGCCGTCCACGGTCACGGACGAGCTGCTGGACTTCATGGCGGACGAGCCGAGGTTCGCGCGGCACCTGCACCTGCCCTTGCAGAGCGGCAGCGCCGCGGTGCTCGCGCGCATGAACCGGCGCTACACGGTGGAGCGCTTCCGGGAGCTCGTGGCGAAGGTGGCGGAGCGCGCGCCGGACTGCGGCATCGGCACGGACGTGATCAGCGGCTTCCCCGGGGAGACCGACCGGGACTTCCTCGACACGTTCGACCGGCTGGAGGAGATGCCGCTCTCGTACGTGCACGCGTTCACGTACTCGGAGCGCCCGGGGTCGGCCGCCGCGGGCTTCGCCGACCCCGTGCCGCCGGACGAGCGCAAGCGGCGCACCGCCGCGCTCAAGCGCTTGTCGGCGGAGAAGTCCCTCGCGTTCCGCCGCCGGCACCTGGGGCGGGAAGCGGACGTCTTCGTGGAGGGCATGCGCCGCGCCGGCACGGACTGGATGAGCGGGCTCACCGGGAACTTCATCCGCGTGGACCTGGGGCCGGGGCGGGTGGAGCGCCCGCTCGTGCGCGCGCGCCTCACCGCGGTGACCGACGACGGCATGGCCGGCGAGAGGATCGCGGCGTGAGCGCGCCCGCGGAGCCGCGGCCGTCGGCGCTGAAGGCGTACGAGCCGATGACCTCGCGCTCGGGCCGCCGCTTCGACCGGCTGGGCAGCCTGGTGTCGCCGGCGCTCGCGTCGGAGGCCGGGCACCGGCCGACGTTCTACATCGAGACCTACGGCTGCGAGATGAACACGTACGACTCGGAGTTCATCGCGTCCCGCTTCCTGGACGAGGGGTACGCGCCCGCGGCCACGCCGGAGACCGCGGACGTGCTGCTGTTCAACACGTGTTCCGTGCGCGCCGGCGCGGAGGACCGCGTGCGCGCGCGCGTGGAGAACTTCGCCGGGGTGAAGCGGCGCCGCCCCGGCATGATCGTGGGCGTGGTGGGCTGCATGGCGCAGCGCCTGGGCGAGGACCTCGGCATCCGCCGCGGGCTCGTGGACGTCGTGGCCGGTACGGACACGTACCGGGAGCTGCCCGCGATCGTGGCGGAGCGCCGGGAGCAGCGCCGGGGGACGCTCGTGCGCACGCCGGTGGACGCGAAGCACACGTACGCGATCGAGCGCGCGCCCGCGCCGCCCGAGGGGCCGTGCGCGTTCCTCACGATCCAGCAGGGCTGCGACAAGTTCTGCACGTTCTGCATCGTGCCGTTCACGCGCGGGCGGGAGCGGTCCAAGCCGCTGGCCGAGGTCGTGGCGGAGGCGCGCCGGCTCGTGGCGCAGGGCGCGAAGCAGGTCACGCTGCTCGGCCAGAACGTGAACTCCTGGCGCGACGGCGACCTCGGCTTCGCCGACCTCCTGCGCGCGCTGGACGGGGTGGACGGGCTGGCCCGGCTGTACTTCACGTCGTCGTATCCGCGGGACATGACCACGGACGTCTTCCGCGCGATCGCGGAGTGCCGCGCGCCGGCGGAGTACCTGCACTTCCCGGTGCAGAGCGGATCGGACGCGGTGCTGAAGCGCATGAAACGCCGGCACACCGCGGAGTGGTACCTGCGCCGGGTGGACGAGGCGCGCGCGCTCATCCCGGACGTGCAGTTCTCCTCGGACCTCATCGTGGGGTTCCCGGGGGAGACGGAGGAGGACTTCCGGGCCACGCTGCGGCTGGTGGAACGGGTGCGATTCGCCGAATGTTTCATGTACCGGTATTCTCCCCGCGAGGGCACGCCCGCGCTCAAGCTGGCGGACGCGGTCCCGGAGGAGGAGAAGGCCCGGCGGCTGGAGGAGCTGATCGCCCTGCAGCGCCGGATCGTGGGGGAGGTCCTCCGCGAGAACGCGGGGCGCACGATGGAGATCCTGGTGGAGGCGCCCAGCCGGAGGAACCCGGAGGAGCCCTTCGGCCGCACGCGCAACCGCTTCATGGTGGTGCTGCCGGAGGGATCGGCGCGTCCGGGGGACCTGCTGGACGTGAGGCTGGCCGAGCTGTCGGGCTCGACGTACCGGGGGATCCCGGTGAGGGGGGACGCATGGGGTTCCTGAGGGTGCTGAGGGCGCTGCTCGTGGTGGCGCTGGTGGTGGCGGCGATCGGCTTCGCGGTGCGGAACCCGGACCAGCGGGTCACGGTGGACCTGCTCGTCGGACCGCCGTACACGAACGTGCCCCTGCTGTTCGCGCTGTTCGTGGCGTTCCTGGTGGGCGGCGTGAGCGGGTGCGCGCTCGCCGTGCTGTGGGTCGTGGAGCTGCAGACGAAGCTGCGCGACGCGCGCCGGCAGAACCGGCGGCTCTCCGGGGAACTGACCTCGCTGCGGAACCTCCCGCTCGAGGAGACCGATGACCTGCGTTCGGGGGCGCGCTCGTGAGTGGTGAGCTGGTCGCCCTGCTGCTGGTGGTCGTCGTGCTCGCGGCCGTGCTCGCCGCGCGACGCTGGCGGCGGCCCGGGCCGGGCGCGAAGCGGCCGCCGTACCTGGTGGCCCTGTCCGCGATGATCGACGGCGACGAGGAGACCGCGTTCCGGGAGTTCCGGAACGCCGTGCGGGAGGACTCGTCCAACGTGGACGCGTACCTGCGGCTCGGGGACCTGCTGCGCAAGCGCGGGGACACGGACCGCGCGCTGCAGCTGCACCGGGAGCTGACCACGCGGCGCGCGCTGGACCCGCAGCTCGAGGCGCGCGTGCAGGAGTCGTTGTGCGAGGACCTCATGGTGCTGGAGCGCTGGGATCGCGCGGCGGACGCGGCGCGCGAGGCGATCCGGCGCGCCCCCGATCCCTCGCACGCGCTCGCGCTGCTGCTGTCCATCCACGAGCGGCGCGGCGACCTGGAGGAGGCGTACCGCGCGAAGCGGGAACTGCTGAAGCGCCAGGGCGGCGACGCGGCGGAGGCGTGCGCGTACCGCGCGCGCCAGGCCGAGGGGCTCCTGGCGAAGGGCGAGCTCAAGGAGGCGGAGAAGCTGCTGAAGGAGGCGCGCAAGCTGGACGCGGACGAGCCGGGCGCGCGCACCCTGTGGGGCATGCTCAAGGAGAAGCAGGGGGACTACGCGGAGGCCATCGACGCGTGGGAGGGCGTCCTGGCCGCGCACCCGGACCGCTCGGGCGTCCTGTTCCTCGCGCTGGAGCGCGTGCACTTCCTCAACGGGACCTTCGGCGGGATGGAGACCACCTACCAGCGCTTCCTGGAGCGCGTGCCGGGACACGAGGACGCGTCGTTCGGGCTCGCGCGGTTCCTGCGCCGCAAGGGCCAGATCGAGGCGGCCATGTCCGCGTGCCGGCGCGGGCTGGAGTCGAACCCGAAGTCCGCCCCGCTGCGCGTGCTCCTGCTGCAGCTCCTCCTGCAGGCGGGGCGCGCCGGCGAGGCGGAGAGCCTCCTGAACGCGTGGACCGCGGAGTTCCTCGGGGAGGAGGGCAAGCCGCGTCCGCCGCGCCCCTCCGGCATCGACGCGCTCCTCCGGCAGGCGTCCACCTGATGCGCGCGGCCGCCGCCCCCGTCGCGGCGCTCGCGGCGGCGCTGATCGCGGGCGCCGCCGCGGGACCGGCCGCCGCGGGTCCGCTGGAGGACGCCACGCGCGCGTACGAGGCGGGCGACCGCGAGGCGGCCGGCCGCATCCTGCGCGACGGCACCGCGGGCGACCCCGCGGCGCAGTCCTCCCTGCAGGTGCTCGCGCTCCTCGCGCGCACCGCCACGGACCCGGTGGAAGCCGTGTCCCTGTGGGACCGCGTGCTCGAGCTCACGCCGCCGGCGACGCTCGCCGCGGAGGCGCACTGGGAGAAGGGGCTGCAGGCGTACTCGGCCGGCCTGTACGTCGCGGCCGCGGAGGAGTTCGACGTCCTGGCGGAACTGCGCGGCTCGAAGTTCCCCGCGGGGCGGGCGCTCCTGTGGAAGGGGCTCGCGGAGCTGGGCGCGGATCGGCCCGAGGCCGCCCTGGAGACGCTGCGCGACGCCGAGAAGGGCGCCTCCGGCGCGGACGAGCGCACCGCGCAGTTCGCCCTCGCCGGCGCGTACTACCGCGTCGGACAGATGGGCGAGGCGCTGCGCCGGTACCGGAAGTTCGAGCGGGACCACCCGGAGGACGATCGCGCCGCGGCGGCCGCGCGCCGCACGGTGGAGTGCCTGCGCCTGCTGGGTCGGGAGCAGGAGGCGGCCGCGCGCGCGGCGCACATCGAGGAGGAGTACCCGTCGTCGTTCGAGGCCACGCTCGCGCGCGAGGCGGTGCGGGCGCGCGCCGCGACGCCGGAGCCGGCGGCGGCGGCGGGCGAGCCGGCGCGGTGGGTCGTGCAGGTGGCCGCGCTCACGGACCCCGCGAACGCCACGAAGCTCGCGAGCGACGTGCGCACGCTCTCGGTGGGAACGGTGGAGATCCGGCGCGCGGAGGGCCCGGAGGGCATCGTGCACCGCGTGATCGTGGGTCCGTTCGACGACGAGGCCGCCGCGCAGGCGGCGGCGGACAGCGTGGCCGCGCTCGGCGAGCTGTCGCCGCGCGTGCGCCGGGAGACGAAGGAGTGACCTCCACGGGCGACGCCCCCGCGCGCGTCTCGCCCCCGCGGCCCGACCCCGCCGAGCCCGGGCTCACGCCGCTGATGCGCCAGTACCTCACCGCGAAGGCGGAGCACCCGGACAGCGTGCTGCTGTTCCGCATGGGGGATTTCTGGGAGACGTTCTACGAGGACGCCGTGCTCGTGTCCGACGTGCTCGGCATCGCGCTCACCTCGCGCGGCATGGAGCGCGGCGCCCGCGTGCCGCTCGCCGGCGTGCCGCTCGCGGCGTTCGAGCCTTCGCTCGCGAAGCTCGTGGCCGCGGGGCACCGCGTGGCGGTGTGCGACCAGGTCGAGGATCCGCGCGTCGCGAAGGGGATCGTGAAGCGCGAGGTCGTGGAGGTGGTCAGCGCCGGCACCGCCACGCTGCCGGGGCTGCTCGCGGAGCGCGACAGCCGCTGGCTCGTGGCCGTGCTGCCGGACGCGGAGGCGGGCCGGGTGGGCGTGGCCCGCTGCGACGTGTCGACCGGCGAGCTGTGCGCGGTGGAGATGCCGGCGGAGCGGCTGGGGGACGAGCTGGACCGGCTGGACCCCGCGGAGATCCTGGCCCCGGACGGGGATCTGCCCGCGGACGTCGCGCGCGCGCTGCGCCGCGGCGCCGTGCTGGAGCGGCTGCCCGCCCGCCGCTTCCCCGCGGCGGAGGAGGCGGTGGCGCGCGTGGAGGCCGGTCCCGGCTTCGAGGGCGGCGCGGGCGCGGCCACGTTCCGTCCGCTCGGGGCGGCGGCGGCCGCCGCGCTGCTGGACTACCTCGGCGGGCTGCGGAAGGCGGAGGCGAAGGAGCTGCGGCCCCTCGCCTTCGAGGAGGGCGAAGGCTCGCTCGTCCTCGACGAGATCACCCTGCGGAACCTGGAGATCCTCCGCCCGCTGCGCGAGGGGCCCGGGCGGACCACGCTGCTCTCGGTGGTGGACCGCACGCGCACGCCCATGGGGGCGCGCCGGCTGCGGCACTGGCTGGCGCGACCGCTCGTGGCGCCGGAGCGGATCGCCGCGCGGCACGAGGCGGTGGAGGAGCTGGCGGGGAATGCCGGGGCGGACGGCGCGGTGCGCGACGTGCTCTCCCGCGTGGGCGACGTGGAACGCCTCGCGATGCGCGTGGCGGCGGGGCGCGCGAACGCCCGGGATCTGGTGGCGCTCGCGGACTCGCTGGAACGGCTGCCGGAGCTGAAGGCGCGCCTGGCCTCGTGCCGCGCCGCGCTGCTGCAGCGCACCGCGGAGGACTTCGCGGACTTCTCCGCGGAGGTGGACTCGGTGCGCGAGCGGCTGGTGGACGCGCCGCCGCTCGGAACGCTGGACGGCGGCCTCATCCGGGACGGCTTCTCGGAGGAGCTGGACCGCCTGCGCAACCTGGCGCGCCACGGCAAGGACTGGATCGCCGCGCTGCAGGCGGAGGAGCGGGAGCGGTCCGGCATCGCGAACCTGAAGGTCGGCTACAACCGCGTGTTCGGCTACTACCTGGAGGTCACGAAGGCGAACCGCGATCTCGTGCCGCCGGAGTGGGAGCGCCGGCAGACGCTGGTGAACGGCGAACGCTACGTCACGCCGGCGCTCAAGGAGCGCGAGTCCGAGATCCTCGGCGCCGAGGAGCGGGCGCAGGACCTCGAGTACCGGCTGTTCACCGAGCTGCGCGAGCGGCTGGCGCTCTCCGGGGCGCGCTTCCGCAGGGCGGCGGAGGGGCTGGCGGTGCTGGACGTGCTGGGCGCCTTCGCGCAGCTCGCGGCGCGCGAGGGCTGGGTGCGGCCCGTCGTCCACGACGGCGCCCGCATCCGCATCAGCGGCGGCCGGCACCCGGTGGTGGAGGCGTCCCTGCCCGCGCACGAGTTCGTGCCGAACGACGTGCTCCTGGACGGCGACACCCGGCAGATCCTGGTGATCACCGGCCCGAACATGGCGGGCAAGTCCACGTACCTCCGGCAGGTGGCGCTGCTGGTCATCCTGGCGCAGGCCGGCAGCTTCGTGCCCGCGGACGCGGCCGAGATCGGCGTGGCGGACCGGGTGTTCACGCGTGTCGGCGCCAGCGACCACCTGGCGGCCGGGCACTCCACGTTCATGGTGGAGATGGTGGAGGTGGCGCGCATCCTGGCCGCCGCCACGCCGCGCAGCCTCGTGCTGCTGGACGAGGTCGGCCGCGGCACGTCCACGTACGACGGGCTGGCCATCGCGTGGGCGGTGCTGGAGCACCTGCACGAGAACGGGGCGCGCGCGGCGCGCACGCTCTTCGCCACGCACTTCCACGAGCTGACCGAGGTGGCGTCGCGGCTCGCGCGCGCGGTGAACCTGCGCGTGACCGTGCACGAGTGGAAGGACGACGTGGTGTTCCTCCGGAAGGTCGTGGAGGGTGCCGCGGACCGCAGCTTCGGCATCCAGGTGGCGAAGCTGGCCGGGTTGCCGCGCGCGGTGACGGATCGCGCGCGGGAGATCCTGCGCGGGCTGGAGGCGGACGGCGGCGCGCGCAAGGGCCGCTCGGAGGCGGCGCCGCCGTCGCAGATGTCGCTGTTCTCCGGCGCGGCGGCGGGCGTGCTCGCGGAGCTGGCCGCGCTGGACCCGGACGGGATCTCGCCGCGGGAGGCGCTGGCCGTGCTGGCGGAGTGGAAGCGCCGCGCGAACGGGGAGGACGTGCCGTGAGCATCCGGCGGCTGCCGCCCGGGATCGCGAACCTCATCGCGGCCGGCGAGGTCGTGGAGCGGCCGGCCTCCCTCGTGAAGGAGCTGGTGGAGAACGCGCTGGACGCCGGCGCGCGCCGCATCGACGTGGCGTTCGAGGGCGGCGGGCTGGAACTGGTGCGCGTGGCGGACGACGGCCACGGCATCCCCGCCGGCGAGGTGCGCCGGGCGTTCGAGCGCCATGCCACCAGCAAGGTGGCCACGGCCGCGGACCTGGACGCCATCGCCACGCTCGGGTTCCGCGGGGAGGCGCTCGCGTCCATCGCGGCGGTGGCGCGCGTGACGATGGTGACGTGCCCGCCGGGCGGGCCGGCCACCCGGATCGTCCTCGAGGCCGGCGACGTGATCGAGGAGGGGCCGGGGGCGCGCCCGGGCGGGACCACGATCGAGGTGCGCGGGCTGTTCTTCAACACGCCGGCGCGGCGCGCCTTCCTGCGCACGCCGGGCACGGAGGGACGCGTGCTCGTGCGCACGCTGGCGCAGCTCGCGCTGGGCGCGCCGGAGGTGGCGTTCCGCGTGGCGCGCGACGGCCGCGAGGTGCTCTCCGTGGCGGCCACCGACGGCTTCGCGGCGCGGGCCGGTGCCATCCTCGGCGCGGAGACCGCCGCGCGCATGCTCCCGGTGCGCGGCGTGCGCGGCGGCGTGCGCGTCGAGGGGCTCGTGTCGCTCACGGACTTCGCGCGCACGAAGGTGGACCACCAGGTGCTCCTCGTGAACGCGCGCCCGGTGACGGATGCGGCGGTGTCGCACGCGGTGCTCGCCGGGCTGGGCGGCGCGGTGCCGCACGGCAGGTTCCCGGTGTTCGCGCTCGCGCTCGACGTGGATCCCGCGGACGTGGACGTGAACGTCCACCCGGGCAAGCGCGAGGTGCGCTTCCGCCGCAAGGACCTGGTGTACGCGGCGGTGCGCGACGCGATCGCGATGAGCGTGGTGGACGTGGGCTTCGACCAGCTCGGGCGCGCGGGGGCGCTGCCGTTCCGGGACGCGCCGCGGCGGCCGGACGCGGCGGGGCGCGTGCGGGAGCGGATGCCGGACGCGCCGTGGGGCGGCGCCGGCGGGCCGGTGTCGCGCAGCGTGCGGTCGGGGTTCCTGGCGCGGGACATCGCGGACGCGCCTTCGGCGCCGTCCGCGCCGGGGCCGCCGCCGTCGCCGGATCCCGCGGCGGAGTCCCCGGTCCTGCTGAAGACGCGGCGGCTGCGGCTGGCCGGGGAGCTGTGGGGCGCGTACCTCCTCGTGGAGGACCGGGAGCGGCTGCTCGTGATCGACCAGCACGCGGCGCACGAGCGCGTCCTGTACGACGAGCTGCGCGCCGCCCCGCCGAAGGAGCGCACGGTGCAGGGGCTACTGGTGCCGCTGCCGGTGGAGCTGGCGCCGGGCAGCGACCCCGAGGAGGCGTGCGCCGCGCTCGCCGCCGCGGGCTTCGACGCGCGGCCGGGCGGTCCGTCCTCCGTGCTGGTGGACGGCGTGCCCGGCCACCTCACGAAGTGGGGCGGCGGCGAGTTCCTGAAGGAGCTGTTCGCGTCGCCGGACGGCGTGCCGCACTCCGTGGAGGCGTTCCGCGACGCGCTCGCGAAGAGCTACTCCTGCCGCGGCGCGGTGAAGTTCGGGCAGCGGCTGCACCCGGACGAGGTGGCGCATCTCCTCGCCGGGCTGGAGCGCGCGGACGTGCCGCGGCTGTGCCCGCACGGTCGCCCCATCTACCTCGAGGTCCCGCGCGCCTCCATCGACGACCGCTTCGAGCGATGAGCGCTCCGGGGCTGGTCAGTCTCGGCGGTCCCACCGCGAGCGGGAAGACCGCGCTGGCCATCGCGGTGGCGCGGGAACTGGACGGCAGCCCGTCGCTGGAGGTGGTGTCCGCGGACTCGCGGCAGGTGTACCGCGGAATGGATGTGGGCACCGCGAAGCCGAACGCCGCGGAGCGGGCCGCGGTGCCGCATCACCTCATCGACGTCGTGGATCCGCGCGAGACGTACACGGCCGCGCGCTTCGGGCAGGACGCGCGCGCCGCGTTCGCGGCGATCCGCGCGCGCGGCGCCGTGCCCTTCCTGGTGGGCGGGAGCGGGCTGTACCTGCGTGCGGCGGAGGAGGGGCTGTTCGAAGGGCCGGCGGCGGACCCGGACCTGCGCGCGCGGCTGGCGCGGGAGACGGACGCCGCGCTGCACGTGCGCCTCGCAGCCGTGGATCCCGCGGCCGCGGCCCGCCTGCATGCGGCGGACCGCGTGCGCGTCATCCGCGCGCTGGAGGTGTGGGAGCGCACGGGCGTTCCCATCTCGGAGCACCAGCGACGGCACCGGGAGGCGGCGGCGGCCGCGCCGCGCGTGCTGCGCTTCGTGCTGGACTGGCCGGTGCTCGTGCTGGACGCGCGCATCGCGGCGCGCGTGGATGCCATGGTGTCGGAAGGCTGGGAGGACGAGGTGCGCGCGTTGCTCGCCCGGGGGCTTCCGGCGGACGCGCCGGGCCTGGACGCCGTGGGCTACGCGGCGATGCGCGCCGTGGTGCAGGGGCGGATGACGCGGGAGGCGGCGCGCGACGCCATCGTCCTGGCCACGCGGCAGTACGCGAAGCGGCAGCGCACCTGGTTCCGGAAGGTGGCGGGCGCCACGCGGCTGGCCGTGGCCGGACCGGCGGATCTGCCGCGGGCGGCGGCGGAGATCGCGGCGGCGGTGCGCGCGGCGTTCGCTCCGGGTTCCGGTTGATCCCGGCCGCGATGCGCGCGCCGGGGCGCCGCCGGACGTCCGGGGATGCGATGCGTGCTACGATCCGCGCATGAGTCGCGAGGATCGGGCACGGGACGACGTCATCGAAGGCCCGCGCGCGCCGTCGTCCCCGGAGGACGCGGTCGCGGCGGCGCACGAGCTCTGCGCGCGGTGCGAGTGGACCGCCGCGTACGACCTGCTCGTGGCCGCGGATGCGCGCGGCGCGCTGGACGGCGCCGGGCTGGAGCTTCTCGCGGACTGCGCGCGCTGGGCGGGACTCCTGGCGCAGGTCCCGGAGTTCCTGGAGCGCGCCTACCACGCATACGCCGGGGACGACCCGCGCGCCGCGGCGCGCGCGGCGCTGGGGCTGTGCTACGCGCACCTCGACGCGTGCGCACCCGCGCAGGGGGCGGCCTGGTGGCGGCGCGCCGACGAGCTGATCGCCGGAATCCCCGAAGGCCCCGAGCACGGGCTGCACGCGTGGTTCTCCGGACGCGAACGCGGCAACCAGGGCGATCTCGAGGGCCACGAGGCGTGCGCGCGGCGCGCGCTGGAGATCGGGCGGCGGCACGGGGACCGCAACGTCGAGGCGCTGGCGCTGATCGATCTGGCGCACGTGGCCGCCATCCGCGGGGAGTCCACGCGCGCGCTCGATCTGCTGGACGGGGCCACGGCCCTCGCGCTCGGCGGGGAGATCGGGATCCTCGAGACGGGCCTGGTCTTCTGCAACGCGATCTTCGCGTGCCGGGCGCGCGGCGCGTGGGACCGCGCGCAGGAGTGGACGTCGTCGTCCACGCGCTGGGTGTCGCGCACGCGGGTGTCGTACTTCCCGGGGTTGTGCCGCGTGCATCGCGCGGAGGTGCTGCGCGTGCGCGGGGAGCTGGACGCCGCGGAGTGCGAGGCGCAGGAGGCGGCGCGTCTCCTGCGCGCGGCCATCCCGCGCTGGCTGGCGCTGGCCTGCGTGGAGCTGGGGGAGATCCGGCGGCGGCTCGGCGACCTGGCCGGCGCGCTGGAGGCGTACCGCGAGGTGCTTGCCGCCGGGTGGGATCCGCAGCCGGGACTGGCGCTGCTGATGCTGGCGCAGGGGGACGCGGCCGGGGCCCACCGTGCGCTGGAGCGGTTCTGCGGTCGCCGGGTGCCCACGCTGCACTGCGAGGATAAGGCCGGTCTGCTCAAGGCGCGCGTGACGGTGGCGCTGGCGGCGGGTGCGCCGGCCGTGGCGGAGGCAGCCGCGGCGGAGCTGGTCCGGCTGGCCGCGGGGGACGCGGTGCCGTGGGATCGCGCGTGCGCGGCTCAGGCGCAGGGCGAGCTGGCGCTGGCCCGTGGGGACGCGGGGGAGGCGATCGCGCGGCTCCACGACGCGCGGGCGCAGTGGGCGGAGGTGGAGGCGCCCTACGAGCAGGCCGCGTGCGGGATGCTCGCGGGCCGGGCGATGCTGGAAGCGGGGGACGTGCTCGGCGCCACGCTGGAGCTGGAGGCGGCGCGCGGGATCTTCGCGCGGCTCGGGGCGGCGCGCGACCGCGAGGCGTGCGAGGCGCTCCTGGCGCGCGCCGCCGGCGGGAGCGCGGAGGCGGTGGCGGAGCCCGAGGCGCGGGAGGCGGCGCCGGCGAAGGCGGCCGCCGCGCTGGTCCGCGAAGGCGACGTGTGGGCGGTCGCGTTCGACGGCGCCACGCTCCGCGTGAAGGACGGCCGCGGGCCGCGCTACCTCGCGCGGCTCCTGGCGGAGCCGGAACGGGACTTCCTGGCCCTCGATCTCGCGGGCGGCGAGGGGGCGCCGGAGGGGGACGCCGGGGAGATCCTGGACCCGCAGGCCCGCGCCGCGTACCGGGCGCGACTCACGGACCTGCGTGCGGAGCTGGACGAGGCCACGGGCCACAACGACCGCGGACGCGTGGAGCGCTGCCAGGCGGAGATCGATGCGCTCACGGCGCAGCTTGTGGAGGCCGTGGGCCTCGGTGGCCGGGCCCGCCGCGCGGGGGACGCGCGGGAGCGCGCGCGGCAGAGCGTCACGAAGGCGCTGAAGGCGGTGATCCGCCGGATCGCGGACGAGCACGAGGCCCTCGGGCGCTACCTCAGCGCCACGATCCGCACGGGGATCCTGTGCCGCTTCGATCCGGATCCGGGGCGGCCGGTCCACTGGCGCGTGGAGGAGTAGCCGACTTCACGACGTGACGCGGGATTTCACGCCTCAGGGGTGTCCACTTCAACGGAAGGAGACCCCTCATGCAGACCACCCTGAATCCGGACCGCGTCCAGGCCTTCGCCGGAAAGCTCCTCGAGGAGCTCGGCGCCACCGTCACGGGCGCGCTGATCCACCTGGGCGACCGCCTCGGCCTGTACCGGGCCCTGGCGGCGAGCGGCCCCGTCGACTCGGCGCGCCTGGCCGAGTTGACCGGCACGAACGAGCGCTATGTGCGCGAGTGGTTGGGCAACCAGTGCGCAGCCGGGCTGATCGAGTACCGGCCGGCGTCGCGCACGTACTTCCTGCCGCCGGAGCACGCCGCGGTCCTCGCGGACGAGGACAGCCCCGCGTTCATGGCCGGCGGGTTCGAGACGGCGGTCGGCGTGTTCCGGATCCTGGACCGCGCGGAGCGTGCGTTCCTGAGTGGCGAGGGCATCGCCTGGGGCGACCACGACCCGCACATGTTCTGCGGCGTGGAGCGCTTCTTCCGCCCGACGTACCGGCACTGCCTCGTGCAGGAGTGGCTGCCGTCCCTGGACGGGATGCACGAGCGCCTCGCCGCGGGCGCGAAGGTGGGCGACGTGGGCTGCGGGCACGGCGCGTCGGCGATCCTGCTGGCGCAGGCGTATCCGAAGAGCACGATCGTGGGGATCGACGTGCATGCCGGCTCCATCGAGACGGCGCGGCGGCGGGCCGCGGAGGCAGGCGTGGCCGATCGGGTGCGCTTCGAGTGCGCCACGGCGCAGCAGTACAGCGAGCGGGACTTCGACCTCATCGCGTTCTTCGACTGCCTGCACGACATGGGCGATCCGCTCGGCGCGGCCGAACGCGCGCACGGCGCGCTGCGCCCGGACGGGGCCCTGATGATCGTGGAGCCGATGGCCGGCGACCGGCTCGAGGACAACCTGAACCCCGTGGGTCGCGCGTACTACGGGTTCTCCACGCTGATCTGCACGCCGAACTCCCTGTCCCAGGACGGGCGGCTCGGGCTGGGCGCGCAGGCGGGGGAGACGCGGCTGCGGGAGGTCCTGACGAAGGGCGGCTTCCGCAAGGTGCGGCGAGCGGCCGAGACGCCGTTCAACCTCATCCTGGAGGCGCGCCGGTAACGCACTTCGTGGGGCGACCGGGACGCGGCCACGGCGGGGGGCAGCAAGCCCTCCGCCGCTCGTCCATCCCGGCCTTGACCTCGGGAGCGAGGGGGGCTATATCCTCCCGGTTCGGGGAAGAGCGGGCATAACTCAGTTGGTAGAGTGTCAGCTTCCCAAGCTGAATGTCGCGGGTTCGAATCCCGTTGCCCGCTCCATCCTTCCCCTTGCAAGTCCCCCGGTTGACAGGACTCCACGCACGCATCTCCGCACCGTCTCCGGATGGCGCCAAGGCCTGCAGTCTCGGCGTGCGGCCCGACACCGGAGGCGGTACGCTCCTCCCGGCCCCCAAGCTGGTCCGGGACGCGAAAGGAGCTTCCCCATGGCCGCCCGAACTTGCGTGTGCGCTCTGATCCTGGGCGCGTTTGCCGTCGCCTCTGCCGCGGACTCGAAGGCCGCGGCGGCGACCGACGAGGCCGAGAACTACAAGCTGACCGTCGCCGCGATGAACAAGGTCGAGGCGGCCTATCGCGAGTTCGCGGCCGTCGTGAAGGCGGATCCCGCGGTGGCCGAGCACCTCGCGGCGCTCGAGCTGGAGGAGACCCCGGGGGAACCGGGTCCCCCGTCGATCGACGACGCCGTCCGCCGGATGGAGAGCGTGCCGCAACTCGCGCAGGCCGCGAAGCACGCCGGGATCCCGATGCGGGAACTCGTGCTCTTCAACTACACCCTCATGGGCATGGCGATCGCCTCGTCGCTGGACTCGGCGATGGGCGGCGACACGAGGCAGCCGGAGGCGCAGGAGTCGCCCGCGTACGCGGCGAACCTGGAGTGGTTCCGCGAGAACGAGGGCGCGGTGCAGCGGTACTTCGCCGTGATGGATGAGCTGTTCCCGGACGAGGAGCCGGGAGACGCACCGTCGGACGACGGGACGGGTGGCGAAACCGACCCGTCGGCCGCGGAGGAGTAGTTCGCGCGGCGGCCCCGGGGGCGTGAGCCCCCGGGGTGCGACCTCGGCACCGGGCGTCTCCGGGCGCCATCATGGAGCCGTGCAACCGCGCGCCGCGCTGCCGGCCCGGGTCAACGAACCAGCACGACTCTCCGGACCACGCTTGCCGCGGCGGTCCGTGCGCGCACGAAGTAGACCCCGGCGGCCGCGGGCGCGCCGCCCGTGTCGCGGCCGTCCCAGGACAGTGCGTGCGACCCCGCGTCCAGGTGAGCCCCGCGGAGGATCCCGGCCACGCGCCGCCCCCGCACGTCGAGGACGTCCACGACCACCGTCGCCGGCGCGCCGAGGGCGAGGCGCAGCTCCACCGGTCCGTTCGCCGGGTTCGGGCCGGACGCGCGCAGCGCCAAGCGTACCCCGCCCGTCGCTCCGGCCGCGATCGCCGGCACGGGAACGCCCACCACCGACGTCCCGCCGGTGCGAAGGTCCGCCTCGTTCCAGCCGCGCGAGGGCAGGTGGATCCACGGGCCGTTGCGCTGGAACGGCGTGCGCACGAGGTCGTACTTCGCTCGGACGCGCCAGTGGTAGCGCGTGGCGGGCTCGAGGCCGCCCACGAGACGGTTGAAATGGATGATGCCGTCGCTCCCGATGTCGAAGTAGCCGCCCGGGATGGTGTTCGTCCCGTCGAAGGGGACGCCCAGGGGCTTCGCCTCGTGCTCCATCTGCAGCCGCGTGCGGCCGAAGGCGGAGAGCATGATCGCGCGGATGCGGAACGCGGTCTCGCTGTCGGAGCGGCCGTGCGTCCCGATCGGCGTCACGCCGTCCGTGCGCTGCTGGCGCGGGAGCGTGATGCGGCACTCGCCGCCGTTGCCGTGGTGCAGGATGGCCAGGCCTTCGCGGGTCGTCGGGTTCTGGTACCACGGCGCGCCGAGGATCGCATCGGCGAAGCCGTCCCCGTCCACGTCGCCCGCCGACGCCACGCAGCTCCCGAACGCGGATCCGTTCTGCGGGGTCGGCGTCGTCCACGCCGGCTCCGGTCCCGGGCCGTCCGCGGCCCCGTGGAACACGTGGGCGCTCGCCGGGGACGTGCCGCCGCCGAAGGCGCCCACGATCACGTCGCTGAAGCCGTCGCCGTCGACATCCCCGGCCGAGGCCACGCTGTAGCCGAAGGCGCCGAACTCCGAGGGGCCGTCCGCCGTCCAGTCCGGCGCGACGGAGAGGCCGGCCGGCGCACCGAAGTGGACGAACGCGGAGCCCTGCCACACGAGTCCTCCGGTGTGGTAGGCCGCCCCCAGGATCACGTCGCTGAACCCGTCGCCGTTCACGTCACCGGCGCCCGCCGCGGACTGCCCGAGTCGTTCCCCGTTCTGCGTTCCCGTGGCGGTCCATGCCGGCGCGGGGCCGAGGCCGATCGGCGAGCCGTGGAACACGTACGCGCGGCCCTGTTCGTTGAACGTCACCGCGTAGTACGGCGCGCTGACGATCACGTCGCCGTACCCGTCCCCGTTCACGTCGCCCGCGGCGGCCACCGGGTGGCCGAAGTACGCGGAGGCCTGGTCGCCGGACGCGGTCCACGCGGGCGTCGCCGCGAGTCCCGACGGGGATCCGTGGTACGCGAAGGCGCGCCCCTCGTCCTGGGCCGCCACGTCGAAGTGGAACGAGCCGATGATGACGTCGGCATAGCCGTCGCCGTTCACGTCGCCCGCGCCGGCCACCCAGCCGCCGAAGGACTGACCGGCCTGCGTGCCGTCGGCGGTCCACGCGGGGGTGGCGCCGAGCCCGGTCGGCGAGCCGTGCCAGACGTACGCGCGCCCCGTGCCCTGGAACAGCCGCGCGCCCGCGATCACGTCGTCGTAGCCGTCGCCGTTCACGTCGCCCGCGCCGCCCACGCTGCCGCCGAGCCGCACGTCGGAGAACTCGCCGTCGAAGGTCCAGGCCGGCGTGAGGGAGAGGCCCGAGGCCGATCCGTGGAACACGGAGACGCGTCCCTGCTCGAACTTCGTGCCCGTGTGGCTGCGCGAGCCGACCACGACGTCCCCGTAGCCGTCCCCGTTGACGTCCCCCGCGGAGGCGACGGCGTAGCCGAACTCGCCCTGCAGCGAGTTGCCCTCCACGCTCCAAAGCGCCGTCTCGCTCAGCGGGGACGTGGCGCCGTGCCAGGCGAACACGCGCCCCTCGTTCGTCTCGCCGGCGTCGAGGAGCGGGACCCCCGCGAGCGCGTCGCTCCAGCCGTCACCGTTCACGTCGCCCGCCGTGGCCACGGACTGCCCGGCCCGGGCGCCCGCCTGATCCGGACAGAAGGTCCACGCCGCGCCGGCCGCGAGTCCCGCGGGACCGCCGAGCCACACGCGGACCTGCCCCTCGTTCGTCTCGCCGTCGTCGAAGTCGGGCGCGCCGGCGATCACGTCGGCGTAGCCGTCGCCGTTCGTGTCCCCGAGCGGGGCCACGGAGTTGCCGAGGTGGGCGTTCGCCTGGTCGCCGCCGGCCGTCCACGCGGGCGCGGCGCCCGGGCCGGCGGCCGAGCCGTGGAACACGAACACGGCCCCTTCGTCCGTCTCGCCCGCGTCGAACCAGGGCGCGCCGGCGATCACGTCGCTGAAGCCGTCGCCGTTCACGTCCCCGGCCGTGCCCACGGACTGTCCCAGGAACGCGCTGGACTGGTCGCTCTCGTAACTCCACGACGCGGCCGCCCCCGGACCGCCGGCGCCGCCGAGGTACACGAAGAGCGCGCCCTCGTTGCTCTGCCCGTTCGTCCACTGGGCGGCCCCGGCGACCGGATCGCTGTAGCCGTCGCCGTTCACGTCGCCCGCCGTGGCCACCGCGCCGCCGAGCAGGGCGCCCGCGCGGTTCGACTCGGCGGTCCACGCGGGGACGGCGGCCAAGCCGCCGGCGGACCCGAGGTACAGGAAGATGCGGCCCTCGTTCGTCTGGCCGTTGTCGAAGGCGGGAGCGCCGACGATCACGTCGCTGAACCCGTCGCCATTCACGTCGCCGGCGGTGGCCACCGCGAAGCCGAACCACGCCGTCGCCTGGTTGCCCTCGGCGGTCCATGCGGGAGTCGCCGCGAGGCCGTTCGCCGAGCCGTGGTACACGAAGGCGCGTCCCTCGTCCGTCTCGCCGTTGTCGAAGACGCGGGCGCCGATGATCACGTCGCTGTAGCCGTCGCCGTTCACGTCGCCGGCCGTGCCCACGGAGAAGCCGAAGTCGGCCTGCGCCTGGTTGCCCTCCGCGGTCCACGCGGGCACGGGGGACAGGCCGGCGGCGGAGCCGTGGTACACGAACACGCGGCCCTCGAACGACTCCCCGTTCGCGAAGAAGTGCGCGCCGACGATCACGTCGCTGAAGCCGTCGCCGTTCACGTCCCCGGCGGTGGCCACGGCCGCCCCGAACTCCGCGGACGCCTGATCCGCCTCCGCGGTCCACGCCGGGGCGGCGGCAAGCAGCCGGCGCCGCACGGCGTCCCACCACGTGGGGGTGGCTTCGGGCGGGAGCGCCGGTGCGGCGGCCGGCGAGGTCCCGCCACCCGCGAGCATCGCGGCCACGGGATCGTCCGCCGCCGCTCCGGCCGCGGGCGCCGGGTTCGCCGCCAGGGTCGTCAGGAGCGCGGCGGGAAGGGCGGTGAGGGGGGCGGCGGGACGAGGCGGCACGGGATCCTCCGGCGTTCGGGGAGCGGGGGGGCCTACCCGTCTACGCGACGAATCGCCCCCCCGCTTGCCACCGCCCGGCCCGTTTCCGCGCCCGGCGGTTCCCGTGTCCGGCCGGGCCGGGCTAGGCCGCCCGGAGGAGACCGCCCCGCACCCCGGCCGCCGCCAGCTCGATCACGTAGGAGATCTGCTGGAGCCGCGCCTCGTCCGAGTTCCTGGACCAGGGCCCCGAGTCCCGCCGACCGGCCAGGCTGCGGAGCTTGATGCGGTACGCCTTCTTCGCGTTCGGCGGCATGGCGGTCCCGGTGCCGTAGCCGGACTTCACGCCGCCGTGATAGGCGCGGACCCGGATGACGTCCATCTCCTCGTCGAACTTGTTGATGCGCAGCAGCGGGCGCTGGAAGCGCGCGACCACGTGATCCCAGTTCCACTCCAGCACGCCCATCACGAACCCCTGCGTGAAGCCGCGCACGGACTCCTCCACCTTCGCCTGCTCGCGGGCCTGGTAGTAGCCCGAACCCAGGGCCACCCACACGCCGACCGCCGTCACCACCGGGATGGCTCCGGCGGCGACCGCCCCGCCGGCACCGGTGCCGATGAGGGATCCCCCGGAAGCCATCGTGACGCCGGTGGTCCCCTCCTTGATCGCCAGCAGCGTCATGATCTGCTGCGTGTAGGCGGCCAGGGCGTCCGGGCGCGCCGCGTAGAAGAACAAGGTCCCCACGGCCCCGGTCGCGGCGCGATGGGCCTCGAGGGTCCCGCGGAAGAACTCCCCGGTCAGCGGGTCGAACGGCATGGCTCACGACCTCCGCGTCGATGCTTCCCGACTCCCGATACGTCCCGGGTACGTCGCGTGAACGGGCCGCCCGTGCGGTAGGCCGGGTCACGCGGGCGCGATGGTGCTATCGTGCGCCGCCGCGGCCGGCGGGCCGGCCGGCGGCCAAGGGGGTGTCCCGATGGGCATTCGCGCGAAGATCCTGTCCGGGTTCCTGATCCTGTCGACCATGCTGCTCGTGGCCGGGATCTGGACCGTCTTCCAGTTGCGCTCGATGGGGCAGTCCGTCCAGGACCTCCTGGACGACAACTACCGCAGCGTCCAGGCGGCGAAGGCCATGCTGGAGGCGCTGGAGCGCGAGGACAGCGGGGTGCTGCTGGTCCTCCTCGGGGAGGGGGCCGAGGGACGCGCCATCCTCGCCGCGGCCGACGAGGTCTTCCTCGAGAACCTCGGCTTCGCGGAGGGGAACGTCACCATGGACGGGGAGGCCGGAGTCCTCCGGTCGCTGCGCGCGTCGTACGAAGCGTACCGCGCCGTGTGGGCCGCCCCGCCCTCCGCCGCGGAGCGGGCGCGCGCGCTGGAATGGTACTCCGGTCCCGTGCAGGAGGCGTTCCAGGCAGCGAAGGGCGGCGTCTCCGAACTGATGGCCCTGAACGACCGCGGCATCTACGAGACGGCCTCCGACATGCAGGCGCGGGCGCGCCGCGCCGCGATGCCGGGCGTCGTGGCGATCCTGTCCGCCGTCGTCTTCAGCCTGCTGTTCAGCAGCTTCGTGCACGCCTACATGGTGCGGCCGCTCCTGCGCATCGCGCGCGCGGCCGAGGAGTTCGCGGAACGCGGGAAGGCGTTCGACGTCTCTCCCGGAACCGGCGACGAGATCGACCAGCTCGCGTCCACGGTCCGGGAACTGACGCTGAAGTCGCGCGCGGGAGCCGCCCGGTGAGGTGGCATGTCGTCTTCCGCTACGCGGGAGTGACGCTCCTGTTCAGCGCGGCCTTCCTGTTCCTCGCCGCGGGCCTCGCGGCCGCCGGATCGGGCGGGGACTGCTTCCCGCTCCTGTACAGCGGCGTGCTGGCGACCCTGTTCGGCGTGTTCCCGCTGGTCTTCGTCCCGGCGCCGAAGGAGATCTCCAACGCCGAAGGGCTGGTCACGGTGGCCATGGCGTGGCTCCTCTCGTGTCTGGCGGGGGCGTTGCCGTTCGTGCTGTGGGGCGGGGAGTTCAGCTTCGCGAACGCCGTCTTCGAGAGCGTGTCCGGCTACACCACGACGGGGTCGTCGATCCTGACCGACGTGGAGGCGGTGCCGCCGGCGCTGCTCTTCTGGCGCTCGGCCACGCACTTCCTCGGGGGCGTGGGCATCATCGTGTTCGTGCTGGCGGTGCTGCCGGCCCAGGGATTCCCGGGCTGGGTGCTGTACCGCACGTCCACCTCCGCCGAGGTGCGTGCGCGCATCCGGTACCGGACGCGGAAAGCCGTGCAGATCATCCTCACCGTGTACGTCGGACTCACGGTGTTGCAGACCGGTCTCCTCGTGCTGTTCGGGATGTCGTTTCTCGATGCGGTCACCCACGCGTTCGCCACGATCGCGACGGGAGGGTTCTCCACCCGCAACCTCAGCGTGGCCGCCTGGGACAGCGTGGCGATCGAGGCCGTGTGCATCCTGTTCATGTTCCTGTCCGGCATGCACTTCGGCCTCCTGTTCAGCGCGGCGCACGGACGATGGCGCGAACTGTGGCGCTCCAGCGCCGTGCGGTTCTACACGGGATCCCTCGCGGCGGCGGCGGCCGTCTGCGCCATCGCCCTGCACGGGGCCGGCGCTCCCGGCTGGGCGCAGGCGGCGCGGCAGGCGGCCTTCCAGGTCGTCTCCGTGGGGACGACCACGGGATTCGCCACGGCGGACTCCAGCGTCTGGCCGCCGCTCGCGCAGATGGCGCTGCTGTTTCTCACGCTCCAGGGCGCCTGCATGGGATCGACGAGCGGCGGCATCAAGGTGGAGCGGATCGTGGTGTTCGCGAAGGCCGTGGGACGCACGCTAATCCGCTTCCGGCACCCGGCGGCGGTGGTGCGGGTGCGCGTGGACGGGGCGGCGGTGGCCGAGGACGTGGTGGAGGCGGGCGTTCTGTTCGTCGCACTGTACGTGGTGACCGTGTTCGCGGCGAGCCTGGCGCTGGTCGCGATGGACATGGACCCGCTCTCGGCATTCTCGGCCTGCGCGTCCGCCATGGGCAACGTGGGCCCGGGCCTGGGCACGGTGGGCTCCCTGGAGAACTTCGCGCACGTCCCCGAGGCGGGGAAGTGGCTGCTCTCCTTCGTGATGCTGCTCGGGCGGCTGGAGATCTTCGGTCTGCTCGTCCTGGTGCTGCCGCGGACGTGGCAGGAGTAGCGCCCACGGCCCGCCCGGGTGCGACGGCCATGGCTCGTGGCATGCGGCGCGGACTTCCGGCGCACTACGGGGACAGGACCGGACCCCACGGGTCGAGGAGGGAGCCCATGTTCGCACCGTTCGAACGCGGGAATATCGTGGTGATCCAGTGACCCGCGGTCCGATGCCGCCGTGCCGTCCCGGGCCCCGCGCGCGGGCGCCGGGGTGGTCCCGCGCCGGCCGCGCAGTGTAGGATCCCGCGCCGCCGCCCCGGAGCCGCCATGACCGACGAGCGCTGGTCCCGCACTCGCGACCTGTTCGAGCGGATCCGGGCGCTGCCCGTCGCCGATCGCTCCGTCGTCCTCGACGAGGAGGCCGGATCGGACCCGGAACTGCGCGCCGAGGTGGAGCGCCTGCTCTCGGCGGACGACTCGGCGGGCGGCTTCCTCGCGCCCCGCGTGCCCGCGGCTGCGCACGGGACGATCGGCCCGTACCGCCTCGTGCGGATCGTGGGGGAGGGCGGCTTCGGCGTCGTGTGGCTGGCGGAGCAGGAGCGGCCCATCCGCCGCCGCGTCGCCCTGAAGCTGATCAAGCCCGGCCTGGAATCGGCGCAGGTCGCCGCGCGCTTCGAGGCCGAGCGCCGCGCGCTGGCGCTGATGGATCATCCGGGGATCGCGCAGGTGTTCGAGGCCGGCGAGACCCCGAGCGGCCGGGCGTATCTCGTGATGGAGTTCGTCCCGGGCCGCCCCGTCACCGCGTTCTGCGACGAGGAGCGGCTCACGATCCGCGAGCGGCTGGCGTTGTTCGCCTCCGTCTGCGACGCGGTGCAGCACGCGCACCAGAAGGGCGTCATCCACCGGGACCTGAAGCCGTCGAATCTCATCGTCGCGCGGCGGGACGGCGCGCCTTCGCCCAAGGTGATCGACTTCGGCGTGGTGAAGGCGACCGCGCCCGCCCAGGGCGACACGCTCCTCACGCAGGACGGCACGATCGTCGGCACGGCCGGATACATGAGCCCGGAGCAGGCCGGCGCGACCGCCGCCTCCGTGGACACGCGCTCCGACGTCTACTCGCTCGGCGTCGTGCTGTACGAGCTGCTCGCCGGCGCGCTGCCGTTCGATCCGGATCGGCTCGCGCGCGCGCCGCTGTCCGAGGCCCTGCGCATCGTGCGGGAGGAGGAACCGCCGCCGCCGGCCGCGCGCGTGGAGCACTCGGCGGAGTCGCTGGCGGAGGTGGCGGCGCGACGCTCCGCGGAGCCGCGGCGGTTGCTGCGCGATCTGGCGGGGGATCTCCGGTGGATCACGGCGCGCGCCCTGGAGAAGGACCCGGAGAGGCGCTATCCGTCGGCGGCGGAGCTGGCCGCGGACGTGCGGCGGCACCTCTCGGACGAGCCGGTGCTCGCGGCCGCGCCGGACACGGCCTACCGGCTGCGCAAGCTGGCCCGGCGCCACCGCGGATTCGTGGTCGCGGCCGCGCTGGTGCTGGGCGCGATCGTGGCGGGAGGGATCGCGGCGACGGTCGGGATGTCCCGCGCGCTGCACGCCGAGCAGGCGGCGCGCCGGGAGGCGGAGTCGTCGCGGCGGGTCGCGGACTTCCTCGTGGACCTGTTCGAGGCCTCGAGTCCGAACCGGCAGCGCGGCGAGGCGATCACGGCACGATGGCTGCTCGACGAGGGCACGCGACGCATCGAGTCCGGCCTGGAGGACGATCCGCTCGTGCGCGCGCGGCTCCTGGACGCGATGGCGGCCTCGTACCAGGGCCTCGGCGAGTTCGAGCGCGGCGTGGACGTCGCGCGGCTCGCGCTGCAGGCGGCCGAGCGCGCGGAGCCACGGCCGGGACGGGAGGTGGCGCGGCGGTTGTACGGGCTGGCCCACGCACTCGGCACGGTGGCGCGCGACGACAGCGTGCCGGCGCTCGTGGACCGCGCGATGGCGCTCGCGGAGGCGTCGCCCGGAGGGGATCCGGGGCTCCTGGCGGACTGCCTCTCGCGCAAGAGCCTCTGGTGGAGCGCACGGGGCGAGGCGGCGCGGGCGGAGTCGCTGATCGCGTGCGCGCTCGCGGTGGCGCCGGACCCGGCACGTCGGGCGCGCCTGCACGGCACCGCCGGCTACCACGCCTATGCGCGGTTCGATCTGGAAGGCGCCGAGGAACACTACCGCCGTTCGCTGGAGCTCTCGGCGGAGGGCGGGGATCTGATGGGGATGGAGGGGGCGCACGCGCGGCTCGCATCCGTCCATCTGGGTCTCGGCCGCCCGGACAGCGCGCTCGTCCACGCCGCCGAGGGGCTCCGCATCGCGCGCGACATCTACGCGCCGGACAGCCCGAAGCTGGCGGACGCCCTGGTCGGTCGGATCATCGTGCTCGTGGGCATGGAGCGGGCGGAGGAGGCGGTCGTCCTCGCGGAGGAGGCGCTGACCATCGAGCGGGCCGGCGGAACGCCCGGCGGACTCGTGTTCGCGCTGAACACGCTGGTCAACCTGTACCTCGGCACGGGGCGCGTCGAACCGGCGGTTCCCCTGGCCGAGGAGGCGTGTCGGGTCAGCCGCTCCACCTGGGGCGCGGAGCACCTCCGGTCGGCCGAGGCCACGGCGTTCCTCGCCCGCGCGTACGCCGCCGCGGGACGCGGCGAGGCGGCGGACTCCACGTTCCGTGCGGCGGTCGCCGTGTTCGAGCGGACGCCCGACAGCATCCTCGCGCTCGAGACCGTGCGGGACTACGCCGGCTTCTGCCGGGACGGCGGCCGGTTCGAGCGTGCGGAGAGCCTGTACGCGCGCCTGGAGATCGCGATCGACCCGGGGAACGACGCGCTCGCGGGATTCGCCGCGGACTGCCGCCGGGAGCGCGGGGTCCTGCACGTGGCCTGGGCGGCGGCGGCGGCGAGGTCCGGGGACGAGGGCCGCGCGCTGGCGCGACTGGCGCGCGCGGCGGAGCTCGGCGCGACGGGGGCGGACGCGGAGCCCTTCGCCGAGCTCGCAAGCCTGCGGGCGCGCCCGGCCTACCCGCTGGACAACTCCCCGTAGAGCCACGCGCGCGCGAACGCCCAGTCGCGCAGGACCGTGCGCGTGGACGCGCCGAGCGCCTCGGCCGTCTCCTCCACGTCGAGCCCGCCGTAGAAGCGCAGCCGTACGACCTGCGCGGCGCGCGGATCGCGCGTCTCCAGGCGCTCGATTGCCTGGTCCAGCGCCAGGATGGCGTCGGGATCGCGGTCATCCGCGAGCGCCGCCACCTCCTCGAGGTCCAGCGCCACCCGGGCGGCCGCCCGGCCGTCCGCATCCCCGCCGCGCTTCACCCGGCCCCTCGCGCGCGCCCGCTCGATGAGGATGCGGCGCATCGCGACCGCGGCGGCCGCGAAGAACTCCGCGCGGCCGGGCCACCCGGCGCCCTCGCCCTTGCGGATCCGGAGGTACGCCTCGTGCACGAGTTCCGTGGACTGCAGGGACTGCCCGCGCTGCTCGCCGCGCATCCGGGCGTGCGCGAGCGCGCGAAGCTCGTCGTAGACCTGGGCGAAGAAGGCGTCCGAGCTTCCGGCGGTCATGGCGTGAGGCTACCGGATCCTGCGGCGCCGTGTCATCCGCCCGGCGGTTCCGTCGCACTGGGGGGGGGGCCGGATGCCCCGTGCCGGGAATCCTCACCGAGGCGACGACCGCCTCTTCCTGGACGAGATCGATGCGCTCCGCACGCGCGGGGCGGCCGGCGCCGGTCCGATCGGGCTGGCTGGAGGAGCCGGCCGGCGCGCGCGCGTGACGACCGGGACCGGACCGGCGGACCGGCCCGATCCCGGGGTCGTCCGTGCGGGCCCTACTTGAAGCCCACGGACCCCATCACGGCGATGACGTTGTTGTGCGCGTCGCCGTTCGCCGTCTCCGCCGCGGCATTGGAGAGCCCGCGCGCGTAGCGCAGCTCCACGCCGTAGGTGTTGGAGCCGAGATCGAAGTCCACGCCCGCGCCCACGACCATGCCCAGCTCGAACGAGCTGACCTGGTCCTGGATGTCCACGTCCAGCTCCGTGCCCTGGCCTTCCAGCGTGGAGTTCGCGCCCACGTTGATGGCCATGGACGGCCCGAGGAAGAGCGACGGCTGCGCGGTCCCGCCGTTCAGGAACCGCAGCTTCGCGAGCACGGGAACGTCGATGTAGCTCACGTGCGTCGTGGCGGTGTAGCCGCCCGACGTCTCCGAGTCGCCCTTCACCGAGTACAGCGCCTCGGCGCGCAACGACAGGCGGCGGTTCAACGGCATGCCCCACCACGCGCCGAGCGCGTAGCTCTTCAGCGAGCCCTCGTCCTCCAGCTCGGAGGGATCGGCCGAGAGGTTCGCCATGTTCATGCCGCCCTTCAGGCCGAACTGGTACGGGCGGGCCGGACGCGGCGCGAGATCCGGCTGGATGTCGGAGCGGCTCTCCGCGTGGCCGCCGGCGGCGAGCGCGTCGCGCACGGCGGGGAACGCGCTGACGTCCATCGTGGGCGCCTTGTCCTGCTGCGCGTCGCGGACGATCTGGTACACGTTCGCGCGCGGGATCGCCACGAGGCCGCCGCCGTCGGTCTGCACCTCCACGACGCCGCCGGACTCGCTCACCACCGTGCCCGTCACGGACTTGATGCCGGGGTTGCCCGGCTGCGAGTAGTACACGGTGTCGGCCTCGGCCGCGACCGGCAGGGCCAGCGCGAGGACGGCCAGCGCCAGGATGCGCGCGCTCATCGGAGCACCCCCGTCTTGGAGTCGAGGCCGGCGGGCACGGCCGCCTGGGGCGCGGCCGGCGCCGGGTTCGGGCCGGTTGCCCGCGTGAACGTGGTGATGAGATCGCCGCTCCCGAAGCCGCCGTGGTCGCCGCTGCCGGTGAACGTGCCGTGGTGGATCGTCACGTCGCCGCCGTTGTTCACGAGCACGGTGTAGCGCGTGGCGGACGCGCTGCAGTTGCTCCAGTAGTCCAGGCGGACCGTGTACGTGCCGTGGGGCGCCGTGCCGGTGGCCCAGGTGATGTTCTCGTTGCGCACGTTGTCGCCGGCGCACGCGGCGTTGGAGTCCAGGTCCAACTGGCCGCCGGTGGGGGACTCGCGGTCCGCCCAGTAGATCTCGTGGCCCGAGGGATCCACGACGTGCAGGTCCACGTCCGCGCTCGTGTCCCACGTGGCGGTGACCTGGATGTCGCCCGTGCCCACGATGATCGCGCCGAAGGACTTCGCGGCCAGCGTGCCCACGCGTCCCTCCGCGTCCTCGGCGGAGAAGTACAGGTCGAAGTTCCCCTCCGGCAGGACCTGCGGGAACGTGAGCAGCAGGTTCGCCAGGTTCGTGGGCTCCGGCAGGTCGATCTCGTAGAAGCCGCTCACCGGGACGAAGAGTCGCGACACCGGAGTGCTGCGCGCCACGTACAGCTTCGTGAACAGGGTCGGCGACGTCACGGTCAGCGTGGCGGTGCCGCCGTTCACGATGGTGAGGTGCCCGCTGACGGTGAGCTCGGGGCCGCCGTCGGTCGGCCGCGGGATGGGTTCGGTCTGCAGCTCGCCCGGCGTGTCCTCCACGGCCACGGAGGCGACGTACGCGGCGACGGTCTGGGCGTCCTCCCCGGAGGGCGACGCGGGATCCTCGCCGCACGCGCTGGCCAGCAGCGCGACGGCGATCACGGCGGTGGGTCGGAAGAGCGCTCGCATCACGGCATCCCCCCGGCGAGGCGTTCGAGGTCCTGGGCTTTCCGATCAGGTTTCGGCCGGGCCGGGGGGAGGCTTGAGGCGGGGGCCGCGCCGGGGTACGCGGCGTCGGCGGTGAGCCCCGGGCCTGACGACCGTCATGCCGGCGGGCCGCATCCGTCATGGAAGTCGGCGGCTCGTTCCCCGCAAGCTGCCCCTGCCGCGTCGCCCGCCTTGTGTGGAGGTGTGCCGATGCGCCCGTTCCTCCTCGGTCTGGCCGCGCTCGCGGCCCTGCTGGTTCCGGCCGATCCCGCCGCGGCGGACTGGTCCGATCCCGACGGCGCGAACATGCTCGTCCCGCAGCGTCCCGATCCCCAGGGATGGGATGTGGAGCTCTTCCGGCACGAGCTTGCCGACGACTGGCAGGCCGTGCTGTCGCAGCCGATCACGGAGGTCCACTTCTGGACATCGTGGTTCGGGGACGCGGTCGGGATTCCCGAGACCATCCAGGTCCGGTTCCACGATGACGCCGGCGGAGCGCCCGGGAACCTGCTCTGGTCGCGGGGTCTTTGCATACACGGAGGTGACGATCGTGAGCCCCGCGGGCTCGGGCCCGCAGGGATGGTACGTTCCCGAGGCGCCGCAGTGGATTCCGAACAACCACGTGCTGTACCAGCAGATCAACATCACGGGGATCCCGGATCCGTTCACGCCGGCGGCGGGGACGGTCTACTGGCTGAGCCTCCTCGTCGACTGGACGGGGATCCAGGCGCCGATCGGGTGGAAGACGTCGCTCGACACGTTCGGCGCGTGCGCGGTGTGGGACCACTGGTACGTGCCGGGCTGGACGCCGCTTACGGATCCGACGGGACTGCCGCTGCAACTGGCGTTCGTGGTGGGCCCGGGACAGACGGTGGCGAACGACGCGCCCACGTGGGCGGGGATCAAGGCGCTGTACCGGTAGTCGCGGGGACGGCGGCTGCTGTTGGTACGATGCTGGTCCGAGGCGGTCTCAGGGAGGAGTGCGGGATCGCGCCTTGAGTCGTGCCCAGGATGAAGGGTTGACGGACACCGGCGAAACGCTGCCGACCACGACACGATCCACGAAGAGGTGGTCGTCACGCGCGTGCCCGCTGCGCCGGCCTGCACCGCGCCCCGAAGTTCCCCGGACGTCTCCGTGACGCCGATCACGGCGAAGTAGTGGGACGAGCCGGCGACGAGCGCCAGCCCGCAGGCCCAGAGGTCCGGTCCGGAGGTCGAGGGTGTGGCGACGCGAGCGCGCCACTCAAGCGCGAGCGAATCGTGCTCGTCGCGGCGGAACGCGGCCGCGGACTGCACCCATGTGCCGCCGCCCCGCGTGGTGCCGCTGGGGGAATCGTGGATCGCTGGAGCATGGTGCGCAGGGTCGGCGCCCGCGACATGCGTTGCAAGTACCGGTCGGATCCCGGCGCGTCAGCGCGGGGGCGTCGCCAGGAGCGCGTCCAGCATGGAGGCCGGGAAGACGCCACCGGACTCCAGCGCGCCGCGCGCGGCGGCCAGTGCCGTCCGGACCTCCGCGGCGTCCCGCGGGATGGGAACCGATCCGCCCGAGGACGACGCGGTGCGCTCCAGCAGCGCGTCCAGGTCCGGCATCCCGCGCGCGAACGCCACGGCCTGCGCGGCGGCGGCCAGCAGCAGGTGCGGGTGCGCCGATCCGTCCGGCAGGCGCATCTCGATCGTGGGCGCCGCCGTGGGCTCGCCGTTCGGCGCCGCGGGCACGAGCGGGATGCGCACCAGCGCGGTGCGGTCGCGCTCGCCCCAGCTCAGCCGGTTCGGCGCTTCCTTCGCCTGGCCCAGCCGCAGGAACGAGGCATCCGTGCGGTTGCCGAATGCCATCATGGCGCCGCTGAGCTGCACGAACCCGCCGATGAGCCAGCGCGACGCATCGGTCAGGGCGCCGTCCGCGCCGCGCAGCGGCACGCGCGCGCCGTCCCGGCGCGGCGAGAAGTGGAAGTGCAGCCCCGTGCCCGGGTGGCCCGCGCTCACCATGGGCTCGAAGCTGACTCGCATGCCCTCGCGATGCGCGAGGTTCCGCAGCACCCACCGCGCCAGCACGACCGCGTCCGACGCGCGCGGCAGCGGCGCGAGCGCGAGCTCGATCTCGTGCTGCTCCCACAGGATCCCGGTCCCCTCGTCCGCCGGGATGTGGCCCACCTCGCTGTGCGCGTACTTCGCCCCGATGCCCATGTCGGCGAGCGTCACGAGCGCGCGCCGCCGCAGCGCCTCGCCGCGCACGAACGGCGCCGTGGCGTGGTAGCCGCGGTCGCCCTCGCGCGGTGACTCCTCGTCCCCCGCGCGACCGCCCAGGAAGTACTCCAGCTCCCCGAGCGCGTGCAGCTCCAGACCGGCTTCGCGCGCGAGCCGCTCGGCCGCCGCCGCCACGATCACCGCCGGGGACTGCGGCAGCCTGGCGCCGCGCCCGTCCTCGTGCGCACACAGCACCGCCAGGGTCGGGTGCGGCGCGAACGGATCGAGGAAGGCCGTCCCGGGCCGCGGGACGAGCACCACGTCCGAGCGGCCGGGCGGTATCCCGGGGAAGAGGCTGGATCCGTCGGCGCGCTCGCCGCCCTCGAGGATGGCGCGCGCATGACCGCGATCCTCCGGGGCGAAGTCCAGCGCCTTCAGCTCCCCGTCCCCGCCCACGTGCAGCAGCGCGATGAGCCGGATCCCGTCCTCCTCCACGAGGTCCGCCAGGTCCCCGGCGCTCCAGGTGGTGGCCGGACGGCCAAGGCGGCGTTCGATGCGACCCGCGGGGAACGTGGACGGGGCCGAGAGGACCGGGCTGGACATGGCAGTTCCCTCCCCGGCGCGGCCGGGTCGGACAGGGTGGACCGCCGCGAACCGGCGGCCCTCCAGGATGGTGCGGGAACGGGGTCCGGACAAGGCACCCCGGGGGGACGGGCCCCGGGGTGCCGGGCCGAGGCGCCGGCCGGCGCGTTACCGGACGAGCAGGAGCTTCCGGGACTGGGCGAAGCCCGCGGCCTCCATCCGGCAGAAGTACACCCCGCCGGCGAGTCCGGCGGCGTCCCAGGGAACACGGTGGAGCCCCGCGGGGATCTCGCCGTCCACGATGCGCGCCACCTCGCGGCCGCGCACGTCGAAGACGCGGACGCGCACGGGGCCCGGGCGCGGGACCGCGAGCTCCAGCGTGGTGGAGCGTCCGAACGGGTTCGGCCCCAAGGTGGCGAACGCGAACTCCGTGGGGATCGGCGCGGGCATCGTCACGACGCCGGTGGCGCCGTAGAAGCCCGACGAGACCTCGTAGATGCCGGTGCGCGACGCGCTGCCGCTGAGCACCTGGACGCGGAAGGGACCGTCCTGGGCGGAGACCTCGCAGGTGCGATCCCATCCGGCCCACCCGCAGCCGCCGGCCGTCTGGCCGCTGCCGTCGATCAGGCGCCATTGCGGGTCGAGCGCGCCGGGCGCCGCCGTCAACGCCGTGACCGAGATGGGGAAGGTGTAGCCCGCGCCGGCGCCGGCGGGGTACTCGGGCGGGAGGACGAGCGTGAAGAGGTCGCTGTCGATCGGCGTCGTGATCGAGTCCGTCCGCGACGTCTCGCGCGGCAGCGGCATTCCCTCGCACGCGGCGGTCGCGGTCAGCCGCTGCAGGTGGATGCGGTACGTTCCGGTCGCGTCCTCGTTCGAGTCTAGGACCTGCACCAGGCACGGGGAGTCCGCCGCGGTGAACGGGCCGCGATCGTCCCACACGCCGCCGGTCCAACCCGCGAACTCCGTGCCGTCCGCGCGCAGCACGCGCCAGTGGGGATCGAAGGCGGGCGAGCCGGAGACCTCGCTCACCGCGATCCACAGGCGTTCGCCCTCCGCGACGTCGAAGCGGTACAGGTCCGTGTCCATCCGGGTCTCCAGCGCGGCCACGAACGTCGTGTCGCAGCCCAGCGGCACCGCGTCGCACGCGTATCCCGGAGTCACGCGCTGCAGGTTCGCGTGGTAGGTCCCCGTCCCGTTCTCCCCGGAGTCGCGGACCTGGAACGAGTACGGGCTGCCCGCGAGGTGCAGGGGCCCGAAGCCGTAGCGACCGGCGCCGACCCAGCCGGACACGTCCACGCCCGAGGCGTCCACGATGCGCCAGATCGGATCGAAGTCCGGCCCGGCGGCATCCGCCCGGAGCCCCACGTACACGTGCTCCCCCTCCGCGGCCGGGAACGCGAAACCGTCCACGTCGATGCGGCTGTCGATCGCGCCGGCCAGGGTCGTGTCGCAGCCGAACGGGACGACGTCGCAAGCGGTCGCCGCGGGGAGCCGGTGGAGCCCCGCCTGGTAGGTGCCGGTCCCGTCCTCGCTCCAGTCCCACACGTCGAGCCGGTACGGGTTGCCGGACGCCGCCAGGGGGCCCACGTCAGCGCGGGCGTCCGCGATGCGCCCCGTGACCGCAGCTCCCGAGGCGTCGAGGACCCGCCATCCGACGTTGAACTCCGGCGTCCCCTCGGTCTCGATGAGGCTGACGTACAGCCGCTCGCCGTCGCTCACGTCGAAGGACAGGAGATCGCTGTCCAGCGGGGAGTCGATCGTCCCCGTCACGGGAACGTCGCACGACAGCGGAACGTCCTCGCACGCGACGGGCGCGGTGAGCCGCTGGACGCGCACGCGGTACGTCCCGGTGGCGGTCGCGGTGTAGTCGGCGACCTGGAGCGCGTACGTGCCGGTCGCCGGGATCGGCCCGCGGTCGTCCCGGATGTGGGCCGCCCAGCCGCCGACGGGGATGCCGGAGGCGTCGAGCAACCGCCACTGCGCGTTGAACCCCGCCCCGGACACCTCGCCGACCGTCACGTCCAGCATCTCGCCGGCCACCGCGGGGAACGACCAGAGGTCCGTGTCCACGGGCGACGCGATCGTCGCCGTGACCGCCACGTCGCACGCGAGCGGCACGGCGTCACAGGCGGACGCGAGGGTGAGGCGCTGGAGGTGCACGACGTACGTGCCGGTGGCCGTGCCGCTCCAGTCGATCACCTGGATGGCGTACGGGCTCCCGGCGGCGGGCAGCGGGCCGTGGTCCTGCCAGACGCCGTACGTCCAGCCCGTGACGGGCGTGCCCGACGCATCCAGCAGGCGCCACCCGGCGGTGAACCCGGCGCCGGACTCCGTGAGGGCGCCGATCCAGACGCGTTCGCCTTCCGAGCACGCGAACGTGTACACGTCGGAGTCGGTCGGATCCGCGATCGCGGCCGCGCGCGGCGTGTCGCACGCGAGCGGCAGTGCGTCGCAGGCCGATGCGGCGGTCACCCGCTGCACGCGGACGCGATAGGCGCCGGTGCGGACCCCGGAGCCGTCGAGCACCTGGATGCGGTACGGGCTCCCGGCGGGAGCCAGCGGGCCGATGTCGTCCCGGTACGCGGAGGTCCAGCCGCGCACCTCGGCGCCGGACGCGTCCAGCACCCGCCAGTGCGCGTCGAATCCCTCGCCGGAGACCTCGGGGACGCTGACGAAGAGACGCTCGGTCGCGGTCACGGCGAACGAGAAGAGGTCGTTGTCCACGGGGGAGGCGATGGCCGCGTCCGCGGGGACGTCGCAGCCCAGCGCGACGTCGTCGCAGGCATGCGCGGCGGTCAGCCGCTGGAGATGGAGCCGGTAGCTGCCGGTCGCGTCGAGACCCCAGTCGAACACCTCGATCCGGTGCGCGCCGGCGGCGAGGGGACCCGTGTCGCCGCGATGCCCGTTCGCGCCGACGACCTCCGTGCCCGACGCGTCCAGCACGCGCCAGTGGGGCTCGAAGCCCGGCGTGCCGCTGACCTCGAGGATCGTGATGAAGAAGCGCTCCCCGGCCGAGACGGGGAACGTGAGCGTGTCCCGGTCGGTGGGGGTGACGAGGTCGTCGTTCCGCGGCTGGTCGCACGGCATGGGGAACATGCCGTCGGCGGTCGCGGTCGACGAGCACACAGCGAACAGGATCCCGACGACTCCAGCGAGCCTCATGATCCGACCTCCGTAACCGGCCCCGCTCGGGGAGAGCGGGCCGTCCGGGGGCGGGGACACGATAGGGAGACGGGCGGCGGGAATCCAGGATCATCCTTCCCGCGGCGGCGCCGTCCGTGCGCCCGGGCGGCTGGCGCACCGTCCCGGCGATGAGCGGGGGCGGCGGGGGGAGCGCTTCTGGGCTACACTCCCCGACCGCAACTCCGGAGGACCCATGAGCCCAGCCGACGGCCTGCCCACGGTCGCGATCGTCGGACGCCCGAACGTGGGGAAGTCCACGCTGTTCAACCGCATCCTCGGCCGCAAGGTCGCGCTCGTGCACGACGAGGCCGGCGTCACGCGCGACCGGCACTACGCGCGCGCCACGGCGGGGGAGCGCGGCTTCTGGATCGTGGACACCGGCGGGCTGCAGGTCGGGCCGGCGGACGACATCGCCACGCAGGTGCGCCGCCAGGTGGAGTTCGCGATCGACGAGGCGGACGTGCTGCTGTTCGTGGTGGACGCCACGGTCGGCATCACGCGCGAGGACGACGAGATCGTGCGCCGCCTGGCGCGGCTGGCGAAGCCGGTGCTCGTGGCCGCGAACAAGGCGGACGACGACCGGCAGGAGCTGGAGGCGCACGGCCTCGTGGCCGGCGGCCTCGGCGCCGCGATCCCCGTGGCCGCCCTCACCGGACGCGGCATGGAGGAGCTGCTCGCGGAGGTGGTGGCGAAGCTGCCGCCGGTGGCGCCGCGGCCCGCCGAGCACGACGACCGCGTCCGCGTGGCCATCGTGGGCCGGCCGAACGTGGGGAAGTCCTCGCTCGTGAACGCCATCCTGCGCGAGGAGAAGATGATCGTGTCCGAGGTGGCCGGCACCACGCGCGACGCGATCGACACCCCGCTCACGCGCGACGGCCGCCGGTTCCTCCTGATCGACACGGCGGGGCTGCGCAAGCGCCGGCACCAGAAGGCCGGCGTGGAGTACTGGTCGTCCCTGCGCGCGGTGCGCGCGATCGAGCGATGCGACGTGGCCGCGGTCGTCCTGGACGCCACGCAGCCCATCGGCGAGCAGGACGTGAAGGTGGCGGCCGAGGCCGTGGAGATGGACAAGAGCGTCGTGCTCGTCGTGAACAAGTGGGATGCCGTCGAGAAGGACCCGGAGATCGCGCAGCGCTTCGAGGAGCGGCGCGCGTGGCACTTCACGTTCATCCCCGACGCGCCGCTGGTGTACGCGTCCGCGAAGACGGGGCGGCGCGCGGACCGGCTGCTGGAGGAGGCGGCGCGGCTGGCCGAGCTGCGGGCGCGCCGCGTGGGGACCGCGGAGCTGAACACGCTGCTCGGTCGGCTCGTGGCCGAGAACCCGCCGCCCAACGGCCGCTCCGGGCGCCTCACGAGGATCCTGTACGGCACGCAGGTGTCCGTGAACCCGCCGGCCGTGTGCGTCTTCACGAACCGGCCGGAGCTCGTGGAGGGGGCGTACGCGCGCTACCTCCGCAACCGGCTCGCCGACGAGCTTTCGCTCAAGGGCTCCGGGTTGAAGATCCTGGTGCGCAAGCGCGACGGCCGCAAGGACGAGGACGACGCGCCGGCGGCGCGGCGTGGGAAACCGAGGCCGGGGACCGGATCGAGACCGAAGCCGGCGCCGAAACCGAAGCCGGGCGCGCGGCCGGGGCCGAAGGGCAAGCCGGGGCCGAAGGGCAAGCCGGGGAGGAAGCCGAACGCGAGGACGCCGCCGGGGCGGAAGACGCCGGCGAAGGCGGGTCCGGCCCCGAAGGGCCCGCGCCGCGACATCCCGAAGGGGAAGCCGAAGCGGTCCGGCCGCCGGGCGGGGCGGCCGCGATGAACCTCGCGTTCGCGCTCGCGGCGTCGTACCTGCTCGGCGGCATCCCCTTCGCCGTGCTGGCCGCGCGGATCAAGGGCGTGAACCTCCTCGAGGAGGGCAGCCGCAACCCCGGCGCCACGAACGCGATCCGCGTGCTCGGCCCGGGGCTGGGCGTCCCGGTGCTCCTGCTGGACGTGGCGAAGGGGCTCGTCGCGGTGCTCGCCGGGGGCCGGCTCGCCGGCGGCGGCGAGTCCGCCGCGCTGGCGTGCGGCGCAGCCGCCATCCTCGGCCATGTGTTCCCGCCGGCGCTCGGCTTCCGCGGCGGCAAGGGCGTGGCCACCGCGGCCGGCGCGTTCGTCGCGCTCGCGCCCGCGGCCACCGGCGCGGCGGTCGCCGTCTTCGCGCTCGTGCTCGTCGCGTTCCGGTACGTGTCCGCGGCGTCCATGACCGCGGCGGTCACGCTCCCGCTCGCGCTGTGGCGGTTCCACGCCTCCGGGGTGCTGCTGGTCGCGGGCGTCGTGGTGGCGGCCCTCGTGGTGCTGCGGCACCGCGCGAACCTCGCGCGCCTCGCGGCCGGCACGGAGAGCCGCGTCCGCTTCGGCTCGCGCAAGGGGGCCGCGTCGTGAAGGCCGCCGTGTGCGGCGCCGGGAGCTGGGGCACCGCGCTCGCGTGCCTGCTCGCGCGCAAGGGCGTGGACGTCCGGCTGTGGGCGCGCGACGCGGCCGCCGCGGAGCGGCTGGAGCGCGAGCGGACGAACGCGCGCTACCTGCCGGACGTGACCTTCCCGGAGTCCCTGCGCATCACCGCGGACCTGGCGGAGACGGCGGGCCGGGACGTCGTGCTCGCGGTGCCCACGCGCGCGCAGCGGGAGCTGGCGCACGCGCTCGCGCCGCGGCGCGGCCGGCACGCCGTCCTGTGCGCGGCGAAGGGCTGGGAGCCCGGCACCCGCGCGCGCATGAGCGAGGTGCTCGCCGCCGAACTCGGCGCGGACGCCCCGGTCGCCGTGCTCGCGGGGCCGAGCCACGCGGAGGAGGTGGCGCGGCGCATCCCCACGAGTGTCGTCGTGGCGTCCGCGGCGGAGGACACGGCGGTACGCTTCCAGCGGCTCCTGCACGATCCCTCGTTCCGCGTGTACACGAACCCCGATCTCCTGGGCGTCGAGATCGCGGCCGCGCTGAAGAACGTGATCGCGATCGCGGCCGGCGTGTGCGACGGCCTGGGCTTCGGCGACAACACGAAGGGCGCGCTGCTCACCCGCGGGCTCGCGGAGCTGGCCCGGCTGGGCCAGGCGCTGGGAGCGCGGCCGGAGACGTTCTCCGGGCTCGCCGGCATCGGGGATCTCGTGACCACGTGCACCAGCCGGCACAGCCGCAACCGCCGCCTCGGCGAGCTCGTGGCCGGCGGCATGGCGCTGGGGGCGGCGCGGGAGCGGATCGGGATGGCTGTGGAGGGCGTGGAGACCACCCGATCGGCGCTCGAGATCGCGGCCGCGCACGGCGTGGAGCTGCCCATCACCGCCCAGGTGGCCGCGGTCCTGTTCGACGGGCGGGATCCGCGCCGGGCCCTGGAGGCCCTGATGGGCCGGGACGCGAAGGCCGAATTGCGGTAAGATGCCGGTTTCGCGCCGTCCCGACAGGGGAGGGGTCCGTGGAGGGCCAGCCGCGCAAGATCTACTACTCCATCACCGAAGTGGCCGAGATGGCGGGGGTCAAGGCCCACGTGCTCCGCTACTGGGAGACGGAGTTCGCCGCGCTCCGCCCGCGGAAGAACCGCGCGGGGAACCGCACGTACCGCGAGAAGGACGTGAAGCTCGTCCTCATGATCCGGGACCTCCTGTACAAGGAGGGGTTCACGATCAAGGGAGCGCGGAACAAGCTGTCGGAACGGCGCGCGGACATCGACCAGATCGAGATCCCGTTCTCCACGCTGGAGCGCCAGAACGCGCTCGGGCGGATCCGCCGCGAGCTGGAGCAGATCCTCGTGGAGATCGGCTGACGGCCCTTGCTCGCGCGGGGGGACGCCGCTACATTCTGGTCCCGGAAAACGGTCGGGGCGTGGCGCAGCCCGGTTAGCGTGCTTGCTTGGGGTGCAAGAGGTCGCTGGTTCGAATCCAGTCGCCCCGACCAAAACTCCCCCGGGCCTCCCCGGCCCGGGAGGCTCGAGGGCGCGGCCTGAGGGCCGCGCTCTTTCCGTGAGGGACACGCGTGCGGATCCTGCTGGCGAACGACGACGGCGTGCTCGCCAGGGGCCTGCGCGTCCTGTGGGCGGCGCTGGCCGGCGCCGGCCACGACGTGACCGTCGTGGCCCCGGACCGGGAGCAGAGCGCCACCAGCCACTCCATCACCCTGGACCGGCCGCTGCGCATCCGGCAGCTGGAGCCCGGCTTCCACGCGGTGGACGGAACGCCCACGGACTGCGTGCTCGTGGGCGTGAACGCCGTCCTGGACGCGCGGCCGGACCTCGTGGTCTCGGGCATCAACCACGGCCCGAACATGGGCGAGGACGTCACGTACTCCGGCACCGTGGCCGCCGCGTTCGAGGCGCACCTGCTCGGCGTCCCGTCCATCGCGGCGTCCATGCGGGACCGCGAGGGCGGGGACTTCGAGGGCGCCGCGCGCATGGTCGTGCAGCTCGTGGCGCGCGCGCACGAGTGGAGCGCGGGCAGCCGGGTCATCCTGAACGTGAACTTCCCGAAGGGGCCGGCGGAGGCCTGGCGTCCCCCGCGCATCACCCGGCTCGGCACGCGCAAGTACACGGACGAGCTCATCGAGAAGGTGGATCCGCGCGGGAAGAAGTACTACTGGATCGGCGGCGCCGAGCCCACGTGGGAAGGCGGGGAGGACACGGACTTCGCGTGGGTGAACGGCGGCGGCGTCTCCATCACGCCGCTGCACCTGGACCTCACGGACCGGGATGCGTACGTGCGGCTCGGCGGCTGGGATCTCTCGGACCTGTCCCCGGCCCCGCCCGCCCGGGTGCGCGACGGGAACGACGCGTGACGGACGAACCGGTGGCGGAAGGCTTTCGCGGCGTCCGCGAGGACATGGTGCGCCAGCAGCTCGAGGCGCGCGGCATCCGCGACGCGCGCGTCCTGGACGCGCTCGCCCGCGTGCCGCGGCACCGCTTCGTGGACGCGGCGCTGCGGACGCGCGCGTACGGGGATCATGCGCTGCCCATCGGCGCCGGGCAGACCATCTCGCAGCCGTACATGGTCGCGCTGATGACGGAGGCGCTGCGGCTCTCCGGCGGCGAGAAGATCCTGGAGATCGGCACGGGATCCGGCTACCAGACCGCGGTGCTGGCGGAGTTCACGCCGCGGCTGTTCTCCATCGAGCGCTCGGACGAGCTGGCCCGCGCGGCCGCGGCGCGGCTCAAGGAGCTGGGCTACTCGAACGTGATCCTGAAGTCCGGGGACGGCACGCTGGGCTGGCCCGAGCACGCGCCCTTCGACCGCATCCTGGTGACCGCCGGCGCGCCGGACCTCCCGCCGCCGCTCTTCGAGCAACTGGCCGAGGGCGGGTTGCTCGTGATCCCGATCGGGGACCGGGAGTCGCAGGTGCTGGAGGTGGTGACGAAGCAGAAGGGCAAGGCGCTGGCGCGACGGATCATCGACTGCGCGTTCGTTCCCCTGCTGGGCAAGGAAGGCTGGGCCCGCTGAGGCGGCCGGGGGCGACGGGTCGGGCCACCGCCCCGCGCTGCCGGCGGACCGGGGACGACGGCGGCCCCGGGGCAGTTCGCCCTTCCGCATTCCCGCGCGGGCGAGTAGAATCCCGGGGCTGTTCCGGGACCCGGCGCCCGGAAGCCTCCGCCAAAGGGTCGCCGCTGCGGGCGGCCGCTCTCCGGTGGCGGAATCGCCGGATCGCCAAACGGGTCGGGGTGTAGCGCAGCCGGCTAGCGCGCCTGCTTCGGGAGCAGGAGGTCGGAGGTTCGAATCCTCTCACCCCGACCAGATCCCACCGAGGCCCCGCGCCCTTCGGGGCCGGGGCCTCGGCTCGTTCAAGCAACGTCATCTCAATAAGTTCCGCCAATCGCTTCGAGCGATTCCGAGCGGCACCGCGGAGGCGGCATGACCCTCGAGGACCGGCTGAAGCGGATCATCCGCGACATCCCCGACTTCCCCAAGCCCGGGATCCTCTTCAAGGACATCACGCCTCTCCTGGGCGACCCGCACGAGTTCGGCCTGGCCCTGGACGGCATGGAGTCCCGGTGGCGGCCCGAGGGGGTGGAGGCGGTGTGTGCCATCGAGGCCCGCGGCTTCATCCTGGGCGGCGCGCTGGCCGACCGGCTGAACGCCTCGTTCGTCCCGCTGCGCAAGCCCGGGAAGCTGCCCCACGAGTGCCGGCGCGCCGAGTACGCCCTGGAGTACGGCACCGATGCCCTGGAGGTCCACGTGGACGCGTTCCGGCCCGGCGCGCGGGTGGTGGTGATCGACGACGTGCTCGCCACCGGCGGGACCGCCGCCGCCGCGTGCCGGCTCGTGCGCGAAGCCGGCGCGTCGCTCCTGGGCGCGGGCTTCCTGCTGGAGCTGGAGTTCCTCGAGGGCCGGAAGCTGCTCCGCGACACCGCGGTGCACTCGCTCGTCCGCTACGCCTGAGCGCGAGCTAGCGGAAGCGCAGGACCGGAAGCTCCGTCTGCGGCGTGGACAGGAACTCGCACCCGTCCGCCGTCACCAGCACCATCTCCTCCAGCGCGATGATGCCCTGGTCCTTCAGGAAGATGGACGGCTCGAGCGTGTACACGTTCCCGACCTCCACGCGCTGGTAGGGCGTCTCGTTGTACCGCTCCCAGCGCGGCGCGAGGGTGGCGCCGCCCCCGTCGTGTGCGGCGCGGCCCACCTGGTGGCCGAGCGCGTGCTCGTACTCCTCGTAGCCGGCGCCGGTGAGGCAGTCCCGCGCCACCTGGTCGATCTCCCAGCCCTGCACGCCGGGCTTCAGCGCGGCCGCGGCCTTGCGGATGGCGTCCGCCACGGTCTGGAAGGCCCGCTGCACGTCGTCCGGCGGCCCCTCGCCGTGCTCGGAGACCCACCACATCCGCTGCAGGTCCGAGCAGTACCGGTCCAGCTTCACGCCGTAGTCCACGTGCACGAGCCGGCCCTTCGTGATGGTGTCCTCGCGCGGGGCGACATGGCCCACCGGCGACGACGCGCCCGTGGACACGATGGGACAGATCTTCGGGGTCCACGCGCACTCCAGGCCGCGCGCGCGGGCGCGCTCGCGGATGGCGTCGGCGAAGGCGCGGGCGGTGACGCCCGGCGCGATGTCCGCCGTGGCGTCCTGCAGGACGATCTCCGTCTCCTTCACGGCCCGGCGCACGGCGTCGATCTCGACAGGCAGCTTCCGGCCCCGCAGGCACCAGATCACGTCCTCGGCCGGCACCAGGCGGTCCGCGAGCAGGGTCCCCTCCAGGCGACGGCGCAGCAGCCGGTTCAACCCCGCGCCGAGCCCGTCGGCCAGGGGGTCGTTCTCCGAGACGTTCACCGCGATGGCGTGCGGATCCAGCCGGGTCAGCGTGTTCACGAGGGGCTCGGAGATGCCCTCGCGGTACCCGATCACGCGGTGCCAGATCCCCGACTCCTCGAGGTCGGGCGCGTCATGCACGCCGACGATGGCGATCTTCTCGCCGTCGGCGGTCAGGATGAGGGCGGACTCCCAGGTGAGGTCCCCCTCGAAGATGAGCTCCAGGACGGGATCCGTGTTCGTGCTGGACTCGCGCACGTACGTGAGCCAGACGTCGATCCCCTTCTCCTTCAGGATCTCCACCGCCTGGTCGGTCTTCGCGAGCAGGAATGCGCGCGTGTCCAGTCCGTGGGGCGTCTCGATGCTGGTCTTCACGGGCGTCCTCCTGGCGAGCGGGCCGGGCCATGCAATCTATCGGCTCCCCGGGGGTTTGGCGAGATCGGAACCCGCGGGGGAGGCCCCCGGAGGCGCCCGGGGGGCTTCCGGGGGCCGGGGCCCCGGGGAATCTCGTTGCCGGGTCCGGACCGCACGCATAGACTCCTGCACTCCCTGGTCGGATGCCGCTGAACCCGGCCGCCGTGGACGCCCGACCGGACGGGCCGGAGGAACCGATGGATCGACGAACCGCCACGCGGTTGAGCAAGTTCCTGTCCCTCGTGCTGCGCCATCGCCCGGACGACTACGGCTTGGCCATGGACGAGCAGGGCTTCGTGGACTTCGACTCGCTGATCGACGTGCTCGTGGCCGAGGACATCGTGGCCGAGACCGCCGAGGACGACGTGATGGAGCTCGTGGAGGGCTCCGAGCGCCGCCGCTTCCAGGTGGAAGGGAACCGCATCCGCGCACTGTACGGCCACAGCAGCCGCGTGCGCCTGAACTACCCGGCGGACGATCCGCCCGACGTGCTGTGGCACGGCACCACGCCGGAGCACGCGGCCCGCATCCGGGACGAGGGCCTCTCGCCGATGGGGCGCGCCTACGTGCACCTCTCGTCCACGGAGGACGAGGCGCACTCCGTGGGCGCCCGGCACACGGACGACCCCGTGCTGGTGCGCGTGGACACGCGCGCCGCGCTGGGGAAGGGGCTCACGTTCCATCGCGCCACGGAGCTGATCTGGCTGTGTCCCGCCCTGCCCGCGGACGTGTGCCGGGTCCCGGACGACCTCCCCGAACCGTCGGAGGCGCCTGCGCGCCCCCGGGAGCGCGAGGCGCACGAGCGGCGCGAGCCGCTGCCGCCCTCGCCGCCGCCCGTGCGCCCGGGCGTTCGCCCCGTGGAGCCCGCGGCGGAGGGCGAGTTCAAGCGCCGGACGCGGAAGAAGGGCGGCCGCCGCTAGTCCCGGCGCCGCCGCTCGCCAGACCTCCCCGGGAGGACCGTCGTGCGCAGGATCCTGATCATCGTCGGGTTCGTGGTCGTCGTGGGCGGTCTCGTGTTCGCCAGCCTCCGCTCCGCGCGGCAGCGCGGCGTGGAAGTGGACGTGGAGAACGCCGCGCGGCGGGACCTCGTGGCGAAGGTCTCCGGATCCGGACGCATCGAGGCCAGCAAGTCGGTGGACGTCGTGGCGAACGTGATCGGCAAGGTCCTCGAGGTGGCCGTCCGCGAGGGGGACACCGTGGCGAAGGACCAGCTCATCCTGCGCATCGACCCGGCGGAGGCCTCGGCCGTGCTGGAGCAGACGCAGGCGTCGCGCGCCAGCGCCGAGGCGAACGAGCGGCTCGCGCGCGCGGAGCTGAAGCAGGCGGAGCAGGAGCTGGCGCGCGTCGAGGACCTCGTGAAGCAGGGGCTGGCGTCGCAGCGGGACCTGGAGAGCGCGGAGACCACCCGGGACGTGCAGCAGGCGCGGGTGGCCGCGGCGCGGCACAACGTGGCGGACGCGCGCGCCCGCGTGGAGCAGGCGCAGACCGCGCTCGACCGCACGATCGTGCGCGCGGACATCCCCGGCGTCGTGGTGCGCCTGGCCGTGGAGGAGGGCGAGAACGTCCTCGCCGGGGACCTGTACAACCGCGGCTCCGCCATCGTGACCATCGCCAACCTCGGCGCCATGGAGGCGCACGTGCTCGTGGACGAGACCGAGGTGGTGCGCACCGCCGCCGGGCAGCCGGCCGAGGTGGAGGTGGACGCGTTCCCGGACCGCAAGGTGAAGGGGACGGTGATCGAGGTGGGGAACAGCGCGTACGACGCCGGCCCGCTGGGCTCGCAGGAGGCGAAGGACTTCCGCATCCGCATCCTGCTCGAGGACCCGCCGCCCGCGCTCCGCCCGGGACTCACGGCGCGCGCGGAGATCGTGACGGACACGCGGGAGGGCGCGCTGTCCGTGCCCATCGAGTCGCTCGTCCTGCGGGATCCGGAGGACCAGGCGCGGAAGCTCCCGGGCAAGGGACGGGCGCGGAAGACCGCGAAGACCGGTGCGGATGCGGAGGCCGGCGAGACGAAGGAGAAGGAGGGGGTCTTCCTCGTGCGGGAGGGCGCGGCCGCGTTCGTGCCGCTGGAGACCGGCATCGCCGGCGAGCGGCACTTCGAGGTCGTCTCGGGTCTGGACGAGGGCGCGCCCGTGATCCGCGGGCCCTTCGACGCGCTGCGCCGCCTGGACTCCGGCGAGCGCGTGCGCGTGCGCGACGACAAGGCGCGCGCGAAGGCGGCGAGGAAGGCGGAAGCGGAGGGCGGGGACGGGGCCGGGACCTCGGGAGGCGACGCCGGGGACGCGTCGTGAGGCTCGGCGAATCCGTCCGCGTCGCGCTGGACTCGCTGCGGGCGTACAAGCTGCGGACCTTCCTGACCGTGCTCGGGAACATCGTGGCGGTCACGTCCGTGATCGCCGTCGTCTCGCTGATCGACGGCGCCGACGCCTTCGTGCGCCGCGAGATCGCCGACGAGGGCTCGAACGTGGTCACGCTGCGCTCGGTGGACGAGCTGGCGGCCCTCACGAACCTCGACGCCTTCCTGGAGTCCCTGCACAACCCCGACATCACGCTCGCGGACTACCGGGCCCTGCGCGAGGCGGGCCTGCCCGGCGTCCTCCGGGTGGCCGCCACGAACACCGGCTCCGCGCGCGCGGAGATGAACGGCCTGTCGCTCGCGGACGTGACCGTGCAGGGGTGGACCGCGGACTACCCGTTCTTCCTGGATCGCGGGGACGCGGACTCGCCGGACCGCGGCCTCGCGGCCGGGCGGCACTTCAGCCCCTTCGAGGACGAGCACAGCCGGCAGGTGTGCGTGGTGGGCGCGGACATCCCGGCGCGGCTCGGCCGCGGCGGCGACGTCCTCGGCCGGACGCTGCGCGTGGGCGGCCGGCACCTCGAGATCGTCGGCGTCCTGGCGGAGAAGCCGAAGGGGCTCGGCTCGGACCCGAACCGGGTGGTCCTCCTTCCGCTCGGGCGGCACCTGAAGATGTTCGGCGGGCAGCGCTCCCTGGACGTGCGCATCCTGTGCGACGACGTCTCCGGCATCGAGGAGGTGCAACAGCAGGTGGAGACCTGGATGCGCATCCGCCACAAGCTGCGCCCGGGCGAGGCGAACGACTTCGCGGTCACCTCCTCCGAGGGCATCGTGGCGCTGTGGCAGTCCATCTCCCGCGCCATCTTCTCCGCGCTGATCCTGCTGGTGGCCATCTCGCTCGTGGTGGGCGGCGTGGTGATCATGAACGTCATGCTCGTGTCCGTGGCGCAGCGCACGCGGGAGGTGGGGCTGCGCAAGGCGCTGGGCGCGCGCCGGGCGGACATCCTCGGGCAGTTCCTGGCGGAGTCCGTCGCGCTGTCCCTCACGGGCGGCGTCCTCGGCACGCTGCTCGGGTTCGGGCTGGCCAGCCTCGTCTCCGTGCTCACGCCGCTCCCGTACCGCGTGGAGATCTGGTCCATCGTGGCCGGGCTCGCGGTGACGTTCGCGGTCGGCGTCTTCTTCGGGCTGTACCCGGCGAACCGCGCGGCGTCGCTGGATCCCGTGGAGGCGCTGCGCCGTGAGTAGACGCCACCGGTCGGGTCTGGAGACGCTGCAGGACTCCGCGAAGCTGGCGGTGGACGTGATGCGCGCGCACCGGCTGCGGTCGGGTCTGCTCGTGCTCGGCGTGGCCATCGGGGTCACGGTGCTGATCGGGATGGTGGCCATCGTGGGCGGACTGGGGCGCCGCATCGAGGTGGAGGTCCGCTCCAGCGACCAGTCCGTCGTCACCCTCGCCCGCTGGGACTTCCTGACCGAGGGGGATCCGAACAACCCGCGCGTGCTCGCCCGGCCCGAGATCGAGCCGGCGGATGCGCGCGCGCTCGAGGAGCTTCCGTCGGTCGGGGTGGCGGAGTACTACGCGGACTCGAACCGGCCGTTCATCATGCACCGCGGCGAGCAGCGCACGCGGCCCATCTTCGTGAACGGCGCCGGCGCGCAGGTGCTGAACGTGTACGCCATCCCCACGGCCGCCGGGCGCTTCTTCACGGAGGGGGAGATCCTGACGCGCGCGGAGGTCGTGTACCTCGGCGCGGGTCCGGCCGCGGACCTCTTCCCCGGCGTGGATCCCCTGGGCAAGCGCGTGCGCGTCGGCGAGACGCACTACCGCGTGGTCGGCGTGGCGAAGGAGCGCTCGTCCATCTTCGGCGGCGTGGCGGACAACTTCGCGTTCGTGCCCTGGTCCACGTTCCGGAAGGAACTCGCCGGCCCGAGCGACCCCACGTACGTCTACATGACGGTCGGGGAGGGGTACCGCACGGAGCAGGTCGTGGAGGAGGCGCGCGCCGTGATGCGGGCGCGCCACCAGCTCCGCCCCGGCGACAAGGACGACTTCTCCCTGATCTCCAGCGACCGGGTCGACGAGTTCGTGAAGCGGATCACGGGGCCGATCGGGTTGATCCTCGTGGCGATGTCCTCGATCGGGCTCACCGTCGGCGGCATCGGCGTGATGAACATCATGCTCGTGTCGGTGACCGAGCGGACGCAGGAGATCGGACTGCGCAAGGCGGTGGGGGCGAAGCGCTCCGAGATCCTCACGCAGTTCCTGGTGGAATCGGCCACGCTCACCGGGCTCGGCGGCGTGCTGGGCGTGGCCGTGGGCTTCCTGCTGGCGTTCCTCGTGTCGCGATTCGCGGGGCTGCCGGCGCTCGTGCACCCGCTGACGGCGCTGGGCGGCGTGGCGTTCTCGGTCGGGCTGGGGCTGTTCTTCGGGCTGTACCCCGCGTCCCGCGCGGCCCGGCTGGACCCCATCGAAGCGCTCCGGCGCGAGTGAGCGGCGTGCGCGCGCTCGCGGCGCCGGTCCTGGCCACGGCCGTCGCCGCGGCGGCCATGCGCATGGCCTACGCCGCGGCCCTCGCGCGGCATCCGGAGCTGGCGGCGCCGGTGCTGGACGGCGCGGCCAACCTGGCCTGGGCGCGCGGCCTGCTCGCCGGGACGTGGCCGGGCGACGAGCCGTTCTTCCGGCCGCCGGGGTACCTCGTGGCCCTGGCGGGGCTGCTGCGCGCGGCCGGCGACGATCCCGCGCGCGTGGTGGCGTGGCAGCTCGCGCTCGGGACGGTCACGCCCGTGCTCGTGGCGCTGCTGGCGGCGCGCGCGGGCGGCGCGGCGGCGGCGTGGGTGGCCGGGCTCGGCGCGGCCGTGTATCCCGCGTTCCTGTTCTTCGACGGGCAGCTCCTCGCCCCGGTCGTCGCGGTGCCGCTGTTCGCGGCGGGGGTGCTGTGCGGCGATCGCGCGCGGGAGCGCGGCGGCGCCGGCGCGGCGCTGGGGGCCGGTGCGCTGATCGGGGCGGCGGGCGCGGCGTGGCCGCTCGTGCTGCCGGTGGGCGCGTGGCTTGCGCTGGACCTGGCCCGGCGCGGGCGGCGGGCGGCGGCCGTCGCGGCCGGCGCGGCGCTGCTGGCGGCGCCGCTCCTGGCCACCGCGCACAACGTCCGCGCCGGGGATCCGTCCTTCCTCGCATCGCAGGGCGGGCTGAACCTGTACCTGGGCAACGGACCCGGGGCGGACGGCATGAGCGCCACGTTCCCGGACGCGCCCACCGCGCTGGGGTACCGGATGGTGGAGGCGGCCGCGCGGATCGCGGAGGCGGACGCGGGACGCGAGCTGCGCCCCTCGGAGGTATCCGCGCACTGGACCCGCCGGACGCTGGAGTCGGTGGCCGCGGATCCCGCGCGCTGGCTCGCGCTGCTCGGCCGGAAGGCGGTCCTCGCGTTCGCGGCCCGCGAGATCCCGAACAACCACGACCTCGCCCTGTTCCGCGAGGAGATCCCGCTCCTGCGCGGGCCGGGCTGGGGCGTGTGGCTGCCCCTGGCGGCGGCGGGCGTGTGGCTCCGCCGACGCGACCGGAGCGTGCGGTGGCTCGCGGCGGCGGCCGGGATCACGCTGCTCGCGATGCTCGCGTTCTTCGTGAACGACCGCTTCCGCGTGCCCGCGGCGCCGCTCGTCGTGGCGCTGGGCGGCGCGGGCGCGGCGGCGCTCGTGCGGGCGGCGCGCGCGCGGTCGTGGCGCGCGGCGGGGACGGCGGCGGCGGTCGCGGTCGCCTTCACCGCGGTGGCGCATGCGAATCCCTTCGGCATTCCCGCGAGGCCCTGGGTCGTGTCGTACCTGCTCGTGGCGGAGGCGGAGCGGGCGCGCGGCGAGCCGGTGCGCGCGCTGCGCTGGATCGACCGGGCGCTGGCGGAGGAGCCGGGCATGTACGCGGCGCGCCTCGCGCGCATCGAGCTGCTGCGGCGCGCGGGGCGCGTGGCGGCGGCGCGCGCGGAAGCGGCGCGGGCGCTCGCGGCGATGCCGGGGGATGCCGCGCTCCGGCACGAGCACGCGATCCTCCTGGATCTCGCGGGCGATCCCGCGGCGGCGCTGGCCGAGGCGGAGCGGGCGATCGCCGCGGATCCGACGCTGGCGGCCGCGCACGTCTCGCGCGCCGTGATCCTGTCGCGTCTGGGACGGAACGACGAGGCCGTCGCCGCGCTGCGCGCGTTCCTCGGCGCCGACCCGGATCCGGCCGAGGCGGCCCGCGCGCAGGAACTGCTCGCGGACCTGGCGGCGCGCGCGGGCGGGTGAGCCCGGGGGTCAGCGGAGGAGGTGGATGGACGCGGTCTTGACGATCGCGGCCACGGGCGTGCCTTCGGAGAGATCCAGATCCCGCGCGGCGGACGGCGTGATGCGCACCCGCAACGCGACGCCGCCGACCGCCACGGTCACCAGCACCTCGCGACCCACGGCATCCAGCGCGCGCACCGCGCCGGGGAGCACGTTGCGCGCGGAGAGTCCGGCGGGGGCGTCGCGCGCGAGGAGGATCTCGTCCGCGTAGACGCCCAGGTCCACGGGCGAGCCTTCGGGGGCGTCGCACCAGGGCGCGGCGAGGGCGAGGCCGTCGCCGAGGTCGAGCAGGGTGACGCCGCCGGCCTCGTCGTGGCCCAGGACCGGAAGGCGCAGCAGGTTGTCCACGCCCACGAGCGCGGCGACGCCGAGCGTGCGCGGGCGTTTCAGCACCTCGATCGGCGGTCCCTGCGCGACCACGCGGCCCGCGTCCAGCACCGCGCAGTCGTCGGCGAAGGCCACGAGCTCGGCCGCGCGGTGCGTCACGAAGATCATGGGCACGCGCAGCTCCCGCTTCACCGACCGGAGCAGCGCGAGGACGTCGCGCGACAGCTCCGCGTCCAGGGCGCTCGTGGGCTCGTCGAGGAGCAGGAGGCGCGGCGCGGCCAGGAGCGCGCGCCCGAGCGCGACGCGCTGGCGTTCGCCGCCGGAGAGCGCGGCGGTGCCGCGCTCGAGGAGCGGCCCGAGGCGCAGCACCTCCAGGACGCGCCGGCCGGCGTCGGACTCCAGGCGCGCCGCCGCGCCGGGCGCGTACGCGAGGTTCCCGCGCACGGTGCGGTTCGGGAAGAGAAGCGCGTCCTGCGTGACCAGCGCGGTGCCGCGGCGCTCGGGCGGCAGCGGCGCGAGATCGTCGCCGCCGGTGACGACGCGGGCGCCGGCCGGTCGCGTCAGCCCCGCCACCGCGTGCAGCAGCGTGGTCTTCCCACTGCCGGACGGGCCGAAGACGCCGAGCACCGGCCCGTCGGACGCCAGGGAGACGTCCAGGGCGAATGTGCGGAAGCGCTGCGCGATGCGCAGGTCGAGCATCATGGCCGCCGTGGCCGGGACGCGAGATGGAAGGAGCCGAGCAGCGCGCCGAATGCCAGCGCCACGCTCACCGCGACGAGGCGAACGGCCGCGGCCTCGCCGTCGCGCACGTTCAGGAGCGTGTACACGGCCACCGGGATCGTGCGCGTCTCGCCGGCGATGTTGCCGGCGAGGACGATCGTGGCGCCGAACTCGCCGAGCGCGCGCGCGAACGAGAGCACCGCGCCCGCGAGGACGCCGGGCATGGCCAGCGGGAGCGTCACGCGGAGGAAGGTGTCGATCCGCCCGCGGCCCAGGCTGCGCGACACCTGCTCGAGCCGCGGGTCGACGGCGTGCATGGACAGCCGGATCGCCTCGACGAGGAGCGGGAACCCCACGACCGCCGCGGCGATGACGCAGGCGCCGGTCGTGTAGGCGATGTGTCCGCCGGTCAGCGCGTGCCACGCCTGCCCGAGCGGGCGGCTCCGCCCGAGCAGGAGGAGCAGCAGATACCCCGTGACCACCGGCGGCAGGACCAGCGGCAGCATCACGAAGCCCTGCGCGGCCGCGCGCAGGGGGTGCCGCCAGCGGGCGAGGAGCCACCCCGCGAGGACCCCGGGCACGAGGCTGACGCCGACCGCGAGCGCGGCCACGCGCACGGACAGGAGGATGATCTCGCGCTCGGCGTCGCTCACTCGGAGTTCCCGGGCACGGCGAAGCCCGCGGCGGAGAGGATGTCCCGGGCGGCGTCCGCGCGGAGGAACGCCAGGAAACGGCGGGCGGCGTCCCGGTGCGGCGCGCCGCGGATCACCGCGGCCCGGTACTCGATCGGCGGGTGCGAGGCGGGGTCGAACGCGAAGAGCACGTCCACGTCCGCCACGCGTGCGTCGGTGGAGTACACGAAGCCGGCCTCCAGTTCGCCGCGCTCCACCGCCGCGAGAACGGCGCGCACGTCCGGCTGCCCCACGAGTCGAGGGGTGAACTCGTCGAGGAGGTCGACGTGGGCCAGGGCGTGCCGGGCGTACTCGCCGGCGGGGACGCCCTCGTCCGCCACGGCGATCCGCTCGTCCTCCGTGAGCGCGCCCAGCAGGGTCGCGGAGTCGCGGATGCCGCGGCCGGCCAGGGAGGATCCGCGCGGCGCGATGCAGACGAGGCGGTTGTGGGCCAGCACGATGGCCTCGCCGTCGAGCGCATCCGCCTCGCGCAGGTACTCGATCCACTCCGGGCTGGCGGACAGGAAGACGTCGGCCGGGGCGCCGTCGCGGATCTGCCGGGCCAGCGCGCTGGAGCTGCCGAAGGCGGTGGCGACGGGACCGTCGTCGAACGCCTCGGCGAGGCGCTCCACGACCTCGGTCAGGCTCGCCGCGGCGAACACGCGGACGGCGTCCCGCGCCGGCGCCGCGCTCGAGGGGACGGCGATCAGCGCGGCCAGCGTCCCGGCCAGGACCGGGACGAGGATATCGGGGCGTGCGGATGGCATCGGCCGGGAACGTACCACGTCCGGCCGGGTTGCACCGGTTCCGGGCGGCCGCTAGACTGCTCGTGTCGTCCCCGGCAACTCCCGGGCGCGTCACGGGCGCGCCGGCCGGGCAAGTCCTCTCGAGGTGTCGACGTTGAAGCGTCTGCTGCGCGGCCCCGTGCGGGTGCGCCTGCCCTTCACCTGAGGCCTGTCGCATCCTGCGGCAGGTTGCCTGCGTCGATTTCGCGTGAACCGGCACTGATCCGACCGCTCCACCCGCCGGTTCCGCGCCGTGGTCCCTGCCGCTTGTGATCGATCGGTCGATTGATCGTCATTCACGAGTCCAAGGAAAGGGACCTTCCATGAAGAAGTTCGCGGTCCTGCTCCTCGCGCTCCCCGCGGGGTTCGTGCCGGCGCCGTCGAATGCCGGCGGCTGCGGCTGCGTGCCCATCTCGCTCCCCGTGGGGGAGCAGTTCCTGTCGCACCGGCCGGGCACCCTGCGCATCGGGTACTCGCTGATCTACTCGGACACGGACCACTACTACGTCGGCACCGAGCGGCAGGACGGCCCCGGGCAGACCGAGGAGACGGTGGCGCCGTCCACGATGGGCTTCGACAACACGTTCAGCCTCGTGTACGACGCGGCGCACGCGCTCTCGTTCGCGGTCGAGATCCCGATCGTGCACACGGAGCAGGCCCGCGAGTTCGGCGGCGTGAAGGGGACGATGGAGGCCAGCGGCCTCGGCGACGTCCGCGTCGTCGGCAGCCGGTGGCTGAGGAGCGATCCCTACGGCATGAGCCTGCGCGTGGGCGCCGGCGTTCGCCTGCCGACCGGCTCGTCGGACGAGACGTTCCGCGCGCAGAACGGCAGCGAGGTGACGCAGGACCTGGCCGCGCAGGCCGGCACGGGGAACCTCGCCGGCATCGTGGAGGTCGGCGGCAGCCGGCCCTTCGGCACGCGCTGGGGCTTCGCGTTCTCCACGCGCTACATCTTCGCGCCGGCCAACACGACGGTGGAGAACTTCCGCAACCAGCTCACGGGGAGCGGTTGGGAGAAGAACTCGGACGCCGACCAGGTGACGGGCCGCCTGAGCCTCGCCACGCCGCTGAGCACGGGCCTCGGCGCGTTGAGCCGTCTCACCGCGCGCGCGAACGTGGATCTCGCGTGGATCCCCTTCGACGACCTGTTCGGCGAGTCGGACGGGTTCCGCCGGGCCGGCGTGATCCTCGCGGCGGGGCCGGGGCTGTCGTACGCGCCGGCGACGCCCGTGACGTTGTCCGTGGACGTGCCGCTCACGTTGTACCGCGACGTGCAGCGGAACGGCGGCAACGTCCAGGAGTGGGCGCTGATGATCGGCGCCACCTACGATGGGTTTTCGCTCTGACATGGCGGAGCGGCGGACCGGCACGCGGGAAGACCCCTGGGACGCGCTCCCGGCGGACTGGCGTGCCGACCGGCGCTTCGACGGCGGGGAAACGGGATGCGGCGAGCTGCTCCTCGATCTCCGCGCCTTCTTCCGGCCGCTGCCGGCCGGGACCCGCGTCGCGATCCTCGCGAAGGACGAGGGGGCGCCCGTGGAGATCCCGGCCTGGTGCCGGGTCACCGGGCACCGCTGCGTCGCGGCCGCCCCTCCGTACTACCTCGCAGTGGTCCGGGAGGACCACGGAAAGGAACGCGTGCGATGAGCAACCGTCTGTGCGTCTCGATCACCCAGAGCAAGTCGGACGAGGACAAAGCCACGGTCGGGTTCGTGGTCGCGAACGCGGCGCTCGGCAGCGAGAAGGAGACCATGGTCTTCCTGTCGGCCGACGGCGTGTACGCGGCCGCGCGGACCGAGTACGGGAAGATCAACGCCGGGGCGCCGTTCGCGCCGCTGAAGGAGCTGGTGGACAAGTTCGTCGCGGGCGGCGGGACGATCCTGGCGTGCACGCCGTGCCTGAAGAAGCGCGGGCTGGAGGCGAGCGACCTGATCGAGGGGGCCACGCCGGCGGGGGGCGCGGCGCTGGTGGAGTTCCTCTCGGACGGGGCGCCCTGCGTGTCGTACTGACGTGGCCGGGAACGACGACCTCGCCGCGCTGCCGGTGGACCGGGTGTTCGACGGCGGGGACCTGGACTGCGGATCCGGGCTCGTGCTCCTGATCCGGGAGAACATGCTGCAGGTTCCCGAGGGCGGGGTCCTGGAGATGCGCTCCCGCGAGCCGACCGTGGGCGGGGATCTCCCGCCCTGGTGCCGGATGGTCGGGCACGAGTACCTCGGCGCGCTCGAAGGGGTCGGTCCCGGGCACCCGCCCGGGACCACCCGCTACTTCGTGCGTCGCGGGGCCGGCGAGAAGGCGCACGCGGAGGCCGCCGCGCTGGAAGCGGACAAGGCGAAGGCGCGATCGTACGAGTGGCGGCTGCGCGTGCGCGCGTCCGGGCCCCTGGAGAGCACGGCGTACTGCCGGAACTTCTCGTTCGTGGCCGGGCAGCCGGCCAGCTTCGAGGAGGCCGACCGGCATCCGTCGTCGGTGGAGCTGCTGCTCGGCTCCCTGGGGACGGCGCTGGCCACGGGGTTCGCCTCGGAGGTCGCGCGGGCGGGGCTGGCGGTCGACGACGTGGAGCTGACCGTGCGCGGGCAGCTCGGGAACCCGCTGGCGCACCTGGGGCTCGGGGAGGGGGACGCGGGGCTCGTGCGCGTGCAGGTGCGGTGCTTCGCGACGACGATGGACGACGAGGCGGCGGTACGGGCCGCGTGGGAGCGCACGGTGGAGCGGTCCCCGGTGGCGGTGACGCTGGGCCGGGCGACGGCATTGGAGACGAAGCTCGCGATCGTGTGAGCCCGTTGGACTCCCGGAATCGGGACTCGAGAGGAGCGCGCGATGTTCGACGTGACCCAGGTGGGGAGCTGGCCGAGATCCCCCGAGCTGCTGCGGGCGCTGCGCGACCGGCGGCAAGGGCGGATCTCGCGGGAGGAGTTCACGCGCGTCGCGGACCGGGAGGTCGAGCGGTGCGTCCGCGCGCAGGAGGAGGCGGGGGCCGACCTCGTGGTGGATGGCGAGCTGCGCCGGGACAACTTCTACTCGTTCGTGACGGAGAAGCTCTCGGGAGCGAGGCTGTTCTCGCTGGCGGAGCTGCTGGACACCGTGGAGGACAAGGCCGGCTTCGAGGAGATGCTGGCCACCCTGGACGTCCCCGCGTCCGCCATCCGCAATCCCACGTGCGTGGCGCCGCTGTCGCGCCGGGAGCCGCTCGCCGTGGAGGATCTTCGGTTCGTCCGGAAACTGACGGCGAAGCCGGTGAAGGTGACGCTGCCGGGTCCGTACCTGCTCACGCGCGCGATGTGGGTCGGCCCGCTGTCGAGCCGCGCCTACGCCGACAAGGCGGCGATGGGCGAGGACATCGTGCGTATCCTGCAGGACGAGCTGGTGGAGCTGGCGGAGGAGGGGTGCGACTTCGTCCAGTTCGACGAGCCGGTCCTGACCGAGATCGTGATGTCTCAGGAGAGCGGTCGCCGCACCTTCATGTGAGCCACGCTGGCGACCCGCCGGGACGCGGGTACGGAGCTGGAGTACGCGGCGGACCTGCTGAACCGCATCGTGGACGGGGCGCGGCAGCGGCGCGGCGGCGGGTCGTTCCCGCGCACCGGGCTGCACGTGTGCCGCGGCAACTGGAGCCGGGACGAGGGCGTTCTGCTGACGGGGGACTACGCTCCGCTCGTGCCCGCGTTCCGGCGGATGCACGTGGACCAGTTCGTCCTGGAGCACGCCACGCCGCGCGCGGGGGAGATCGCGATCGTGGGCGCGGGGCTCGCGGACTTCGAGATCGGGCTGGGCGTGGTCAACCCGCGCACCGCCGAGGTGGAGCGCCCCGACGGCATCGTGGCCCGCGTGGAGGAGGCGCTGCGCCACTTCGCGCCGGAGCGCGTGTTCCTCAACCCGGATTGCGGCTTCGGGTGCTTCGCGGACCGGTGCGTGAACGACCACGACACGGCGCGCGCGAAGACCGCGAGCATGGCGGCCGCGGCGCGCGCGCTGCGGGAGCGGCACGGCGGCGGCTGAGGCGGCCGATCCGCGGTCGATCGCGCGGGAACGTGCCCCGTCCTGGCCGGTTGCACCGGTCCGGGGTGGCCCCTAGACTGCGCGTCCCGTTCCCGGCAACCCCGCGCGCGCCGCGGGCGCGAGGCCTGACATCGAAGCGAGTCGATCCCTCGAAACGGACTATCTGGTCGTCGGGGCGGGCGCCATGGGCATGGCGTTCACCGACGCGCTCATCGGCCACGCGGACGTGCACGTCACGCTCGTCGATCGCCGCCATGGCCCGGGCGGGCACTGGCAGGACGCGTACCCGTTCGTCCGGCTCCACCAGGCGTCCATGTTCTACGGCGTCGCCTCCACGGTGCTGGGCACCGGGGCGGTGCAGGCGGGCGGTCCGGAGGCGGGTCTGCACGAACGGGCGCGTCCGTCCGAGATCCTGGCGTACTACCAGGACATCCTGGAACGCCGCTTCCTCGGGTCCGGCCGCGTCGCGTTTCTCGGGGGATGCGACTACCGCGCCGACGGGTCATCGCACCTCGTGACGTCGCGAGTGTCGGGGGACACGGTGCGCGTGACGGTGCGGCGCGGCATCGTCGACGCCGCGTACCTGTCGCCGACCATCCCGGCCACGACGCCCGCGCCGTTCGACGTGGCCGCGGACGCCCACGTCGTGCCGGTCCACGAGCTCGTGCGGTCGGCGGCGGCGCCGAGCGACTTCGTGATCGTCGGTTCCGGGAAGACGGCGACCGACGCGATCGTATGGCTCCTGCAGAACGGCGTGCCGCCGGACCGCATCGTCTGGGTGCGCCCGCGGGATCCGTGGATGCTGAATCGCGCGGTGGTGCAGCCCGACCCGGCTGTGGGTCTCGGGATGGCCGCGGACATCCTGGAGGCCGGCGCCGAGGCGGCATCGCTGGATGACCTGTTCCTCCGGCTCGAGGCGGCCGGCATCATGCTCCGCCTCGACGACGGCGTGCTCCCCACGATGGCCAAGACCCCGACCCTGGGCGCGTGGGAGCTGGAGCTGCTCCGCGGCATCGAACGGGTCGTCCGGCTCGGCCGGATCCGGCGCGTGACGGGCCGCGAGATGGTGCTCGATCGCGGGACCGTCGCGCTGACTCCCGGTTCGCTCGTCGTGCACTGCGCCGCGTCCGGGCTGCAGTACCCGCCGCTGGTTCCGGTGTTCGGGCCGGATCGGATCCGGCTCCAGACGATCCGGGCCGGCTTCCCGTGCTTCTGCGCCGCGCTCGCCGGATACGTGGCCGCCACCCGCGAGGACGACCGGGAGCGGAATCGTCTGTGCCTGCCGAACACGCTGCCGGATGATCCGGCCAGCTGGGCGCGGATGATCGTCCGGGGATCGGTCGCGGCCCGACGGTACGGTGCGGAGCCCGACATCGCGGCCTGGGCGAACGGCTGCGCGTTGAATCCGGCGCGCGTCCCGCCGTCCCGCCGGAGCGACCCCGCAGTGCAGGCGGCGGCGGCGCGTCTGGCCGAGGCGTCGGGGCGCGGTCTGGCGGGGTTGGCCGCGCTCTCCGGCGAGTCGCTGGCGGACCTCGAGAGGGCGTGATCGGGCTGGGTGTTCGGCAGCGTTGCGGCGTACGTCACCGGCCCGTTGGCCGTGATCACGTTGCCGGAGTTGCGCCACACTGCGGAGCTGCGGGAGCCGGTGGCTGGCCCGGTCGGGGGAGACGCGTCTCGCAGCAGGAGTTCCGGATGGATGGTCCGGGGTGGATCCGGTATGCTCCTGCGGCCTTACACGTGGGTCCTGCGCCCCCGTAGCTCAGCTGGACAGAGCAGCGGTTTCCTAAACCGCGGGCCGGGTGTTCGAGTCACCCCGGGGGCACCACGTCCGCGGCGGCGGGCGGCCGGATGGTCCGGCCCGGGTCACATTCCCGGCGTCAGCGCCCAGGAACGCGCCCCGCTTGCCGGTTTCGCCTCGGCACCCTCCGCAGCCTCGAACCGCAGACTCCGGCACTCGAGCGTGAACTGCGTGAGGTCGCCGGCCCACTGCAGTGCGTCGACGTAGACCCCGGCCATGTGGAGCCGCACGGTCATGCGGCGTTCCTTGGTCACCTCGAGCACGACGCGCTCGAAGGCGCGCCCCGCGGCGGACGCCGATCGGAGCACCGGCACTGGCAGGACGTCCGGCGTGGTCACGCGCAGGGAGGACGGAACGTACGCGCCACCGCGGACGGCGGGACCGGAGCGGCCCGGCACGAGGTGGAACGAGGCGACGTGGATCCAGCCGATGTGGCGTGGATCGGTGGACTGTCCGGCGAGTCCCTTCTCGCCGGCAAACTGGAGGAAGGCCCCCACGGATCACCCCCGGGGCGTGCTCCGCCCGGATCCCGGCGGAGCGCGCCACCGGCCACGCGGGCCGCGGCGCGGTGCTCGGGGCCCTCCTTCCATACGACCCGAGGCGGCCTCGCGAACGCGCGGATCACCGCGACGGCGCGAACCACCGGAACACCGCCGGCAGCACGAGCAGCGTGAGCACGGTGGAGGAGACGAGCCCGCCCACGACCACCGTGGCCAGCGGTCGTTGCACCTCGCTCCCCGTCCCGTGCGAGGCCAGCAGCGGGATCAGGCCCAGCGCCGTGGTGACCGCCGTCATGAGCACGGGCCGGAGCCGGAGGCACGCGCCGTCCACGGATGCCTCGTCCATGTCCATGCCGTCCTGCACGAGCTGGTTGAGGTAGGTGACCAGCACCATGCCGTTCTCCAGCGCGATCCCGAACAGCGCGATGAACCCCACGGATGCCGGCACGGACAGGTTCTGCCCGGACATCCACAGCGCGACCACGCCGCCCACGAGCGCGAGCGGGATGTTCAGCAGGATGAGGACGGAGCTGCGCACGGAGCCGAAGCTGCCGAACAGCAGCAGGAAGATGAGCAGCAGCGTGGCCGGCACCACCACGGCGAAGCGCCGGTTCGCCTCCTGCTGCAGGCGGAACTGCCCGCCCCAGGTGACGAGGTACCCGGGCGGCAGGTCCACGCCGTCCGCGATGGCCGCGCTCGCCTCCTCCACGAAGGTGCCGATGTCGCGGCCCACCACGTTGCACTGGATCGTGATGAAGCGCTGGTTGTCCTCGCGCGTGATCTGCCGCGGGCCCACGATCTCCTCCACCGTGGCCAGGTCCTCGAGCGGCACGGTGCCGCCGTCCGGCGTCGTGACGAGCAGTCGGCGGATCGCCTCCGCGGTCTCGCGGGCGTCGGGCTCGTAGCGGACCAGGATGGGGAGGCGGCGGACGCCTTCGAACACCTCGCCGGCCACCTCGCCGCCGACGGACGCGTGCAGGAGCTCCTGCACGTCCGCCACGTTCAGCCCGAAGCGCGCGATGGCCTCGCGGTCCACGCGGATCAGGAGCTGCGGCGTTCCCGAGACCTGGTCCACCTGCACGTCCTCGGCGCCGCGGACCTCGCGCACGACGTCCGCCACCTCCTCCGCGGAGGCGCGCAGCGCGTCCAGGTCCTCGCCGAAGATCTTGATCGCCAGCTCCGCCCGCACGCCTTCCAGCAGCTCGTCCACGGTGGCCTCGATGGGCTGGGTCAGCGTGACGTTCACCCCGGGCAGCCCCTCCAGCTTCTCCCGGAGGATGCCCTCGATCTCGTCCTGCGGCCGATCCACGTCCGCGTCGAGCCGCACGAACATCTCGGCGCTGTTCACGGGATCCGTGTGCGCGCCGATCTCGCCGCGACCGATGCGGGAGACCACCTCCTCGACCTCCGGGACCTCCAGCAGCCGCCGCTCCACGATGAGCGTGGTCCGGCGGCTCTCCTCCAGCGAGATGGAGGGCGCCATGGTGAGGCGCACCACGATGGTCCCCTCGCGCAGCCGCGGCGCGAACTCCGACCCGAGCCGCGGCAGCACGGCGGCGCCGACCGCGAGCAGGCCGATGGCGAGGAGCACCGCCGCCGCGCGCCGCCGCACGAAGAACGCCACGAGGGGCCGGTACACCCCCAGCAGCCCGCGCACGACCGCCGCCTCCCGCGGCGCGCCGCCCGATCCGCGGGGTCGCCGCATGAGCAGGTCCGCGAGGAGCGGCGCGACGGCGAGCGCGAACACCAGCGAGCCGGCCATGGCCAGCGCCACCGTGTAGGCCAGCGGCCGGAAGGTCTTGCCCTCGACCCCCTGCAGCGTGAACAGCGGCAGGAACACGAGGATGATGATGGAGATGGCGAACAGGATGGGACGCGCCACCTCGCGGCAGGCGCGCGCCACCACGTGCATGCGCGACTCGTCCGGCGGCGCCGTGCGCAGGTGCCGGTCCACGTTCTCCACCATGACGATCGTGCCGTCCACGAGCATGCCGATCGCGATCGCCAGCCCGCCGAGCGACATCAGGTTCGCGGACAGGCCCAGCGGTCGCATGAACAGGAACGCGAACAGGACGGAGAACGGGATGGCGAACGCCACCACGAGGCTCGGCCGCACGCCGCCCATGAACGCGAGCAGGACGACCACGACGAGCCCGATCCCCTGCAGCAGCGCGTCGCCCACGGTGCGGACGGCGGCCTCCACGAGGCTCTTCTGCTCGTAGTAGGGGACCACCCGGACGCCCCCGGGGAGCGTGGCGTTGATGCGTTCCAGGCGCTCCTCCACGCGCGCGATGACCGACGAGGAGTTCGTGCCGAAGAGCTTCACCACCATGGCGGCCACGACCTCGCCGGCGCCGTTGCGGGTCTGCAGCCCGCGCCGGAGGGCGCCGCCGGCCTGCACGTCGGCCACCTCGCGCAGGTACACCGGCCGGCCCGCGTCCGTGCGGACCACGATGGAGCCGAGATCCTCGAGCGAGGTGGCGAGCCCCACGGAACGGACCACGAGCTCCTCGCCGTTGCGCTCCAGGAACTGCGCGCCGACGTTGAGGTTGTTCGCGCGGATCCGGTCGATGACCTCGCCCAGCGTGACGCGGAAGCGCAGCAACTCCTCGGGGTGCACGACCACGTGGAACTGGCGCTCGAAGCCCCCGATGCCGAGGACCTCGGTGACGCCGGGGACCGTCTGCAGGTGGAACTTCACGACCCAGTCCTGCAGGCTGCGGAGCTCCTCGAGGGAGAGCCGTCCGGTCGTGTCCTCCAGGTAGTAGAAGAGCACCAGGCCCATCCCGGTGGAAATGGGGCCCATCTCCGGCTCGCCGAAGCCCTCCGGGATGGCCGCGCGCGCCTCCTGCAGGCGCTCACCCACGAGCTGCCGCGCGAACCAGATGTCCATGCGGTCCTCGAAGTACACGTTCACCACCGAGAGCCCGAAGTTCGACACGGAGCGCACGCGCTCCACGCCCGGGAGTCCGGTCATGGCGGCCTCGACGGGATACGTCACGAACTTCTCGATCTCCTCCGGGGCGAGACCCTCGGTGACCGTGAACACCTGGACGAGGTTCGGGGAGACGTCGGGGAACGCGTCCACCGGAAGACGGAGGTAGGACCACACCCCGCCGGCCATCACCAGCAGCGCGAGCACCGTGAAGAGCAGCCGGTTGGACAGTCCGAGCGCGATCACGCGCTCGAGGAACGTGCCGTCCTCAGTGCGCGTGGCCATGACCGAACGACTCCTTTCCGAGCTCCGCCTTGATCGTGAAGCCGCCGCGGATCACGTACCGCTCGCCGGGGGACAGCCCCCCGGCCAGCTCCACGAGCTCGGTGCCCTCCCGGCCGGGGCGCACGGGACGCGGACGGAAGGCCCCGTCCTCCTCCACGAAGACCACGAGCCGCGCCTCGTGCGTGTGCAGCGCCGTGCGCGGGACCGCCACCGGCACGGCGTGCCGGCCGGTCAGGACGCGCCCGGTCACGAACATCCCGGGGCGCCACGCGCCGTCGGGATTCGGCAGGACGAGTCGCGCGGTGGCGGTGCGGGTGACCTCGTCCACCACCGGGGTCACGTACCGGATGCGCTCCACCGTTCCCGTGGGCTCGTGGCCCACGAACATGCGCACCGGCGCGCCGACGCGGATCCGCGCGAGGTCGCGCGGGTACACGGTGAGATCCGCCCACACGGTGGAGAGGTCCGCGATGACGAAGGCGTCGCGGTCGCGGGAGACGGCCTCGCCGAGCGAGATGTGCTTCCCGATCACCGTGCCGCCGATCATCGTGCGGACCTCGAAGGGGGAGAGGCTCTCGTCGCCCTCCACGATGGCGAGGACCTCGCCCTCGCGGACATGGTCGCCGACGTGCGCGCGCACCTCGGTGGCGATCCCGGAGAATCGCGGCACGATGTGGGCGAGGCGGTCGTCGTTCGGGCGGATCTCGCCGGGCAGGGCCAGCCAGGTCTCGATCGTGTCCGGCCCCGCGACCGCCACCTCGATCCCGAACTCCTCGCGCTCGCGCGCGCCGAGATGCACGGCGCCGTGGTCGTCCCCGTGGTCGTCCCCGGGCCGGCCGGCCTCGTGGTCGTGGCCGTCGTGCGCATCCCCGGCCGCGGCCGGCGGCGCGGCGGCGCCGGCGGCGGGGGCGTGATCGTGCCCGTCGTGGTCGGCATCGTGGTCGTGGTCGGGCGGCGGCTGGGCCGACGCGGCGGCGAGGCCGGCGGCGGCGAGCAGGGCGATCCATCGGAGCATGTCAGCGACCCTCCGCGTCCGGCGACGCGTTCTCGTCTTCGGGGGCGCCGGCGAGCCGTTCCAGTCGGGCGGCCGCGGCGTGATGGCGGGCGAGGACATCCACGTACCGTGCGCGCAGCTCGAACAGCGTGCGCTTCGCGTCCAGGACGTCGGTGAGGCGGAGCCGTCCCTGCCGGTAGGCATCCGCGGACTCGTCGAACGCGGCGGCCGCCTCCGGCAGGATCCGTTCGGCGAGCGCCACGGCCTCCTCGGCGGAGGCATCGAGCTCGGCGTGCTCCCCGATCAGCTCCGCGTGGAGCGTCGCGAGCGCCTGCGCCCGGCGCGCCTCGGCGGCCTGCGCGCGCCGTTCGGCGGCGTCGGCCGCGTCGCGGTTCCGGTCGAAGAGCGGGAGGGGCAGGCCCAGGCCCACGAGGAACGCCGTGTCGTCGCCCTCGGCGAAGCGGCGCACGCCGCCCGAGAGCGTGAGGTCCGGGGCTCCCGTCGCGCGGGCGGCCGCGGCCGCGGCGCGTTCCCGCTGCGCTTCCAGGGCGAGCACCGCGAGATCCGGCGCGGCGGCGAGCCGCTCCGCGAGCCGCTCGGGCGAAGGCACGCCGGCGAGGCGCGCGAGATCGCCGGTGACCCGGGCGAACCGCGGTTCCGTCCCGCCGCAGGCGGCGGCGAGTCGCGCGCGGGCGGCGTCCAGCGTGCGCGCCGCGTGCGCCCGCGTGACGCGGTCGGCCTCGAGCGCCACGCGGGCCCTGCGATCCACGACGGCCGAGATGCCGCCCGCGCGCACGCGCTGCGCGACCGCGTCGAGCACCGCATCGGACACCGTCACGAGCGTGTCCGCGAGGGCGACGCGTTCCTGCGCCGCGAGGGCCTCGACGAACGCGAGGGTCGCCTCGGCGCGGACCGAGCGGCGGATCGCCTCGCGCTCCAGGGCGGCCGCGTCCTCCGCGAGGCGGGCGACGCGCACGCGGGACGAGCGCTTGCCGCCGAGCTCGAAGGCCTGCGAGACCTCCACCGTGGTCTCGGCGGCATCGAGACCGGAGAGAGGGCCGGTGCCGGCGACGTTCTCGAGCGAGACGGCCAGCTCCGGGTTCGGACGGCGTCCGGCCTGCCGGGCTTCGGCCGCCTGCGCCTCCTGCGCGCGGGCGGCCGCGGCGAGCGCGGGGTGGTGCTCCAGGGCGAGCGCGACGGCGTCCTCCAGACGCAGCTCGTCGCGCACGGGCGGCGCCGCGCCGGCCGCGACGAGCGCGAGCGGCACGAGCGCGAGCCACGCGTGGCGTCGCGGTTCGGGCATGGTGAGGCTCCTGACGGATGAGGCGACCCCGGACGGCCGTGCGGCCGGCCGACGGTCCGACGACGCGCGACGCCGGGCGCCGCGCGCGGGGAGACGTCAGGAACGGGATCAGATCCGGAGCGGGAGGTCCCCGGGCGGGTACGGCGGCGCGGCGCGCGGCCGGTGCGGCGGTCCGCACGGTGGCGCCGGCGGCGGGGGCACGAACAGGACGAACGCCGCGGGCACGGCGGCGTGGGACACCACGAGGTCCGCGTCCATCGATCCGTCCGGCTGGCGCATGGCCAGCTCGCTGCACGGGTCGGCGCCGCACTCGGACTCGTGCTCGCACGCCACCTCGTCCTCGCACGGGCACAGGTGCGCGAGCACGCCGGCCGTGCACAACGCGGGGGCGAGGATCAGGGTCCAGAGGGCCGCGAACATCGCGAACCTGGCGCGGCCGGTGTCCTGCGTGCGCAAGCGGGCCTCCCGTGCGGGCTCTCGTTCCGGTCGTATCGTCGTGGCCGGCGGGGCGCTGAAGGTGCCTGCGGTCCCGGGCGGTGTCAATCCGCGTCGCGGCTCCCGTGCAACCCGCGCGGTGCGCCGCCGTTCCGCGCGCGGGACGGAGCCGCCCGCGATTCCCGGGCATCCGGGAAACAAGACGCGCAAGTCCTCATTAGGACCCGCACGGCGAATCCGGTGAACGGTCAGCCGAACGCTAGCTTCGCCGAGGGAACCGCCTTGTGCCTCAAGGAACAAGCCCCGGCGCCAAGCCCGGCCATGCTTTGCAACGCGTTGAAGCGCAATAAGTTACGGCAGTTCTGGACTTCAGTTCCCACCTCCGTGCGCCGATTCCTGGGTCAGACTTCGGGTCGTGTCGGCCCGGGCACCGAGGGTGGGAGGACGATGAAGACACGACTCGAAGGGATCCGGGTCTGCCCGGTCTGCGAGAATCGCATCACGGTCGGGCTTCCGGAGGCATGCGGCAGCTTCCGGGCGGACTCGGACTTCCGGCCGCAGTTCTGGGGCGAGGATCCCCTGGAGCACTCCGTGCACGCCTGTCGCGAGTGCGGCTTCGCCGGCACGGAGGCGGACTTCCGCGACGGACTCACCGAGCCCGTGATCCGGAAGATCCGCAAATTCCTCACACCGCGCATCCGCGATCTCGGCCGCACGCACGCCCCGTTCTTCCGGTACGAGTTCCTGGCGCTGATCTACGAGTGGGAGGACCGCAGCTCGCTCGAGGTCGCGGACGCGTTCCTCCGCGCGTCGTGGCTGGCGCGCGCACGGGAGAACCGCGAGAAGGAGCGGCTGTACCAGCGCGAGGCCGTGCGCCGGTACGAGGAGGCGCTGGAGGTGGGCGAGTGCCGCGACCAGGAGCAGCGCGCCACCGTGGCCTACCTCGTGGGCGACCTGCACCGGCGGCTGAACCGCCGCCGCCGCGCGGAGACGTGGTTCCACCGCGCGCGCGAGGAGTACGAGATGGTCGTGCCGGGGACCGCCACCGATCTCGGCTGGCTCGGCGACCAGATCCGCCGGCAGCTCGAGACGCCGTCCGACGTCATGGACTGATCTCCCGGTCCGAGGTCGGCACCCGGGTCGCCCCGCGGCGCGTCACTTCCGCTTCAGCAGTCCCTTGAGCGCGTCCTCCAGCTTCGGAGGCGGCGCCTGGGCGGAGTCCGCGCCCGCGGTCGTGCTGTCCCCCGCGGCGCCGACCCCGAGATTCTGCAGCAGCTTGTCCTTCGCCGACTCCAGCTCCTTCTGAAGCTGCCCGGCCGCGTTCCGGCGCATGCGCTCGGCGAGCTTCGACGTGTCCAGGGACACCTGCGGACCCGTGGCCGGGCCCGACAGGTGCAGGTCCAGGGTGATCTTCCCGGAGTCCCCCGCGAGGAGCTTCGCGATCTCCCCGCCGGCCCGCCGGCGGAACTCCCCGGCCAGCGCATCGCCGAGCTCCACCTGCACCGTGTAGTCCATCACGCCGTCGAAGCCGATCGCGCCGTTCGCCTGCCAGATCGCGTCGGTGCTCTCGATGCGCAGGTTCTCCGTGTTCAGCTTGCCGCCGCGGATCGAGAAGGGCGCCGCCAGCGCGCGGAAGTCGATCGCCTTCCTCTCGTCCAGCTTCAACGCGTTCCAGAGCGCCTGCGTGTGCGGCCCGTGCGCCAGGCGCCCTCCCGCGGCGTTGAACACGCCCTCGGCCACGAGGCTCTGCGCGATCGCCGCCGGCTCGACGCCCCGGCCCGTGAAGTGCGACTGCAGGTCCAGCGTGCCGTGCAGCACGCCGTCGGCCGGCGTGAGCGCGGAGACGAGGTCGTTCGCCTCCAGCCCCCGCGCCGCGGAATCGATCGTGAACTCCGGGGCGCGCGGGTCGGCGAGGTCGACGACGGCGCCGCCTTCCACGCTCCCCGAGAAGAGCGCCGCCGACACGTCGTCCACCGTGACGGTCCGCCCGGTCACGTCGATCCGGCCGTCCACGGCGCCCAGCGGGAGCTTGTACGCCTCGCCGCCCGGGGCACGGAAGGTCCCGGTGAAGCGCCCGTCCCGGATCACGCCCTCGCCCGTGAGGCTCGTGAGCGTCACGCCGCCCTGGCCGAAGGACGCGCCCGCGACGCGCGCGTCCACATCCGCCTGGCCGTTCGCCAGGTCCGCCCGCAGCACCGTGCCCGAGAACGCGGTCTCCGGGGCCAGGAGCGAGTCCACGGTCAGCTCCAGGTGCGCGCGGATCGGCGCGAGCGGCGGGATCAGGGCGGGGAGGGAGTCCGGCCCGCTCCCGGCGGCGGCGCCGTTCCCGGCGGCCGACCCCGCGGCGAGCGAGTCGGCCGGGGCCAGCTCCGCGAGGTCCAGCCGCGGCGACGTGCCGCGGAGCGTGATGCGCGGCTCCTTCGCGAGCACGTCGTCCACGCGGCCCTCGCCGCGGAACACGCTGCTCCCGAGCGCGCCGGATACCTCGTGCAGGATGGCGGACGAACCGTCCAGTTCCACGCGCGCGGCCAGGTCCCGGAGCGGCACCGCGAGGTCCGGCGAGGTCATCCGGCCGTCCGCCAGCGTCACGGTCCCGGCCAGGCGCGCCTGCTGCGGATCGGCACCCGGCGTGACGACGCGCACGTCCGCGTCCAGCCGCCCGGCCACCTCGGTGCCTTCGGGAACGAACCCCGCCTGCCCGAGCAGCGCGAGGTCCAGCGCGGACGTGACGTGCAGGTCCATCGCGCCCGAGTCCGGCGCGGCGGGGCCGGCGATGCGCCCGTCCACCGCGAACGACCCGTCGCCGAGCGACGCCGTCAGGTCGCGCAGCGTCACCGCCGTGTCGGCGACCGCGACGTCGCCGCGCACGTCCGTGAGCCCGAGCGCGAAGCCCTCCATGCCGAGATCGGCGCCGCCGAACCCGAGGGAGAGCAGGACGGAGGGCGGTGCATCCGGTTCCGCGAGCGGACCCTCCACGTGCGCGGCGAGCTGCACCGGGCCCTGCGCCCGCGGGGTGCGCCCCGGAGGCACGAGCGCCGGAGGGATCAGCGGCAGGAGCTCCTCGAGCTGCACGGTGGACGGTTCGATGTCGAACCGGATGCGCGGCGCGTCCGGCAATCCCTCGAGGCGGCCTTGCCCCGAGAGGTCCATCGGGCCGGCCACCAGCCGGACGCCCGGCAGGTCCAGCGTCCCCTCGGCCTTGTGGTAGTCCAGCGCGAACTCCACGCGGGGGGACAGCCGGTCCATCGTCTCGCGGTACGCGGCCAGCGCGGCGAGATCGAGCTTCGCGAGCTCCAGCGTGCCGTCCGTGCGGAGCCGGTCGCCGCCCTCCGTCAGCGCGAGCCGCGCGGCCAGGTCGATGCCCCGCACGGTGACCGACTGCGCCGGATCCGCCCCGGTCAGGTCCAGCGTGCCGTCCGCGATCTCGAGACGCTCGATCACCGCGTCCGCGGCTCCGCGTCCGCCGGCGCCGCCGCGCGCGGGAGCGCCGGTCGCGTCCGCCGGGGGCGCGAGCGCCGCGGGCAGCGCGACACCGTTCACGTCGCGGCGCAGCGCGACGTGCGGCGACTCGAAGCGGAGCCGGCTCACCACCACGCGCCCGCCGAACAGGGGTCCCAGCTCCAGCCGCGCGCGGCCGTGCGCGAGCGTGAGCAGCGGCGGGTCCCCCTCGGCGACGCCGGCCACGCGCAGGCCGCCCAGCACCACGGACGGCGGCAGCAGCGAGAGCTTCGCGCTCTCCAGGGTCACGTCCGTGCCGAGCGCCTTCGTGCCGGCGTTCTCCAGCTCCGCGCGCAGCCGCTCCTCCGTGAAGACCATGCGCAGGGCGAACGCGGCGCCGGCGACCAGCACGACCAGCGCGACCAGCACCCGGACCCACTTCCCGACCCGCCGTCCCTCAGCCATGTCCACCTCTCCTCGCGTCCCGGAGCGGCCCGAACCCCGACAGCAGCCGCCACGTGGCGGGACATTCGCGCGAGTGCGCCGGCTCCGCAAGCAGGCGCTCGAGGTCCGCGGCCGTGTCGAGGTCGAAGGTGGGGCCGAAGTCCTCGAGCGACACCCCGGCGGCGGCCGCATTCGCGAGCACGGCCCCGGCCACGCCCGCGGTGCTCCACGGCACCTCCCGGAACAGCTCCGGGATGGGGCGGGGCAGCGCCAGCAGTGCAAACCCCCCATCGGCCGTCCTGATCCACGCCGCGCCGCCGCGGCCCGCCGCGGCCAGCGCGCCGCGCACCGCACGCAGCGGAACGTGCGGGTGGTCCGACCCGAGCACGGCCACCGGCCCGTGATCCCCGGCGAACTCCCGCGCGATCACGCGGGCGAGGCGCGCCCCGAGATCGCCGTCCTCTTGCGCCGCGAGCGCGAAGCCGCGCGCGGTCCAGCGCGCGCACGCCTCGGCGTCGGCGGCGGTGGGGGAGCCGGGCAGCGCGAGCACGAGCCGGTGCGCGGCGCCGGGAAGCCGCTCGGCGAGGTCGTCGAGGAATGCCGCGGCGAGCGCCGCGGCCTGGTCCGCGGTGAGCGGCGGCACGAGGCGCGTCTTCACCGAGCCGGCGCGCGGCACCTTCGCGAACACGACGAGACTGGAACGGGTCACATCCTCCCCCGCGGCGAACCGGGCCGACCGCTGCGCACGGCGTGCGCACTCGCGCGTTCGCGCGCGCGCTCCTTCTCCCAAGTTTTCACTTCGCCCGCAAGATTTACCGATGGCAGCGGCGCCCGCACGAGGAGCCGCGATCCCGCCCGCGCCGTGCGCCTGCTGTGCCGGCGAGGAACGGCGCTGCGCAGTGCACGAACAGGACGGAGCGTCCCCGCGGAACACCGGCGCCGGAGCGCACCGTGTGTGGCCCGGGACAAGCACTTGCACCCGGACGATTCGAGTAGCGAGTGAAGCGGGTTCCGTGACCGTCCTTGCCGGCCGTCGACGCGCCTCCGCGAACAGCGGGGTTCCGGGTCGTCTTCGGGACCTCTTCTTGCATTACCCGCCGCGACCTCCCTTCGGAGGTCAATCCAAGCAGCGCCCGCGTGCCGCCCTCCGCCCCCGACGGGGCGCGGTACGCCGGCTAGGCGTGTGCATCCAGCGTTCGAAGAGGGGTTTCCATGCTCAAGGTGATGCGGTGGGTGGCGGGTGTCGCGTGGTGTCACGCGATGGTGCTGGCCGCTCCGGCGGCGGCGGAGCGGCTCGTTCGGGAGGATGACATCGAGTACCTCGGGGCCTTCCGGCTCCCCACGGAGGGGGAGACGCTGGAGGGCCAGTGGACGGACCTGTTCTCCTGGTGCAAGGGGATCGAGGCGTACTACCCGGCGGGTGATCCGGGCGGCGCCGCCGACGGCTTCCCCGGTTCGCTGTTCGGCGTGGGCCACGACTGGGTGACGCCGATGTACGAGATCTCGATCCCGGCGCCGGTGCGCTCCGTGGACATCGACGATCTCCCGGTGGCGCAGATCATCCAGCATCCCACGCGGATCCTCGGCGGTCTGGGCTCCTCGGACGACCTGTTGAAGGGCATCGAGTACCTGCCGGCGCAGCCCGGCATGAGCTCCGCGAAGCTGCACATCAGCTTCGGCAAGCACTACCAGTACAACCGCCGGACCACGCATGGCTGGATCAACCTGGACCTGTCGAACCCGCAGCCGGCCGGCCCGTGGTACGTGGGCACGGACGACCAGGTGGATTGCCTGAACACGAACGAGTACGTGTTCGCGATCCCGGAGGACTGGGCCAACGAGCACGTGGGCGGCAAGCGGCTCGCGTGCGGGCGGCACCGGGAGGGGCAGGTGGCCACCGGGCCGGCGATCGTGGCCTACGGTCCGTGGCAGGACGGCAACCCGCCGCCGGCCGGGACCGAGCTCACCGCCGACCTGCTGGTGCACTACAAGGACCTGGATCTCGAGGACGGCGTGGACGACCACTGCTGGGCGGACGCCTGGAACGGTGCGGCCTGGCTGGACGACGGCGAGCGGTCCGCGGCGGTCATCGTGGGCACGCGCGGGTTCGGGGACTGCTGGTACGGCTGGGCCGACGGCACCACCCCGGAGGAGTGCGCCACCTGGCCGGGCGGCTGCGAGGCCAACGGCTACGGCGGCTCCAACCGCGGGTACTACGCGTCCTACTTCCGGAACCTGATGCTGTTCTACTCCCCGGACGACATGGCGCGCGTGATGAACGGGCAGCTCACGACCTGGGACATCCAGCCGTACCTCGCCTGGGACTACACGCCCTACATGATCGCGCCGGAGAGCACGTACGAGATCCACACCGGCGGCGTGGCCTACGACGCGGAGCACGGGTACCTGTACGTGACGGAGCGCTACGGCGACGAGGGGCGCCGGAAGCCGGTCATCCACGTGTTCTCGCTGAACTCGCGGAACACGATCTCGATGCAGCCGGATCCGACGTGGAAGGAGGCGCCGAGCAACGGTCCCGACGCCGCGGCGACGCGCGCGCTGGAGGTGGCCGTGTCGCTCGACCGCGGGACGCGCGTGGCGGCCATCCGCATGGCGGGCCCGTCGCCGTCCACGCCGCGGCGCGTCACGGTGCACGACATCGCCGGCCGGCTGGTCCAGGACCTCGGCACGACGACGGCAGAGACCGTCACCTGGTCCACCCGGGACGTGACGGGCGGCGTGTACTTCGTCCGGGTCGCGGACACGGATCGCGTGGCCACCCGCAAGGTCGTGGTGGTCGACTAGGAAGCCCCCGCCGCACGGCGGGTCGTCGGGCGGGCCGGTCTCCGGACGGGAGGCCGGCCCGTTCGCCCGTCCGGATCAGGCCGCGGCCTCATCCGCCCCGAACTGGATCTCCACCAGCCGCGCGTACAGCCCGCCCGCGCGGACCAGCTCCGCGTGCGTGCCCTGCTCCACGAGCTCGCCCCGGTGCAGCACCAGGATCCGGTCCGCGTCCAGCACCGTGGAGAGGCGGTGGGCCACCACGAGGCAGGTACGGCCCGCCAGGAGCTCGCCCAGCGCCTCCTGGACGAGTCCCTCGGTCTCGGAGTCCACGGACGCCGTGGCCTCGTCCAGCAGCAGCACGTCGGGGTCGCGCGCGAGGGCGCGGGCGAACGACAGGAGCTGCCGTTCGCCCTGCGACAGGTTCCGCCCGCGCTCGCCCAGGCGCTCCGCCCGCCCGGCGGGAAGGCGCTCCACGAAGTGCGCCGCGCGCGACGCCTGCAGCGCCCGCGCGACCGCCTCCTCCGGGATCGTCTCGTCGCCGAGGCGCACGTTGAAGTCCACGTCGCCGGAGAACAGGAACACGTCCTGCGACACGGTCCCCACGCGCGCGCGCACGCTGCGCGGATCCAGCCCCGCGAGGTCCTGCCCGTCCACCAGGATCCGGCCCGACGTGGGCGCATGGAACCCGAGCAGCAGCGACAGGACCGTGCTCTTGCCGGCGCCGGTGGCCCCCACCAGCGCCACCCGCTCGCCCGGGCGCACGCGGAACGACACGTCGCGCAGCACGGGCTCGCCGTCCACGTAGTGGAAGGAGACGTTCTCGAAGGTCACGTCGCCGCGCAGCGCGCGCACCGGCGCCAGCGCGCGGCGCTTCGCGAAGTCCTCCGCCGCCTCCGTGTCCAGGATGCCGAAGATGCGCTCGGCCGCCGCCAGCGCCCCCTGCAGCACGTTGTACTTCTCGGAGAGGTCCCGCAGCGGCACGAAGAACCGCTGCACGTACTGCAGGAAGGCCACCAGTTCCCCGAACGTCAGGGAGCCGTCCACGATGCGCACGCCGCCGCCCCACAGCACCGCGGCCAGCGCGATGGACAGCATGAGCTGCACGAGCGGGAAGAACACGGCGAAGGCCTCGATCGTGTCGATCCAGGCGTCGCGGCAGCCGGCGTTGTGGCGGTCGAAGCGGCGGTCGTTGTCCGCCTCGCGGCCGAACAGCTTCACGACCTCCATGCCGGACAGCGTCTCCTGCAGGAAGCCCGACATCTGCGCGACCTGCTCGCGGGTCTCGCGGAACCCGCGGCGGGCGCGGTCCCGGAACACGAGCGACGCGATCACCAGGAAGGGGAGGATCATGAACACGAGGCCGGCGAGGGACGCGTTCATCCAGAGGAGGACGGCCGTGATGCCGGCGAGGGTCACCACGTCGGCCAGGATGGTGACGAGCCCGGACGTCAGCAGCTCGTTCAGCGTCTCCACGTCCGACGTGACCCGGGTGACCACGCGGCCGGACGGGTTGCGGTCGAACCAGCCCACGCCCATGCGCTGGATGTGGGCGAAGACGTCGCGGCGGAGGTCCCGCATCACGGACTGGCCGGTGCGGACCATGAGCAGGTCCTGGAAGTAGCCGCAGCCGAACTCCGCGGCGAGCACGAGGAGGAAGAGGAGGCAGGTCCGCGCCAGCCGCCCCGTGTCGCCGGCGGCGATCCCCTCGTCGATGGCGATCTTCGTGAGGTAGGGACCGGCCAGTTCCAGCGCGCCCGTGGCGAACAGCAGCAGGAGCGCGCCGCCCAGGCTCGGCCAGTGCGGGCGCACGTAGCGCAGGAAGCGCCGCGAGAGCGCCACGTCCCGGGAGTGGCTCTCCCGTGCGCGCCCGCTCACGCCGCGTCCTCCGCGCCGGCGCCGGCGACGGGATCGTCCTTCGCCAGCCGCTCCAGCAGGCGCTGCCGGCGGATGTACGTCGCGTAGCGCCCGCCCTTCCGGACGAGCTCGTCGTGCGTGCCCTCCTCCAGGATGCGGCCCCGCTCCAGGTACAGGATGCGGTCCGCCCGCCGGATCGTGCTGAGGCGGTGGGACACGAGCAGCACCGTGCGCTCCCGCAGCGCCGGCGCGATGCGGTCCAGGATCCCCTCCTCCGTGCGGACGTCCATCGCGGCGAACGCGTCGTCCAGGACGAGCACGCGCGCCGGCCGGACCAGGGCGCGGGCGAGCGTGGCGCGCTGGCGCTGGCCGCCGGAGAGCGTGATGCCGCGGTCGCCGACGATCGTCTCCCAGCCCTCCTGGAACGTCTCCACCTCGTCCACCAGGTGGGCGATGCGCGCCGCGTCGATCACGGCGTCGCGCGGCGTGCCGTCGTGGCCGAGGGCGACGTTGCCCTCGATGGACGCCGAGAACAGGAAGGCGTCCTGCGGCACGAAGGCCAGCGCGCCGCGCAGCGCCGCGAGGTCCCACTCCTCGAGGGGCACGCCGTCCAGGAGGATGCGCCCGGACGTGGGCGCCTCCAGCCGCGCGAGCAGGCGGACGAGCGACGACTTCCCGGAGCCGGTGGGACCGACGAGCGCGGTGAGGCTGCCGGCCGGCACGACGAGGTCGACCCCGTGGAGGACCTCCCGGCCGTCGCGCGCCAGGCGGACCCCCTCGAAGCGGATCTCGCCGTCGCCGGCGGGCGCCGCGCCGCCGGCGGCGAACGGCTCCGTGTCCGCGCCGAGCAGCTCCTGCAGCCGCGCCCACGAGGCCCGGCCCCGCTGGAAGAGGTCGAAGGTCCAGCCCAGCGCCGCCATCGGCCACAACAGGAGGGCGAGGTAGGCGCTGAACGCCACGAAGGACCCCAGCGTGATGGCGTCGTGCATGACCATCGTCCCGCCGCGCCAGAGCACGAGCACGGCGGCCGCGCCCCCGAACAGCGCCATGGCCGGGTGGAACAGGCGCTGGACGCGCGCGAGCGCGAGGTTCCGTTCGGAGTAGTCCCGGCTCACGCGCTCGAACGCCGCGAGCTGGCCGTCCTCGCGGTGGAAGGCCTTCACCACGCGGATGCCCTCCAGGCTCTCCCGCGCGACGGTCGTGAGCGACGCGAAGCCCTCCTGGACGCGCGTGGCCCGGTCGTGCACGAGCCGCATGACGAACAGCACGGTCACCGAGATCAGCGGCAGCGGGGCGAGCGCGACGAGCGTGAGGTGCGGGGAGATGCGCAGCATGAGCGCCAGCGCGAAGGCCAGGACCACGGCCGTGTTCACCGCGTACATCAGCCCCGGCCCCAGCGCCATCCGCACGGCGTTGAGGTCGTTGGTGATGCGCGCCATGAGGTCCCCGGCGTCGAACCGGCCGAGGTAGCTCATGGGCAGCCGCTGCACGTGCCCGAACAGGCGCCGGCGGAGGTCGTACTCCACATCCCGGGAGACGCCGATCCACGTCTTCCGCAGCACGTACCGGAACACCCCGTCCGCCGCCGCCGCGCCGACCAGCAGCAGCGCCCACAGCCGCACCGCGTCCAGCCCGCCGCCACCCTGCAGCGCGTCGATGCCGCGCTTGAGCAGCAGGGGGCTCACGGACGCGAACGCGTTCGTGAGCACGACGGCGCCGCTGCCGATCAGCAGTCGCCGCCGATACGGCCGCAGCCAGGGGTACAGCGAACGGATGGTCTCGATGACGGCGCTCCGGATCCGAACGTGGAGATCCGGAAGCTAACGTCCCGCCCTCCGATGCACAAGCCGGGGCGGTGAGCGGTCGGATGCCAGCGGTCCGATGCGCTGCGCGGCGCGGTGCCGGACGGGCCGGGTGCCGCGGTGCCCCTGTCGCGGGCGTTCGAGCACGCACGCCACGCGCCCGAAGGGCGCGGTGCGTTCGCGCGCAGAGGCCCGCGAGAGGGGTACCGGG
>CAYYFX010000004.1:34533-90040 GCA_964471155.1 uncultured Gemmatimonadota bacterium | reverse complement strand
ACGCGGACTACGTGAAGAACATGATCACGGGCGCGGCGCAGATGGACGGCGCGATCCTGGTGGTGAGCGCGTCGGACGGCCCGATGCCGCAGACGCGGGAGCACATCCTGCTGGCGCGTCAGGTGGGTGTTCCGTGCATCGTGGTGTTCATGAACAAGGTGGACATGGTGGACGATCCGGAGCTTCTGGACCTGGTGGAGCTGGAGGTCCGGGAGCTGTTGTCGAAGTACGAGTTCCCCGGGGACGACATCCCGATCATCCGGGGGAGCGCGTTGAAGGCGGGGGAGAACCCGTCGGATGCGGCGGCGGCGCAGTGCATTTTCGATCTGGTCAAGGCGCTGGACGAGTACGTGCCGATGCCGGAGCGTCCGAAGGACAAGCCGTTCCTGATGCCGGTGGAGGACGTGTTCTCGATCACGGGCCGGGGGACGGTGGGGACGGGTCGGATCGAGCGCGGGATCGTGCACGTGGGGGACAAGGTGGAGCGGATCGGTCTGCGGGAGACGAAGGACACGGTGGTGACGGGTGTCGAGATGTTCCGCAAGCTGCTGGACCAGGGCCAGGCGGGCGACAACGTGGGTCTTCTGCTGCGCGGGATCGAGAAGGAGGAGCTGGAGCGCGGGATGGTTCTGGCGGCTCCGGGCTCGGTGAAGCCGCACACGAAGTTCAAGGGCGAGGTGTACATCCTGACGAAGGAGGAGGGCGGCCGTCACACGCCGTTCTTCAACAACTACCGTCCGCAGTTCTATTTCCGGACGACGGACGTGACGGGTTCGGTGACGCTGCCCTCCGGGACGGAGATGGTGATGCCGGGGGACAACGTCACGATGGAAGTGGCGCTGGTGCAGCCGATCGCGATGGAGAAGGAGCTTCGCTTCGCCATCCGCGAGGGCGGCCGCACGGTCGGCGCCGGCGTCGTCACCGAGATCGTGGAGTAGCGGAGGAAGCATGGTCGGCACGCCCAGAATCCGGATCCGGCTTCGCGCCTACGATCACGTCATCCTGGACCGTTCCGCGGCGGAGATCGTCCGCACCGCGGAGCGGACCGGGGCGCGGATCGCGGGCCCCGTGCCGCTTCCCACGAAGAAGACCATCTACACCGTGAACCGCTCTCCGCACGTGGACAAGAAGTCGCGGGAGCAGTTCGAGCGGCGCATCCACAAGCGCCTGATTGACATCCACAATTCGACCCCGCAGACGGTGGACGCCCTGCAGCGTCTGGACCTGCCTGCGGGCGTCGACATCGAGATCAAGGTCTGACGTCATGATTCAGGGATTCCTCGGCCGCAAGAAGGGCATGACGCAGGTCTTCGCGGAGGACGGCCGCGTTGTCCCTGTGACCATCATCGAGGCCGAGCCGGTCCGCGTCTCGCAGGTCCGGACGCCCGACAAGGACGGCTACGCGGCCGTGCAGGTCGCCTGCTTCCCCACGAAGGAGCGGCGCTGCACGAAGCCGCGGCTCGGCCACCTGAAGAAGGCAGGGCTTCCCGCCATGCGGCGGCTCACGGAGTTCCGCGTGCCCTCCGCCGAGGGCTTCGCGCCCGGGCAGGAGATCAAGGTGGAGGAGATCTTCACCGCGGGCGAGCGGGTGGACGTGCGCGGTACGTCGAAGGGGCGCGGCTTCGCCGGCACCATCAAGCGGCACGGCTTCGCCCGCGGCGACATGAGCCACGGCGGCATGAGCAAGCGCGAGCCCGGCTCCATCGGGCAGTGCGCGGATCCCTCGCGCGTGTTCCGCGGCAAGAAGATGGCGGGGCACCTGGGCATGGATCGCGTCACCCTGCGGAACCTGGAACTGGTGCGCGTGGACGGCGAGAACCGGTACCTGCTGGTCCGGGGTGCGGTGCCCGGCCCCGTGAACGGCGAGGTCTGGATCACGAAGACGAAGAAGGGCGTCCGCGTGCCGCGGCACAAGGCGGCCTAGGAGCATCGAGATGGCGAAGGCTGTGACCTACAATGCCGGCGGCGACAAGACCGGTTCCGTGGACCTGCCGGACGGCCTGTTCGGGATCGAGCCGAATGCCCACCTCGTGTGGGAGGCGGTCGTGAACTTCCAGGCGAACCAGCGGCTCGGCACGGTGCGCACGAAGACGCGCGCGGATATCTCGCGGTCGAACTCCAAGCCGTGGCGCCAGAAGGGCACGGGGCGCGCGCGCGCCGGCACGTGGCGCAGCCCGCTCTGGGTCGGCGGCGGCATCATCCACGGCCCGAAGCCGCGGGACCACCGTTACCGGCTGCCGAAGAAGGCCCGCCGGGCGGCGCTGCGCTCCGCGCTGTCGGACCGCGCGAAGGCGGACCGCGTGCTGGTGCTGGACTCCTTCGATCCGAAGGAGATCAAGACGAAGCCGGTGCAGGACATGCTGAACCGCATGGAGCTGGCGGCGGACAAGGTGCTGATCCTCGTGAAGGATCTCACGGACGAGATCGCGCTCTCCACGCGGAACATCCCCAACGTGATCGCCATGCCCGCGCGGGACGTGAACACCTACACCGTGGTGGCCGCGGACCGCGTCCTGATCACGAAGGACGCGCTGGCCGAGCTGGCGGAGGTGCTGGGCTGATGGATCAGCGTTCGGTGCTGAAGCGCCCGCTGCTCACGGAGAAGGCCACGATCGCGCGCGAGACGCGCCGCGAGTACGCCTTCGAGGTGGCCCGCGAGGCGAACAAGCTGCAGATCAGGGAGGCGGTGGAACGCCGCTTCGACGTGAAGGTGGAGAACGTCCGCACGATGACCGTGGCCGGGAAGAACCGGCGCATGGGCGCCCATGAGGGCAAGCGCGCGGACTGGAAGAAGGCCCTGGTGACCCTCCGGGAGGGTCAGGTGATCGACCTCTACGAGCAGATGTAGTCCGCTCGGGGGCTCGGCGCCGCGCCGGGGAGCAGGTCGCACGACGCAGGTCGAGTACGACAGAGAGCCGCCGCATCCGTGGCAGTGTCCGTGCCGCGACGGGTATCACCCCCGACCCGGGGGGAGTGACCCGGAACGGTTCCGAAAGCGCCCGAGAACTCGGGATTTCCGAACCCGTTGGCCGATGGATGCAGGCGTGGCCCGAAGCGGACACGAGGGATTGGGGTAATGGCGCTCAAGAAGCACAAGCCGTATACCGCCGCGCGGCGGTACTACACGACGTCGGATTTCGCGGAGATCACCGCCTCCACGCCGGAGAAGTCCCTGCTGGAGCCGCTGCGCAAGAAGGGCGGGCGGAACCACCACGGGCACGTGACGGCGCGGCACCGCGGCGGCGGCCACAAGCGCATGTACCGCCGGATCGACTTCCGCCGCGACAAGCACGGCATTCCCGCGCGGGTGCTCACGGTGGAGTACGACCCGAACCGGAACGCGCGCATCGCGCTGCTGGGCTACGCGGACGGCGAGAAGCGGTACATCATCGCCCCGCTCGGCCTGGCGGTCGGGGACACCGTGGTGTCCGGGCCGGACGCGGAGCTGCGCACCGGGAACGCGATGCCGCTGTCCAAGGTGCAGCTGGGCACGGTGGTGCACGCCATCGAGATGCGGCCCGGGCAGGGCGCGAAGATCGCGCGCGGCGCGGGCACGTTCGCGCAGGTCATGGCCAAGGAGGGCAGCCTGATCCTCCTGCGCCTCCCCTCGGGCGAGGTGCGCAAGGTCCCGGCCGCGTGCTACGCCACGATCGGCCAGGTGGGCAACGAGGAGGCGCAGAACATCTCCATCGGCAAGGCCGGCCGGAACCGCTGGCTGGGTTGGCGGCCGTTCGTGCGCGGCGTGGCGATGAACCCGATCGACCATCCCATGGGCGGCGGCGAGGGCAAGTCCTCCGGCGGGCGGCATCCGTGCTCGCCCTGGGGCCAGCCGTCGAAGGGCTACAAGACCCGGCGCGCGAAGAAGGCGTCCGACGCGCTGATCGTGAAGAGGAGGAAGTAGGATGTCCCGCTCCCTCAAGAAGGGCCCGTACGTGGTGGACAGCCTCCTGAGGCGCATCGAGGGGATGAACCGCTCGGGGGACAAGCGCGTCATCAAGACGTGGGCGCGCCGCTCCACCGTGACCCCGGAGTTCGTGGGGCACACGCTCGCCGTGCACAACGGCAACAAGTTCATTCCGATCTACGTGACCGAGAACATGGTGGGGCACAAGCTCGGCGAGTTCGCCCCCACGCGCACGTTCCGCGGTCACTCGGGCAAGGCCGACAAGGCCGCGGCGGCTCCGAAGGCGCCGCCGAAGAAGCCGTAGGCGCGGAGGAGTCGAGATGGTTCAGGCCACGGCGAAGGCCAGGTTCGTCCGCATCAGCCCGCGCAAGGCGCGGCTGGTGGTGGATCTCATCCGCGGGAGGAGCGTGGAGGACGCGCTCGTGATCCTGCAGGGCACGCGCAAGAAGGCGTCGCCCATGGTGGAGAAGCTGCTGCGGTCGGCGGTCGCGAACGCGCTGTTCACGGGCGACGAGGCGGAGGCGGCGGCCGCGCCGCGCGTCAGCGTCGACGAGCTGTACGTGAAGACCGCGTTCGTGGACGGCGGCCCGGTGATGAAGCGGTTCCGCCCGCGCCCGCAGGGCCGCGCGAACCGCATCCGGAAGCGCACCAGTCACCTCACGATCGTCCTGGGCAGCAAGCGCAAGGCGCCGCGCCCGGCGACGGCCTGACCGGCCGAGGAGGAAGCATGGGACAGAAGACCCATCCCGTCGGGCTCAGGCTCGGGATCGTGAAGACCTGGGACTCCCGCTGGTTCGCGGGGCACGACTACGCGAACCTGCTGGAGGAGGACCTCATGATCCGCCGCTACATCGAGCGCCGCCTGTCGCAGGCCGGCGTCTCGAAGGTGGTCATCGAGCGGAAGGCCAAGAAGGTCACCATCGAGATCCACACCGCCCGCCCCGGCATCGTGATCGGCCGCAAGGGGCAGCAGGTGGACCAGATCCGGGACGAGCTGGCCCAGGTCACCGGGCGGGACGTCTACATCGAGATCCGCGAGGTGGACAAGCCCGAGGTGGATGCGCGCCTGGTCGGCGAGCACATCTCCCGGCAGCTCGCGCAGCGCGTGGGCTTCCGGCGGGCGATGAAGAAGGCGCTCACGTCGGCCATGCGCCGCGGCGCCCTCGGCATCCGCGTGGAGTGCTCCGGCCGCCTCGGCGGCGCCGAGATGGCGCGGCGCGAGAGCTACCGCGAGGGCCGCGTGCCCCTGCACACGCTGCGCGCGGACATCGACTTCGCGCGGGTCACGTGCCGGACCACCTACGGCGCCATCGGCGTGAAGGTGTGGGTGTTCAAGGGCGAGGTCCTCGGCCGGCCCGGCACGGAGAAGGACCACGCCATGGCGGCCATGCCCGGAAGCCGGCCCACCGGCGGGGGAGCGGCCTGACCATGTTGATGCCGAAGCGCAGCAAGCACCGGAAGATGATGAAGGGCCGCATCCGCGGCGCCGCGTACCGCGGCTCCACGGTCGCGTTCGGGGAGTACGGCCTGCAGGCGCTGGAGCCGGGCCGCATCACCAGCCGGCAGATCGAGGCCGCGCGCGTGGCGCTCACCCGCCACGTGAAGCGCGGCGGGAAGATCTGGATCCGGATGTTCCCGGACAAGCCCATCACGAAGAAGCCGCAGGAGACCCGAATGGGGAAGGGGAAGGGCGCGCCCGAGTACTGGGTGGCGGTGGTCCGGCCGGGTCGGATCCTCTTCGAGCTCGAGGGCGTGACCCCGGAGCTCGCGCGCGACGCGCTGGACCTGGCGCGTCACAAGCTTCCCATTCGCACGCGCTTCATCCGGCGCGGCGAGATCATGGAGCGCTAGGGCATGAAGATCGAACAGTTGCGGGCCATGACGCTGGACGAGCTGAAGGTGCGGCTCGAGCAGCTCCTGGAGGACCAGTTCAATCTCCGGTTCCGGCTGCAGACGCAGCCCCTGGACGATCCGCTCCGGATCCGGAAGGTGCGCAAGGATATCGCGCGCGTGAAGACGCTGATCCGCGAGAAGGAGTCCGGGGCGCAGGCCGCGGACGCCGCGTAACCGGGAAGGGACCGAGGCATGGACAATCCCAGAGGCATGCGGAAGACGCGGGTGGGCGAGGTCGTCACGTCGGGCGCCGACAAGACCATCGTCGTGGCGGTGCGCACGCGCGTGCCCCATCCGCGGTACGGCAAGATCGTGAACCGCACGAGGAAGTTCATGGCCCACGACGAGAGGAACGAGTGCTCCGTGGGGGATGTCGTGCGCATCGTGGAGACCCGCCCGCTGTCCAAGCGGAAGCGCTGGCGGTTCGTGGAGACGGTCCGCAAGGCGGGCTGAGCCGGAAGGGGCTGGCGTCATGGTGATGCAGGAAACCGTGGTTGAGGTCGCCGACAACTCCGGCGCGAAGAGCGGCCTGGTCATCCGCGTGCTCGGCGGCACGCGGCGGCGCTACGCGTCGATCGGGGACATGGTCGTGCTCGCCGTGAAGGACGCCATCCCCGGCAGCGGCGTGAAGAAGGGGGACGTGGTGAAGGCCGTGGTCGTGCGGACCAAGAAGGAGATCCGGCGGCCGGACGGCTCGTACATCCGGTTCGACGAGAACGCCGCCGTGCTGGTGAACGACCAGAAGGAGCCGCGCGGGACGCGCATCTTCGGGCCGGTCGCGCGCGAACTGCGCGAGCGGCAGTTCATGAAGATCGTCTCCCTCGCCCCGGAAGTGGTCTAGGAGAACCCGATGAAGATCCGACGCTTCGACCAGGTGGTGGTCGTCTCCGGCGACGACAAGGGCAAGAAGGGGAAGGTGCTGGCGGTCTTCCCCGACAAGCAGCGAGTCCTCGTCGAGGGCGTGAACTTCGTGAAGCGCCACACCCGCGCCCGGCCCGGCCAGCAGGGCGGGATCATGGAGCGGGAGGCGCCGATCCACGTCTCGAACGTGATGATCGTGGACCCTTCCGACGGGAAGCCCGCGCGCGTGGGGCACCACGTGCTGCAGGACGGCAAGCGGCAGCGCGTGGCCCGCAGGAGCGGCGAAGCGCTCCCGGACAACGAGGCTTGAGATGAACGCGAGACTCAAGGAACGGTACGACAAGGAGGTCCGGCCGGCGCTGGTGAAGCGGTTCGCCTACGCGAACGTCATGCAGGCGCCGAAGCTGGAGAAGATCACGCTGAACATCGGGGTGGGCGAGGCGCAGGCGAGCCCGAACCTCCTCGACGACGCGGTGCAGACGCTGCGGAACATCACGGGGCAGCACCCGTCCATCCGCCGCGCCCGGAAGTCCATCGCGAACTTCAAGCTGCGCGAGGGCATGCCGGTGGGCGTGACGGTCACGCTGCGGCGCTCGCGGATGTGGGAGTTCTACGACCGGCTGATCAACACGACGCTGCCGCAGATCCGCGACTTCCGCGGGATGCCGCCGAACTGCTTCGACGGCCGCGGGAACTACACCATCGGGATCCGGGAGCAGATCGTGTTCCCGGAGATCGACATCGACAAGGTCGCGAAGATCCGCGGGATGAACATCACGCTGGTCACGAGCGCGCGCACGGACGAGGAGGGTCTCGAGCTGCTGAGGCTGCTGGAGTTCCCGTTCCGCCGGAACTAGGCGGGAGGGCGGCGGCCCCGGGAGCGGGGTTCGCAGGAACCGGAGGCCGCGGGAGGCGGCTCCGGAGAAACCGAGAGGAAGTCCTTGGCGAAGAAGTCGCTGATCCAGAAGTCGAGGCGGACGCCGAAGTTCAAGGTCCGCAAGTACCACCGGTGCCGGCGTTGCGGCCGGCCGCGGGCGTACATGCGGGATTTCGCCATGTGCCGGATCTGCTTCCGCGAGCTCGCGCTCATGGGGCAGGTTCCGGGAATCGTGAAGGCGAGCTGGTAGCCGCCGGGCGACCGGCCGGTCGTCCGGGGAATTCGAGCCGTCGAGTCGCCCGTCCCGGGAACCCGGGCGGCGCGAGACCTTCGGCCGGAAGGAGCTGTCGAGAATGTCGATGACCGATCCGATCGCGGACATGCTGACTCGGATCCGGAACGCCGCCCAGGGCCGCCACAAGCGGGTCGACGTGCCGGCGTCCAAGCTGAAGCTGGAGATCGCGCGCATCCTGCTCAAGGAGCGGTTCATCGCGAACTACAAGTTCGTGGAGGACGGCCCGCAGGGCACGATCCGGATCTATCTCAAGTACACGCCGGACGAGGAGCCGGTGATCAACGGGATCGAGCGGGTCTCGAAGCCGGGGCTGCGCCGCTACTGCGGCGCGGACGGCATCCCGCGCGTCTTCGGCGGGATGGGCGTGTCCATCCTCTCCACCTCGCGCGGGGTCCTGTCGGGCCGCGAGGCGAAGGCGGTCGGGGTGGGCGGCGAGATCCTCTGCTCGGTCTGGTAGGACGGGAGGCTTCCATGTCGCGAATCGGAAAACTGCCCGTCCCCGTGCCGTCCGGCGTCACCGTCGGCGTGGACCAGCGCGTGTTCCGGGCGAAAGGCCCGCTGGGCGAGCTCGCGGTCACGCTGCCGGAGGGCGTGACGGTGAACGTGGACGGATCCACCGTGAAGCTCGCCATCGACTCGGTGGAGCACGATCCGGCGCACGGCCTGGCCCGCACGCTGGTGAACTCCACCGTCGTGGGGGTGTCCAAGGGCTACTCCAAGAGCCTGGACATCGTGGGCGTCGGGTACCGGGCGGAGCTGAAGGGCAAGAAGCTGCAGCTCAACATCGGGCACTCGCACCCGCACCTGATCGACCCGCCGGACGGGATCTCCTTCGAGGTCCCGGACCAGACGCGGATCGTGGTGAAGGGGTGCGACAAGCAGGCCGTGGGGCAGGTGGCCGCGGACATCCGCGGCCTGCGGCCCCCGGAGCCCTACAAGGGCAAGGGCATCAAGTACGTGGGCGAGGTCATCCGGCGCAAGGCCGGGAAGACCGCGGCCGGCTAAGCGGACGGGAGCTTTCGCCATGAAGGACAAGTCGCAGAGGAAGCAGGAGGGGCTCGCGAAGCGGCACCGTCGCGTGCGCACGAAGCTCCGCGGCACGGCGGAGCGCCCGCGGCTCACGGTGCAGCGGAGCCTCACGCACGTGCGCGCGGTCGTCGTGGACGACGTCAGCGGGCGCACGCTGGTGCAGGTGTCCAGCACGTCCAAGGGGCTGGCGGCGGCGCCCGGCGAGGGCTCCGCGAAGATGCGCCGCTCCGTCGCGGTGGGGACCGAGGTCGCCCGCCTCGCCAAGGAGCTCGGAATCACGAAGGTCGCGTTCGATCGCGGCGGCCGGCTGTACCACGGCCGCGTGAAGGCGGTCGCGGATGCGGCCCGGAAGGGAGGCCTGGACTTTTGAGCGCCACCGACGTCGGAGTGCAGGGCGGCACCTCGGAGCGTGACGATCGCGGCGGACGCGGCGGCCGGGGCCAGCGCGGCGGGCGCGGCGGCAAGGGCGGCGGCCGCGGGCAGCGCCGGGATCGCCAGGAGGAGAAGAAGGAGTTCACCGAGAAGCTGATCCAGATCAACCGCGTCGCCAAGGTCGTGAAGGGCGGGCGGCGGTTCAGCTTCAACGCCCTGGTGGCCATCGGCGACGAGAAGGGTCGCGTGGGCGCCGGGCTGGGCAAGGCGAACGAGGTCTCGGAGGCCGTGCGCAAGGCCACCGAGAACGCGAAGAAGAACATGTTCCGCGTGGCCATGATCCACGACACGGTCCCGCACCGGGTCCTGGGGCGCGCGGGCGCGGGGCGGGTGCTGCTCATGCCGGCCAGCCCGGGCACCGGGGTGATCGCCGGCGGCGCGGTGCGGCCCATCCTGGAGTGCGCGGGCTACAAGGACGTGCTCACGAAGTGCCTGGGCACGAGCAACTCGCACAACGTGGTGAAGGCCACCATCCGGGCGCTGAAGGGACTGCAGACGGTCCAGGACGTGGCGCGGCGGCGCGGGATCGCGGTGTCGTACCTCATGGGCCGCGACGAGGAAGAGGCCGGCGCATGAGCAAGCGTCTGAGGGTCACCCAGGTGCGCAGCACGATCCGCCGCCAGCAGTACCAGCGGGACACGCTGCGGTCGCTGGGGATCCGGCGGTTGAACCGCCCGGTGGAAGTGCAGGACTCGCCGTCCACCCGCGGCATGATCGACGCGGTGCGGCATCTCGTGCGCGTGGAAGAGATCGAGGGCTGATTCCGTCCGCGGGACGGTCGGGGGAGAAACGATGTTCACGCTCAACAACCTGAAGCCGGCCGAGGGGGCCCGTCGCAAGCGGAAGCGCGTGGGCCGCGGCATCGGCTCCGGGCACGGCAAGACCGCCACCCGCGGCATGAAGGGCCACAGCTCGCGGGCCGGCGGCGGCTCCGCCCCGTGGTTCGAGGGCGGGCAGATGCCGCTGTACCGGCGCATCCCGAAGCGCGGCTTCAAGAGCCCGAACCGCGTGGCCTACCAGGTCGTGAACCTGGCGGACTTCGGGCGCTTCGACGCGTCGGCGGTCATCGACGCCGGCTACCTGAAGGAGAAGGGCGTCGTGTCCGGCCGCCTGCCCCGGGTGAAGGTCCTGGGCGAGGGCGAGGTCGGCGCGGCGTTCAAGGTCCGCGTGCACGCGGTCAGCGAGACGGCCCGGAAGAAGATCGAGGCCGCCGGCGGCAGCGTGGAGATCCTGGCGTGGGACGGCCCGGATGCCCCGAGGGGCGAGGACGGGAAGTAGATGTTCTTCGAGAAGATCGCCGCCATCTTCCGGATCCCGGAGCTCAAGCGGCGGATCCTGTTCACGCTGGGGATGCTCTGCATCTACCGGCTGGGCGGACACGTGCCCACCGCGGGGATCGACGGCCAGGCGCTCGGCGGGTTCTTCGCCGCGCAGCGGGACTCGCTGTTCGGGCTGTACGACATGTTCGTGGGCGGCAACCTGGAGAAGGCCACCATCTTCGCCCTCGGCATCATGCCGTACATCTCCGCATCCATCATCTTCCAGATGCTCACCGCCGTGGTCCCCTACTTCGAGAAGCTGCAGAAGGAGGGCGAGCCGGGGCGGCGGAAGATCAACCAGTACACGCGCTACGGCACGGTGCTGCTCGGCTTCATCCAGGGGCTGGGCGTGGCCAAGTTCCTGGAGGGGCTGGTGGCGCCGTCGGGGATGCCGGTGGTCCCGCAGCCGGGCCTGATGTTCGAGGTCACCACGGTGATCACGCTCATCGCGGGCACGGTGTTCACGATGTGGCTCGGCGAGCAGATCACGGAGCGCGGCATCGGGAACGGGATCTCGCTGATCATCTTCATCGGGATCGTGGCGGAGTACCCGGCGGACGCCCTGAACACGTTCCGGGCCGTGTCCTCCGGCGGCATGAACGTGTTCACGCTGCTCATCGTGCTGGCGGCCATGGTGGCGGTGACGGCGTCGGTGATCCTGGTGACGCAGGGGCAGCGCCGCATCCCGGTGCAGTACGCGCGGCGCGTCGTGGGCCGCAAGGTCTACGGCGGGCAGAACACGCACATCCCGCTCCGCGTGAACACCGCGGGCGTGATCCCCATCATCTTCGCGCAGTCCTTCATCATGTTCCCGAGCACGCTGGCGCTGTACTTCCCCAACAGCGAGGTGATCCAGGGGCTCGCGGCGAACCTCCGCTTCGGGACGCTGCTGCACAGCCTGCTGTACGGCGGGATCATCATCTTCTTCGCCTACTTCTACACGGCGATCATGTTCAACCCGACGGACCTCGCGGACAACATGAAGAAGCACGGCGGGTTCATCCCGGGCATCCGCCCGGGGAAGCGGACGGCGGAGTACATCGACCGCATCCTGACCCACATCACGCTGCCGGGGGCCATCTTCCTGGCGCTGATCGCGATCCTCCCGTTCGTCCTGATCAACGAGCTGGCGGTGCCGTTCTTCTTCGGCGGCACGGGCCTGCTCATCGTGGTGGGCGTGGCGCTCGACACGCTGCAGCAGATCGAGAGCCATCTGCTCATGCGGCACTACGACGGCTTCCTGAAGAAGGGGCGCCTGCGCGGCCGGAGGTAGCGTGATCTGGATCTTCCTCGGACCGCCGGGGGCCGGGAAGGGCACCCAGGCGAAGCTCCTCGCGGAGCACCTGCGGATCCCGCACGTGTCCACGGGGGAACTGCTCCGCAAGGCGGTCGCGGAGGGAACCGAGCTGGGGGCGAAGGCCCGCGGCTACATGGAGAAGGGCGAGCTGGTTCCGGATCCCCTCCTCCTGGGCCTGGTCCGGGAGGCGCTCGAGGGGCCGGCGGCCCGGGGCGCCATCCTGGACGGGTATCCGCGGAACCTGCGCCAGGCGGAGGCCTTGACCGAGCTCCTGCACGGGATGGGGCTGGAGCTCGGGGGCGTGATCGAGCTGGAGGTCTCCGAGCAGGTGCTCGTGGACCGCATCGCGGCGCGGGCGCGCGCGGAGGATCGGGCCGACGACGGCGCGGCCACCGTGCGGAACCGGCTGCGGGTGTACGAGGAGCAGACCTCGCCCCTGGTGGCGTACTACCGGGAACGGGGCGCGCTCCGGCCGGTGGCCGGCGAGGGGTCCATCGCCGACATCCAGGCGCGGGTGCGGAACGTCACGGAGACGAAGGGGAGCCAGGCATGATCCTGCTGAAGTCGCCCGCGGAGGTCCGGGAGATGGAGGCGCCGGCGGCCATCGTCGCCGGGGCTCACCGGAAAGCCCGCGAACTGGTCCGGCCGGGGATCACGACCCGGGAGATCGACCGGGCCGTGGAGGCGTTCATCCGGGAGCACGGCGGGACCCCGGCGTTCAAGGGGTACCGGGGATTCCCGGCCTCCGTGTGCGCCTCCGTGAACGAGGAAGTGGTCCACGGGATTCCCGGGGACCGGGTGCTTTCGGACGGGGACATCATCGGGGTGGACATCGGGGTCAAGTCTGGGGGATTCTACTCGGATGCCGCCCAGACGATCCCGGTGGGACGCGTCTCCAAGGAGGCCGAGCGGCTGCTTTCCGTGACGCGGTCCGCGCTGTACGCGGGCATCGCGGAAGTGCGGCCGGGCAATCGCGTCGGGGACGTGTCCTGGGCGATCCAGAGCTTCGTGGAGAACGCCGGGTTCTCGGTCGTGCGCTCGCTCGTCGGGCACGGGATCGGGCGCTCGATGCACGAGGACCCGCAGGTCCCGAACTTCGGGAAGCCGGGCCAGGGCCCGCTGCTGAAGGCGGGAATGGCCATCGCCATCGAGCCGATGGTGAACGCGGGCGGGTACGAGGTGGACCAGCTCGACGACGGGTGGACCGTCGTCACGTCCGACGGCTCGCTGTCGGCGCATTTCGAGCACACGGTGGCGGTCACCGAGGACGGCGCGGTGATCCTCACGGAGGGGGCGTTTCCGGCCTAGGCCGGGCAGTCATGTCGAAGGAACAGGGAATCCAGGTCGAAGGGGTCGTGTCCGAGGCGCTCCCGAACGCGAGCTTCCGCGTGGAGCTCGAGAACGGGCACAAGGTGCTGGCGCACATCTCCGGCAAGATGCGGATGAACTTCATCAAGATCCTGCCGGGGGACAAGGTCACGGTGGAGCTGTCTCCCTACGATCTGAGCCGGGGACGCATCGTCTACCGGTACAAGTAGGGCGGTCCGGAAGCAGCCGTCGGGGGGTTCGCTCGTGAAGTGTCGGACAGCGGTTCGGAAGATCTGCAACCAGTGCAAGGTCGTGAAGCGTCACGGGGTGGTCCGCGTGATCTGCAAGGCGAATCCCCGTCACAAGCAGCGCCAGGTGACGCGGTCGTAGGCCGCGCACCGCAGGAGGAGACCGGAGAATGCCGCGTATCGCCGGAGTCGATCTGCCGCCCAACAAGCGGATGGAGGTCGCGCTGACCTACATCTACGGGATCGGTCAGACACGGGCGAGGCGGATCCTGGAGCGGACCGGCATCGACCCGGATCTCCGTTCGAAGGACCTGCCCGAGTCCGACACCGCGAAGCTGCGCACCGAGATCGAGAACCACTACAAGGTCGAGGGCGCGTTGCGGAGCGAGATGGCCATGAACATCAAGCGGCTGATGGACATCGGCTGCTACCGGGGGCTCCGGCACCGCCGCGGCCTCCCGGTCCGCGGGCAGCGGACGCGCACGAATGCCCGCATCCGGAAGGGCCCGAAGAAGGGCGCCGGAGTGACGCGCAAGAAGCCCGCGGCGCCGGCGAAGTAGGAGGAACCGAATGGCGGAAGCGAAGCCGACCGCGAAGCCGCGGCGCAAGAAGGACCGGAAGGTCGAGGCCGTGGGCGTCGCGCACGTCCAGAGCTCGTTCAACAACACCATCATCACGCTCACGGACAGCCGCGGCGAGGTGATCTCGTGGGCGTCCGCCGGCAAGGTGGGGTTCAAGGGGTCCCGCAAGAGCACGCCGTTCGCGGCCCAGCTGGCCGCGGAGAAGGCCGCGCGCGAGGCCCTCGACCTCGGGCTGCGGCGCGTGGAGGTGCGGGTGAAGGGGCCGGGCGCGGGCCGCGAGGCGGCCATCCGTTCGCTCACGATCGCGGGGCTGGACATCTCCGCCATCCGCGACGTGACCCCGATTCCCCACAACGGTTGCCGGCCGAAGAAGCGGCGGCGGAACTAGGGAGCGGCACGCATGGCCAGGAACATCGATCCGAAGTGCAAGCAGTGCCGCCGCGAGGGCGTGAAGCTCTTCCTGAAGGGGGAGCGCTGCCTGACGCTGAAGTGCGCCATCGAGCGCCGGAACTACGCGCCCGGCGAGCACGGGCAGAACTTCCGCCGCAAGACCACGGACTACGGCACGCAGCTGCGCGAGAAGCAGAAGGCGCGCCGCACGTACGGCGTGCTGGAGCGGCAGTTCCGCGGGTACTACGAGAAGGCCATCCGCCAGAAGGGCCTGACCGGCGAGAACATCATGCGCCTGCTGGAGCTGCGGCTGGACAACATCGTGTACCGGCTCGGGCTGGCCTCGTCGCGCGCGCAGGCGCGGCAGCTCGTCCGGCACCGGCACATCGACGTGAACGGGCGCGTCGTCACCATCGCGTCGTTCCAGTGCCGCGCCGGGGACAAGATCCGCGTGCGCGAGGGCAGCCGGAACCTGGACGTGGTGAAGGCCTCCGTGGACGCGCGGGACCCGGCGTCCGTCGTGAACTGGCTCTCCGCGGACCGGGAGAACCTGTCGGGGTCGGTGCTGCAGATCCCGTCGCGGCAGGAGATTCCCGTGCCGCTCAACGAGCAGTTCATCGTGGAGCTCTACTCGAAGTAGCACGACCGAGGACCATCCGAGGGCCGGCCGGGCGTTCCGGCCGGCCGACTTCCCCGGGGCGGCGGCAGAAGATCACGTCGAGATCGCGGAGCCGCCGCGCCTGCACGAAAGGACAGGGAGACTCTCCATGACGATGAAGTGGAGACCTTTGACCATGCCCAAGGGGTTCGAGACCGACGGCTCGACCTCGACCGCCAGCTACGCCCGCTTCACCATGCAGCCGCTGGAGAAGGGCTACGGCACCACGCTCGGCAACTCGCTGCGCCGCGTGCTGCTGTCCAGCCTGCAGGGCGCCGCGCCGGTGTTCCTCCGGATCGAGGGCGTGGAGCACGAGTTCACCACGGTGCGGGGCGTCCGCGAGGACGTCACCGAGATCGTGCTGAACGTGAAGCAGATGGAGCTGCGCTACGACGGCGAGGAGATCCGCAAGGGCCGCCTCGAGGTGGAGGGCGAGAAGCTCGTCACCGCGGCGGACTTCGTGTTCGAGCCGGACGTGGAGCTGCTGAACCCGGACCAGTACGTCGCCACGGTGAACAAGGGCGCGAAGCTGTCGATGGAGATCGGCGTGGGCACCGGCCGCGGGTACGTGCAGGCGGAGGGGCACCGGCTCGAGGAGCAGCCGCTCGGCACCATCGTGCTGGACTCCGTGTTCAGCCCCGTGACGAAGGTCCGGTACGACGTGGAGGCCACGCGCGTCGGGCAGCGCACGGACTACGACAAGCTGAACCTGGAGATCTGGACGGACGGGTCCATCCGTCCGGAGGACGCGCTGGGACACGCCGCGAAGATCCTGAAGGACCACATCGCGCTGTTCATCAACGTGGACTTCGAGCCGGAGGTCATCCGCGAGACCGGGATGGACGAGGAGTCCGACCGGATGCGGGAGCTGCTCAACCGGTCCGTGGACGAGCTGGAGCTCAGCGTGCGCTCGAGCAACTGCCTCACGTCCGCGAACATCCGGACGATCGGCGAGCTGGTGCAGAAGTCGGAGCAGGAGATGCTCAAGCAGCGGAACTTCGGCCGCAAGTCGCTGAAGGAGATCCAGGAGATCCTGCAGGGCATGAACCTGCACTTCGGCATGGACGTCAGCAAGTGGGTCGGTACGAGGACCGCCGAGAGGACCGGCACCCCGGTCTGAATCGGCGGCCCGCCGGCGCCGCGCGGAGTGGAGCGAGATGAGACACCGTAGGAGCACGGTCAAGCTGGGGCGCACGTCGTCCCACCGCCGTGCCATGCTGCGAAACATGGTCACGTCGCTGCTCCGCGAGGAGCGCGTGGCCACCACCCTGCCCAAGGCGCGCGAGTGCCGGCGGGTGGCGGAGCGCGTGATCACGTTCGCGAAGCGGGGCGACCTGCACGCCCGCCGGATGGCCGGACGGGTGGTGCAGGACAACGCCGTGCTCAAGAAGCTGTTCGACGACATCGGGCCGCGGTTCGCCGACCGGAAGGGCGGGTACACCCGCATCCTGAAGACCGGTTTCCGCGCCGGGGACAACGCCGAGATGTCCCTCCTGGAGCTCCTGCCGGACGAGAAGGCCCTGGCCCGCGCGGCCGAGGCCGCCGCGGCCGAGGCGGAGGCCAAGCCCAAGGGCAAGCCGAAGAAGAAGGAGCCCAAGCCGAAGGGCGAGAAGCTCCGCGAGCGCCCGGTCCGCGAGAAGGCCGCCAAGACCCCGTCCCGCGGCGCCGGCGGCGCGCGGAAGGCCCCGCGGAAGGCGAGCAAGCGGGGGGACTGACCCGGAGTCGACCCCCACGCCCGACCCGAAGCCCCGGGACCCCCGTCCCGGGGCTTCCCGCGTCCGGGCGTACGCGGCGCGCGATGGGGCCCCGATCTCCACACCCCGGGCCAGGGCCGCGGGTCCGGCGCCCGGGTGGGTCGGGGGCACTTCCCGGAACCGGTCCGGTCAGGTTCACCCCGGCGGGTGCCGATGGAGGATGAGCGACCGTCCGGCGGCCGGTGCGGCAGCCGGGCGCTCGTGTGCTCTCGCGCGAGGCTCACATTGGACCCCACGGACGCCGTTCGCCCGGACTTCCCCACGGGCTTCCTCGAGGCGCTTCCCGCGCTCCTGGAAGGCTCCGGAATGGCGCTCGTGGCCCTGGACGCGGGGGGGACGATCCGCCGCTGGTCGGCGGGTGCGGAGAGCCTTCTGGGGTTCGCCGCCGGGGATGTCGTGGGGCGCCCGGCGGCGGCGCTCTTCCCCGGCCTGGCGCCCGACCCGAGCGTCATCCCGGCGGGGGCCGATGGCCCCCGGCCTTCGGAGCGGACGATCCCGCTGGCGGCGCAGTCCGGCCAGCCGGTCGCCTGCGGGGTGCGCCGGCTTGCGGCCCCGGACGGCGGGAGCCTCCTCCTGCTGACCGACCGGCGCGGCGAGACCGAGACGCTGCACGCCCTGCGCTGCGCGCGGACCCTGGCGGGGCTGCTGGGCGGGGACACGTGGGTGCTGGACGCCGGAGGGCGGATCCGCGAGCTGTCCGATGCGGCGCGGGCCCGGCACGGGCGCGACGAGGGGAAGGACGCGTGGGTCGGCCGGCACGTCGCGGACCTCGTCGGAGGGGACCGGCGCGACATCCTGGCCGGGCTGCGGCATGCCGCCCGGGAGGGCCGCTGGCAGGGCACCGTTCCGGCGGGGGACGCGCGGGTTCCGCTCGAGCTCGCCGCGGTGCGGGACGATGCCGGCGCCCTTCTCGGGTTCGTGGGCGCGAGCCCTCCCGCCGCGGGGGGCGAGTGTCCGCAGCTGTTCCGCGAAGCGCCCCTCGCGATGCTGCTGCTCGACGGGGCGCTCCGCGTCCTCGAGGTCAACCGCGAGATGGCGGCGCTGTCCGGCGCCCTGCCCGCCGATCCCGCCGGTCTCGACGCGCGTTCCCTCGCCCTGTTCCAGAACCGGGACGTCCAGGCGGCGCTCGACGCGCTGATCGCGGGCTACGACTTCGACCTGCCGGAGGTCCGGCTGGCGGGGACGGCCGAGCGGCCGGGCGCGCTGGTGCGGCTCCAGGGACGACGCCTCGCCGGCGTCGCGGGGGCCGGGTTCCTCGTGGCGCTCGTCCCGCGGGACGCGAACAGCGACGTGGAACGGCAGCTCCTGCGCGCGCAGAAGATGGAGTCCATCGGGAACTTCGCGAGCGGCCTGGCCCACGACTTCGGCAACTTCGTGGCGGTGATCCTCGGGAAGGCGGGGGTGCTGCGCGTGAAGCTGCCGGAGGATCCGCACATCACGCGCGACCTCGACGACATCGAGACCGCGGCGAAGCGCGCGCAGCACCTCGCGCAGGAGCTGATGAAGTTCGCGCGCGGCGGTCGCAACCGCGTGGCGCGGCTGGACGTGAACCGGCTCCTGGAGGAGGTGGGCGCGCTCATCCGCACGAGCGTCGGCAAGCGCATCACGCTCGATGTGCGCCTCGAGGACGGCCTGCCGCCGATCGATGGGGACGAGGTGGAGCTGCAGCAGCTCGTCCTGAACCTTTGCCTGAACGCGCGCGACGCGATGCCGAACGGCGGCCGGCTCATCGTGGAGACGCGACCGCTCACCGATGCGCAGGCCCGCCGCCTGGCCGGGGACGGCAGCGTGGCGTCGGGCGTGTCCATCGTCGTGCGCGACACGGGCAGCGGCATGCCGCCCGACGTGCTGGAGCGGATCTTCGAACCGTTCTTCACGACGAAGCACGAGGGGAACAAGGGCGCCGGGCTGGGCCTGGCCATGGTGTACGGCATCGTGCGCCGGCACGGCGGCGCCATCGACGTGAAGAGCCGCCCGGGGATGGGCACCGCGTTCGAGATCCTGCTCCCGGCGGCCGGCGCCGGCGTCGGGATCGGCGACGGCAAGTACACGCTCGTGGTGGACGACGAGCCCGCGTTCGGCGAGATGATCCGCCTGATCCTGGAGGAGGACGGCGTCCAGGTGAAGCTGGCGGCCAACGGGATCGAGGCGCTGCGGATCATCCGCGAGGAGCTGCAGTCGCTCTCGGTGGTGATCCTGGATCTCCGGATGCCGGGCGTGGACGGACTGGCGGTGCTCGAGGAACTGCGCGAGCTGGCGCCGCAGCTGCCGGTCCTGGTCACGACGGGCTACGCCGGCCCCGAGGAGAAGCAGCAGGCGCTGGCGCGCGGGGCGCGCCGGGTGCTTGAGAAGCCGTACCGCGTGGCGGACCTCCGGCAGGCGCTGCAGGAAGTGCTGGCCGGCGGCGCGCCGACCACGCCGTAGCGGCCCGGGCGGCCCAGACGGCGCGACGCGGCGCGACGCGGCCCGACGCGGCCCGACGCGGCCGGACGCGGCCGGACGCGGCCGGACGAGGCCGAACGAAGCCGCGTTGACAGCGGAGCCCCCGTGCCCTATCGTCCCACGGCCAAACGCGGGCTTCCGCCGAAGGGTCCACTCCTCGGTAGCTCAATGGTAGAGCATTCGGCTGTTAACCGAAGGGTTGCAGGTTCGAGTCCTGCCCGAGGAGCCAGATCCGCACCGCGGGACCGCCCGGCGGCGGCGAGTCCGCCGCGCGGGGAGGTCCGGGACCCCCGGTCCCTGAGCTCCGCAACCGACCCACGAGGAGGGTGTCGCGCCCTCCCTTCGAAGAGAGCCCGCGCGCTGTCCACGGATCCCCGCACTCCCGCGCCCGGCCCCGGCGATCGCTCGCCGCGCTGCCCGCTCCCCGTCCGGTGCGGGGTGCGGTCGCATTTCGCCGCGGGCGCGGCCGGGCCGGGGTAGGATCCGCGCTCGGCCTCCGGCCGCGGGACAAGGAGACTCCATGCGCATCACCGGCACCGTGAAGTGGTTCAACGACGAGAAGGGCTTCGGCTTCATCGCGCGCGACGACGGCCAGAAGGACGTCTTCGTCCACCACAGCGCCATCCGGCAGCCCAACGGGGGCTTCCGGTCGCTGGCGGAGGGACAGCGGGTGGAGTTCGACGTGGTGGCCGGAACCAAGGGACCCGCGGCGGAGAACGTGACGAGGATCGACGGCTGAGGGAGTGATCGGGCAGGATCACCGGGGGGACGCGCCGGACGGCGGTCCCGCGAGACGACAGGGCGGTCGGGGGAGCGGCGCATCGCGCCGGCTCGCGGGCGTCGAGGAGGAGAGATGTCGGTAGAGACGACAGCGCGGGCCGAGCTCGCGGAGGAACCCACGACGCCCCGCGCGTTCGCCCCCGAGGCGACCGCGGATCCCGACGAGATCCCCGAGGGCATCCGGCGCTTCGGGTGGGATCGGATCAACCCGCCGCACTTCTGGGCGATCGGCGCGCTGCACGTCGCGTGCCTGTTCGCGCCGGCCACGTTCAGCTGGAGCGCGCTCGCGGTGGCGGTGGTCCTGTACTGGCTCGCCTGCGGCCTGGGCATCTCGATGGGCTACCACCGGCTGTTGACCCATCGGGGCTTCGAGACGTCCGCGCTGTTCCGTCGCACGCTCGCGGTCCTGGGCACGCTGAGCTACCAGGGCGGCCCGCTCTCCTGGGTCGGCGTGCACCGCCTGCACCACCGGGACTCGGACGACGAGGCCGATCCGCACTCGCCGCGGCACGGCTTCCTGTGGGCGCACCTGCTCTGGTGCGTGGTGTACGACCCGCTCGGCCGGGACGTCACGATGGCCGCCAAGGATCTCCGCCGGGAGCGCTTCATGGTGTGGCTGGAGAAGTACTTCTGGCTGCCGCAGGTGGTCCTGGGGGTGGTCCTGTGGCTCCTGGGCGGCTGGTCCTGGGTGGTCTGGGGCGTCGCCGTCCGGACCGTGTTCACATATCACGCCACCTGGCTCGTGAATTCGGCCTCCCATACCTGGGGTTACAAGAATTTCGCCACGGATGACGATTCGAAGAACAATCCGTGGGTGGCCTTGATTTCCTGGGGCGAGGGCTGGCATAACAACCACCACGCGCACCAGCGGTCCGCCCGGCACGGGCTCCGCTGGTACGAGTTCGACCCCACCTGGCTGCAGCTCAAGCTGCTCGAGGCCGTCGGGGTCGTTCGCAAGGTGTACGCCGCGCCGGCGCCGGAGTAGCGCGGGGCGGCGGGAAGGACGGCCGGCCTCGCGCCGGCGTGGATATCGAGGAGCCGCAAGGTGACTCGAGAAGGACGCTGCCCGCGGCGGGGAGCGTCACCGACGCGGGAGGTTCCCGCGAACATGAGAAGTCGGACGTGGGGATGTTCTTGCGAAGCAGGCCCGGACTCCGACGCAGCGACAAAGGAGACCGGGGATGCGTGTCACCGGCACCGTGAAGTGGTTCAATGACGAGAAGGGCTTCGGCTTCATCACGCGCGACGACGGGCAGAAGGACGTCTTCGTGCACCACTCCGCCATCCGGATGGAAGGGTTCCGCAGCCTGACCGAGGGACAGCGGGTGGAGTTCGACGTGGTCGCGGGCACGAAGGGCCCGGCCGCGGAGAACGTGACGAAGGTCCAGTCGTAGTCGTTCGCTTCGGACCGCTCGTCGGGGCCTCGCCGGGAAACCGGCGGGGCCCTCGTCGTTCCGGCGGCCGGCGCGACGGAGCGACGGCGGCGGGCGCCGCGTGCCGCACCGCGCACCGCGCACCGCGCACCGCCGCATCGTGCCCGGTGCCGGCCGTGCGGGGCCGTGGTACGCTGCCGCCTCCACCCCTGCGACGGAGGCGGACTCGTGACGGCTCGCGGCGGCATCACCCACGCGGACATCGCCCTGCTCCTCCTGCGCGTGCTCGTCGGCGCCAGCCTCGTGGCCTTCCACGGGTGGGGGAAGATCACGAGCGGGCCCGAGCGCTGGGCCGGGATCGGCGGGGCGATGGGCAACCTGGGCATCACCTTCCTGCCCGTGGTCTGGGGCTTCCTCGCCGCGTTCGCCGAGTCGGTGGCGGCCGCGCTCGTGGCGCTGGGCATCCTGGCCCGCCCGGCCGCGGCGATGGTCGCGTTCGCGATGCTCGTGGCGGGCGTGCACCATCTGAGCCTGCCCGCGGGAGAGCCCGGCTCCGGCTGGCGGGCCGCCTCGCACGCGCTGGAGCTCTGCGCCGTGTACACGACGCTCCTGATCACCGGCCCCGGGCGCTACCGCGTCCTGTTCGGCCGATGAGCGCCGGGCTGCCGGCGGCCGGGACCGTCGCGCGCGTCTCCTGGGACGAGTACTTCATGAACATCGCGCGCCAGGTGGCCACGCGGGCCACGTGCGACCGGAAGCACGTGGGCGCGGTGATCGTGCGGGACAAGACCATCCTCTCCACCGGGTACAACGGGTCCATCCGCGGGCTGCCGCACTGCAGCGACGTCGGCCACCTGATGGAGGACGGACACTGCGTTCGCACGGTCCACGCGGAGGCGAACGCCATCTGCCAGGCCGCGCGCAACGGCGTGCGCATCGAGGGGGCGGACATCTACACGACGGCCAGCCCGTGCTGGAGCTGCTTCCGGCTGATCGCGAACTCCTCCATCCGCCGCATCTGCTACGGGGAGTTCTACCGGGACCGCCGGTCCATCGAGATCGCGGCGGAGCTGGGGATCGAGCTCGTGGACCTGAGCGGGCTCGCCGCCGGGGCGCCGCTCCTCCCGGGATAGGCGCGGCGCCGCGTCAGGTGCGCAGGTAGGACGCGCCGTTCAGGTCGACGATGCAGCCCGTCATGGATGCGGGCGCGTCGAGGCCCAGGAAGACGAGCGCGGCGGCCACCTCCGCGGCGGTGGCCACGCGGCCGAGCGCGGTCTCGGCGCGGATCGACTCCCCGCGGGCGCCGCCCAGGAAGCCGGCGGCCATGTCCGTGTCCACCCATCCCGGGGCCAGCGTGAAGACGTACACGCCGGCGCGGCCGAGCGCGCGCGCGAGCGACTGCCCCGCGATGTTCAGCCCGGCCTTGCTCGCGGCGTACGCCGGTCCTTCGGGCTCCCCGCGGAACGCGCCGCGCGAGGTGACGTTCACGATGCGTCCGCCGCCGCGGCCCGCCATGTGCCGGGCCGCGAAGTACATGAGATGCACCGGCGCGGTGAGGTTCGCGGCGAGGGTGCGGTCCCACGCGCCGCTCCAGCGCGCGAAGTCCGCCTCGAGCACCTTGTGCTCCTCCCAGAGGCCCGCGTTGTTCACCAGGACGTCCAGCGCGCCGGCCGCCTCGGGCGCGCGGTCGAAGAGCCGCGGCGCGCCGTCCGGCGCCGCGAGGTCGGCGGCCACCAGCGCGTGCGGGCCGCCCGGCAGCGCGGCCCGCACGGCCTCGGCGGCCTCGCGGTTCCGCGCGTAGTGCACCACCACGCGCGCGCCGCGTGCGGCGAAGGCGAGGGCGGCGGCCCGCCCGATGCCCCGGGACGCCCCGGTGACGAGGACGTTCACGGCGCCCCCGCCGCGGCGGTCCCGCCGGAGCCCGGGAGGGCGATCGTGGGGAACGGATTCGGGGCGGGCGCCTCCCGCGGAACCGCGCGCATCGGGTGAGGATAGCACGGTCCGCGGACGCGGCGTCCCGGGCGTCGCCCGGGACCCGCTCCGTGCGTCGCCGGCGCGGCTACTTCGCGGCCGGGTCCGCCTGCATCAAACCGATCACGTTGCCGTCCGGGTCCGCGAAGTAGGCCAGCCAGCCTACCCCCGGGACCACCGCCTTGGGCATCCTGACCGTGCCCCCATGCTCCTGCACGGCGCGCAGGGCGGCGTCCACCGAGGCCACGCCCAGCGTGCACGAGAGGGTCTGTCCCGGCGCCTGCCGCGGCAGGAGGCCGCCGTCGATGCCCGGGCCGTCCCCGCCGGTGACGGCGAGCCAGTACTCGGTGGGTCCACCCCAGGACCGGAAGCTCCAGCCGAAGGCGCGCTCGTAGAACCGGCGGGCGCGGGCAGGATCGTCGGACGGGATCTCGAAGTGGATGACGCGCGACATGGCTCCTCCTCGGCGCGGGGGTGCATCCGCGCTCCGGGGATCCCTTCCACGTCCGCGTCGCGTCCTTTGGGCGCTACGGGCGGGCGGCCAGGTAGCGCTCCCGGATCACGTGGACGTGATGGCGCTCGTGGCCGGCGAGGATCCACGGGATCGCCCGGACCGTGAACCGCACGCCGGACGCCGTGCCGCGGCGCGCCCAGTCCTCGGGGGCGAGCCCGCGGAAGAGGTGGAGCGTGGCGAGGCGGATCGCCCGGAACTCCTCGGCCAGCGAGCGCACCGTGCGCCGGTCGAAGCCCGCGGCGGCGACCCACTCGTCCTGCTCCATCCCGAACAGCGCGGCACGCTCGCCGCGCGCGAACGCGAGCGCGCGGAGCGCGAAGACCCGCTCCGCGTCGTTCACGTGGCCCACGACCTCCTTCAGGCTCCACTTGCCCGGCGCGTAGCGGTGGTCGCCGCGCTCCTCCGGGATCCCCGCGAGCAGCCCTGCGGTGGTCTCGCCCTGCGCCTCCAGCGTCGCGAGGATGTCGCCGTCCGGGATCCCGGCGATGTACCCGGCGTAGTAGGGGGCGTACTCGTCGGGATCGGGGCGGGCGGACGCGGCGGCAGGGACGGGCACGGGTGCACCTCCGGGCGTGAGCGGGCGCGCAGTGTACCCCGGGCCCGGGGCGCGGGGGCGGCGCGGTTGCGGAGAGCGGAGTCCGGGGCCACACTGGGCGCGGAGGGAACCCGATGCGCCGCCGGCCCTGGCCCGTCCTCCTGGGAGTGCTGCTCGCCGGTCCCGGCCTCGCGTCCGCGAGCGGGCCGGAGATGGACGATCCGGCCCCGGAGGCGCCGTCCGCCGTGGCGGCGTCCACCGTGGCACCGGCCGCCCCGCCGCCCGCCGTGTCGGCCGTCCTCGATACGATCCGGATCGTGGCCCCCTCGCTGCGGCCGAGCGCCGCCGGCCCCGAGCCGGCGCCTGGCGAGCTCCCTGAGGCGGGGGCCTCGCGGGACCCGCGGACCGAGCCGCTGTTCGTGGAGTACGCCCGTCCCGTGCAGCTCATGGGTCTGGCGGACCGGCTGGACCTGGACCGGGTCCGCTGGCGGTACGCGCCGCTCCCGTCCGCCGACTGACGGCGGGCCGACGCCCGCCCCGCAACGACGGGAGCCGGAGCGTTGCCGCCCCGGCTCCCGCCCGTGCACGATGGTGCGACGAACGCTACCGCGCCGACTCCTCCAGCTGCGCCGCGCCCACCTGCTTGCGGATCCAGGCGGTGGTCACGGACTTCGGCCGCTCGATGGGCGTGCCGAGCGCGCGGTTCACCACGAGCTGCGCGCACATGCCGAGCGCGCGCGACACGGAGAACAGCACGGTGTAGTACGAGAACTCCCGCATGCCGTAGTGGTACAGCAGCGCGCCGGACGCCGCGTCGACGTTCGGCCACGGGTTCTTCGCCTTCCCCTGCTCCTGCAGCACCTTCGGCACGATCCGGAACACCTGATCGACGATCCGCAGGACCGGATCCTCCGGGAAGTGCTTGAGGCCGAACTCCCGGAACGCCGTGAAGCGCGGGTCCGTGACCCGGAGCACGGCGTGGCCGTAGCCGGGGATCACCTTGCCCGAGTTCAGCGTCTCCCAGGCGAACTGGGCCAGCTCCTCGTCCGTGGGGACGCCGCCGAACTTCTCCTCCACCTGCAGGATCCAGCCCAGGCACTCCTGGTTCGCCAGCCCGTGCAGCGGGCCGGAGAGCCCGTTCAGCCCGGCGGAGACGGCGTAGTACACGTCCGAGAGGGCCGACCCGACGAGGTGGCAGGCGTGGGCGGAGACGTTCCCGCCCTCGTGATCGCAGTGCAGGACGAGGTACAGGCGGAGGCAGTCCGCGAACTCGCCCTTCGGGTCCTTCAGGCCCAGCATCCGCGCGTAGTTCTCGGACCAATCCAGGTCCTTCTGGTACGGGATGCGGCGGCCCTTGTTGAAGCGCATGCGGTAGATGCCCGCCGCGATGGCCGGGAGCTTGGCCAGCAGGTCCAGGGAGTCCTCCAGCGTGGGGATCCAGTAGTCCCCCTTGGGGATCCCCTCGGTGTAGGCCGCCCGGAACTTCGACTCCCGCTCCATCACCAGGATCGCGGTGTCCAGCATGCACATGGGGTGGGAGTTCGAGGGCATGGACTCGAGGACCTTCCAGACGTAGGCCGGAACACGGGAGCGCTCCACCAGCTCGTCGTGCAGGGCCTTCGCGGACTTCTTGTCCGGCAGCTCCCCGGTGACCAGCAGGAAGAAGATCTCCTCGGGCGTACGATCCTTCAGGTCCGCGATGGGCGTGTCCCGGACCAGGAGCCCGACGTCCGGCGGGACCTCGGAGGTGTCGCAGACCATGCACTTGACGCCGCGGGCGCCGCCGTAGGCCTGCCGGACGTTCACCTCACCGATCCGGTCGTCCCCGTGCGCCGCCACGAGGTCGTGGATCTCTCGCCGCCACTCCGGAATCCTGCGTTCGAGCGTCTTCTGGATCGTCGCCATGGCTGTTCCCCTCGGCCGTACGCCGTGTGCGGCGGGAATCGGGCCCACTCCCCCCCTGGGCGCCGGCCCGGGTCCCGCAGCTGGTCCACCGGGTACCCCGGATCCAATGTATCGCGAAGTGCTGGGGCGGCAAACCCGGGAGGGGGGCCCGGAGGGGGCCGGGAGGGGGCCCGGGAGGGGTTCAGAGGGTCTCGAGCGACTCGATTTCCGCGAAGGACTGGACCCCGTCCTTCATCCACAGCTCCCGGAAGGGGATGGGCTCGATCTCCTCCCGGTCCAGCCCGTCCCAGAACGGGTGCCCGTGCATGGTCACGAGGCCGCGCTCCTCCTCGTGCACGGACATGGGTCCGGACAGGCGGAAGTCGGCCTTCCAGGTGCGGTCGTCGCCGGTCATGAACATCTGGTAGGCCTGGTCCACCGGGTTCCACTTCCGGCAGCTCACGGTGAAGTCCACGATCGGGTCGTCGTCCTCGTAGACGTACACGTTGATCTTGTCCCCGAGGTCCTGGAAGGCGATCTCCACGGCGCCGTCGCGGCAGGGAAGCCGCCAGGCGTCGCGGCGGTGCATCAGCCCGCGCCGGGACGTGGTGGCCACGCGCACCGGGTAGAACGCCGCCTTCGGGAACATGCCGCTCTCGGTGGGAAGGGGCGGCACCACCACCACCACGGCGATCTCCTGGTACGGCCCCACGGGGCTCTGCGTGAAGTCGAAGGCGTTGACGCCGACGATGCCGCAGCCGTGCTGGACCTCCAGCGGGCGCACGTGCGGCGGCAACAGCCGGGCCACGGCGGACGTGGGCATGCGGGAGAAGACGCTGACGGCGTGGCGGAAGGCGTAGCGGGTCACCGGCATATCCCGTGCCTCCTCAGCACGTTCGCGATGATGCCCGCACCCCGTTCGAGCTGCCCGGGCTCGTGCGCGGCGGACACGGAGATGCGGAACCGGGAACGGTGCTTGCCGACCGCGGGGTAGCGGATCGGGTGCAGGTACACGCCCTCGTGCAGCAGGTCCTCGCCGATGGCGAAGATCTTGTCGTCGTCGCGGATCATGATGGGGATCACCTGCGACACCGAGTCCCCGATGTCCACGCCCTCGTCCCGCAGGAGCTTCGAGAGGTGCCGCGTGTTGCTCCACAGCTTCGCGCGCAGCTGCGGTTCCGCGATGGCCAGCTCCAGGGACTTGCGCAGCCCCGCCGCGATGGCCGGCGGCATCGCGCACGAGAACACGTGCGAGCGGGCGAACCCGCGCAGGTAGTTCACCAGCTTCGCCGGCCCGGCGACGAAGCCGCCGATGCCGCCGAGGCTCTTGGAGAACGTGCCGAGGTGGATGTCCACGTCCTCCTCCACGCCGAAGTGCTCGGCCACGCCGCGGCCGTTCTCGCCGAAGATGAACGTGGAGTGCGCCTCGTCGATGAGGATGCGCGCGCCGTGCTTCCGGCACGCCGCGACCACGTCGCGCAGCGGCACGACGTCCCCGTCCATCGAGTACACGCCTTCCACCACGACGAGCTTCTTCCCGGGGCACTTGCGCAGCTTCTTCTCCAGGTCGTCCACGTCGTTGTGCCGGAAGAAGCGCGCGTTGGCCTTCGACAGGATGATGCCGTCCACCACGGACGCGTGCGCCCACTGGTCCGCCAGCACCCAGTCCCCCGCGCGCATCAGGCCGGCGATGAGCCCCAGGTTCGCGCTGTAGCCCGTGGGGAAGAGCAGCACGGCCTCCTTCCGCTTGAACCGCGCCAGCTCGTCGGCCAGCCGCTCGTGCAGGTCGAAGGTGCCGCTGAGGATGGGCGAGCCGGACGCCCCGAGCCCGTACTTGCGGAGCGCCTCGACGGCCGCCTCGATCACCTCGGGCCGGTAGGAGAGGCCGAGGTAGTTGTAGGACGCCAGGTTGATCAGCCCGGGCAGCTCCGTTCGCCGCTTCGTCTCCACGATGTCCACGCAGGGCCGCGGCGCCGTGTGCATCGGCAGGCCGAACATGTAGTAGCCCCAGGGACGCGCGTGGGTCCACCAGGCGTCGAAGGGATCGAGCATGTTGAACGGGTCGTCGCCGGTCCCGGAGTAGAAGTTGCTGTAGTCGTACTCGGAGACGCGCGCGTGCCGCACCGGCGCGGCCGGATCGGGGCCGCCGGCGGCGGGCGCGGAGGAGGGGCCGGAAGCGTCGTGGGACGCGCGGGCGGCGCCGGCGCGGGGCTCGTCGAACAACCCGGAGTCCGCGACGGGGCCGGCGTCGGTGGGGCGAGGGTCGCTCATGGTTCCTCCCCGGGAGGGGTGGCGTCGATCCGGCCGCCGCGACCTGCTGCCTCGGGCGGCCGGGGGAACGATACGCCCGGCCGGCGCGGCGCGCCAGCGCGGGGAGGGGCGAGCCCCGGGCCGCCGGGACCGCCCTGCGTACTACCGGGAGCGCCCGATGTAGGAGTCGTCCCGGGTGTCCACGTCGATCCGCGTGCCCGCCTCGATGAACTGCGGCACCTGGACCACGAGCCCCGTCTCCAGCGTGGCCGGCTTGTACGACGCCGTGGCCGTGGCACCCTTCATGTTCGGCTCCGTCTCCGACACCGTCAGCGTGACGGTGGTGGGCAGCTCGACCGAGATGGGATTCCCCTCGTAGAAGTCCACCCTGATGACGGCCTCCGGCAGGATGTACTTCATGGCCTCGCCCACGATGTCGTCCGACAGGGTGACCTGGTCGAACGTGGTCTGGTTCATGAAGTGGTGGCCGTTCGTGTCGGAGTAGAGGTACTGCATCGCCTCGCCGTCCACGAGGACCTCCTCGACCTTGTCCTCCGAACGGAACCGGTGCTCGGTCATGAACCCGGTGCGGACGTTGCGCAGCTTCGCCTGCACGAAGCCGCGCAGGTTGCCGGGCGTCTTGTGGATCATGCTGTGCACCCGGTGGAGTTCCCCATTGTGCAGGATCACCTTGCCGGGGCGCAGGTCGGTGGCTGAGATCATCGGGTCCTCGGGGGCACGCGGCGGGGTGGGCCGCAGGGTTTCTGGAGCCGGTGGATTCGCGGCGGAGGAGTCTAGCCGAAGGGTTCCCGGGGCGCCAGACCGGGGGCGGACCGTTGGTGGGTCAGGACCCACTCCCGGCGGACCGGGGCGCGGGGCCGCCCCCGGGGGGGGCCGTGGGTCCCGCCGGCCCCTCCGCGGCGGTTCGGCGGTGCTTTGACAGCGGGAACCCCGCCCCCTAACTTCCCGTGCCCCGCGGGAGGAGGCGGAGTGTCCGAGGGAACCCTGATCGTCGCCAATCTCGGCACGCCGGCCGCGCCCACGGCCCCGGCCGTGCGCGCCTTCCTGGAGGAGTTCCTCTCCGATCCCCTGGTCGTGGACTACCCGGGCTGGTTCTGGCGGCCGGTCCTCCGGACCCTGGTGCTCCGGAGCCGTCCCGAGCGCGTGGCCGAGGCCTATGCGTCCATCTGGCGGCCGTCCGGCTCCCCCCTCGAGGACGACACGCGGCGCATCGTGGCGGCCTGCGCCGGGCGGCTCCGCGGTCGCTGGGAGGTCGTGCACGCGTACCGCTACGGCGAGCGCTCGCTGGAGCGGGTCGCCGGGGAGCGGCTCGCCGCCGGGGCCCCGCGCCTGGTCGTCGTGTCGGTGTTCCCGCAGCGGACGTCGTCCAGCTCCGGATCGATCGTGGCGGAGGCGGCCCGGATCGCCCGGAGCCGCGGGCTGGCGGATCGGCTGGTCGTCCGGGAGCTGCCGCCGGACGCGCCGGGATACGTGGACGCCCTCGCGGCGCGGGTCCGCGACGCGATCGGCGCCGAGCCGCCGGAGCATCTCCTGGTCTCGTACCACGGGATCCCCGTCCGCTACGACCTGGCCGAGCGCGGCCGGTACCGCGCGGACTGCCGGGCCACCACCCGCGCCCTCCTGGCGCGGCTCGGCTGGCCCGAGGCGAAGGCCACGCACGCGTACCAGTCCCGCTTCGGGCCGGAGCCCTGGATCGGCCCGGGAACGGCGGAGCGGATCGAGGCGCTCGCGAACTCGGGGGTCCGTTCCCTCGCCGTGGTGACGCCCGGCTTCCTCACGGACGGGCTGGAGACGCTGGAGGAGATCGGCATCCGCGGCCGGGAGGCGTTCGAGGCGGCGGGCGGGGAGCGCTATCTGGCCGTGCCGGCCGTTGCGGATCATCCCCGGCTGGTGGACGATCTCGTCGCGCTCATCCCGGGCGCGGGGGCGGCCGAAACCCGGGCGTCGGCCGCGCGTTGAACCGCTTCGGAAATCCGAAACGGACGTGCCCGCTCCCGGTGACCGATCCGTGACACTGGGCGCCGGCCCCCCCGTAGGCTAGTGGCGTCGATTTCCCGCGGGTCCGCGTCGCGGGTTCGCTCGCCGGATCTCCTCTGCGAGGATCGCGTGGAACGCATCGGAGTCATCGGCACGACTTGGCGGTCCACCCACGCCACGGATCTCGCGCCCTTCACCATCCCGCCGGAGGCGCGCGACACGCGCCTGCCCGGGCTGCGCGACGCGCTCGGCGCGCGCGAGCTCGTCTACCTCGCGACCTGCAACCGCGTGGAGATCGTGCTCGTCGCGGGCGACCACGAGCCGGTCGCGAGCTTCCGGCCGCGCGTGTTCCGCGCGCTGCTCGGACGCGAGCCCGAGCCCGGCGAGGCGGAGCGCGCCTTCCGGGCGTGGGGCGGCGAGGGCGCGGTGGAGCACCTGTTCCTCGTGGCGTCCGGGCTGGACTCCGCGCGCGTCGGCGAGACGGAGATCCACGGGCAGCTGCGTGACGCGCTGGAGACGGCGCGCCGGCTGAAGCTCACCGGACCGCGCACGGAGCGTGTGCTGTCCGAGGCGCTGCGGGTTGCCGCGCGCGTGCACACGAGCACGGAGCTCGGCCGCGGGCGCACGTCGCTCGCGGAGATCGCGATCGAGTGGATCCGGGACCGGGTGGACCGGCACGCGGGCGCGGTGGCGCTGGTGGGCGTGTCGCCGATGACGCGGCGCGTGGCGGAGAAGCTCGCGCGCGCGTCCGTCCCGCTGGTCGTCGTGAACCGCAGCACGGGGCGGGGCCGGGAGTTCGCGGCCGAGATCGGGGCCCGCGCCATGTCACTGGACGAGTTCCGCGCCGCGCCGGCGCCGGTGGAGGCGCTGCTGTCGGCCACGGCGTCGCCCGAGCCGCTGTTCGCGCGCGCCGACCTGGAGCGGCTGGCGGCGCGCACGCCGTCCGGGGAGCGCACGCTGGTGATCGACATGGCGGTGCCGCCGGACGTCGATCCGGAGGGCGCGAAGGCGGCGGGCGTGGACCGCCGCGACATGGACGACATCACACGCGCCGCGGAGGACAGCCGCAACGTGCGCGAGGCGCAGGCCGCGGAGGCGCGCGCCGTCGTGGACCAGGCCCTGGCCGAGTTCCTGGACCAGGTGGTGGACCGCATGCTCGCGCCGATGATGGCCGCGCTGCAGCAGCGCTACCGCCACACCGCGCTGGCCGGGATCGATCGGCTCTTCCGCCGCGAGCTGGCCGGGCTGGGCGAGGAGCAGCAGGCGGCGGTGCGCGCGTGGGCGGAGACGCTGGCGCGACGGTTCGCGCACGTGCCGGCCCTGGGGCTGCGCGCGGTCGCGCACCGGCACGGCCTGGCGCCGGTGGAGCTGTTCTTCGAGGCCGGCGACGAGCGCCTGGCGAGCGAGCTGCACGAGATCCTGGACGCGGCGCGCCACGTAGGGAGCGGCGCGCTCGTGCTCGGCGCGGACGACCCGTGGCTCGAGGGGAGGGAGGACGCGTGAGGCTGCGTCTCGGGACGCGGGGGTCGCTCCTCGCGCGCACGCAGAGCGGGCACGTGGCGGATCGCCTGCGCGCGAACGGCCACGAGGTGGAGCTGGTGATCATCGAGACCGCGGGGGACCGGGACCGCACGAGCGCGTTCGCGGACATCGGGACCTTCGGGATCTTCGTGCGGGAGATCGAGCGGCACCTGCTGGACGGCGCCGCGGACCTCGCCGTGCACAGCTTCAAGGACATGCCCACGCGGGGCCGCCCGGAGGAGCTGATCATCGCCGCGGTGCCGGAGCGGCGCGACGCGGCGGACGTCCTCCTCGCGCGGCCGGGCGCGCTCGATCCCGCGGACCCGGTGTTCGGGCTGGCGCGCGGCGCGCGCGTGGGAACCTCGTCCGCGCGGCGCCGCGCGCAGCTCGCCGCGCTGCGGCCGGACCTCGCGCTCGGGCCGCTGCGCGGCAACGTGCCGACGCGCGTGCGCAAGGTGCGGGAGGGCGCGTACGACGCCACGCTGCTCGCGGCCGCGGGCTTGGACCGGCTGTCGTCGGGGCCGGAGGCGCTGGACCTCGACGGCGTGGTCCTGCGCCGGCTGGACCCCGACCGGTTCGTGCCCGCGCCCGCGCAGGGCGCGCTGGCATTGCAGGTGCGCGCGGACCGCGCGGACGTCGTGGCCGCGGTGCGCGCGCTGGACGATCCCGCGGTGGCGGAGGCGCTGGCCGCGGAGCGCGCGCTGCTGGGCCTGGTGGAAGGCGGCTGCGACCTCCCGTTCGGCGCGCATGCGCACGCGTCCGGCGGCGCGCTGCGGCTGGTGGCGGTCCTGGAGACGGATGGCCGGCTGCGGCGCACCGAGCAGGTCGGGGAGTCCCCCGACGCGGTGGCGCGCGCGGCGTGGGCCGGGCTGACCGGCGCGGACGCGCCCGCGACCTCCCGCGAAGGGGACGGACGATGACCGCGCCGGCGCCGGACGGGCTGGCCGGTCGCGTCGCCGGGAAGCGCGTGCTCGTCACGCGGCCGGCCGACGCCGCGGGCGCGTGGCTCGAGGAACTGCGGCGGCTCGGCGCGGATCCGGTCGCGCGCGCGTTCGTCGAGACGACGACCCTGGCGGGGGACGGCGCGGCCGCACGGCTCCGCGACGCCCTGCACCGCTGCGACTGGCTCGTCCTCACCTCGGCCCGCGCCGTGGACGCGCTGGCGGAGATCGCGGGCGGCGCGCCGGAGACGGGCGCGCAGGTCGCCGCGGTGGGACCCGGCACCGCGCGTCGCGCGCGGGACGCGGGCCTGGACGTGCGCCTGGTGGCGGAGGGCGGAGCGGGGGCGGACCTCGCGGCGCGCCTCGCGGGGACGCTGGCGTCCGCGGCCGGCGCGGCCGGCGGCGGCGCGCTGCCGCGCGTGCTCTTCGCCGGCGCCGAGGACGCCACGCCCGGGCTCGAGGTTCTCGAAGCGAACGGTCTCGCCCGCCTCGAGCGCATCGCGGTGTACCGCACCGTGGCCGCGCCCGCGCTGCCCGCGCACGAGCGCGAGGCGCTCGACGTGGACGTGGTGCTGCTGGCCAGCCCGTCCGCGGTGCGCGGGTTCGTCGCCCGCGCGCGCGTCCCCGCGCACGCGCGCATCGTCACCATCGGTCCCGGCACGACGGCCGCCGCCCGCGACGCGGGCCTGGCCGTCGCCGGCGAGGCGCGCACGCGCGATCTCGCCGGGATGCTCCGGGCCATTCCCGAGGAGGTCGCCCGATGAAGACCGCCCGTCCCGCGCCGCCGCCCGTGGCGGAGCCCTCCGTTCCCGGCCGCGCGCGCCCGCGCCGGCTGCGCGCCACCGAGGCCCTGCGCGCGCTCGTGCGCGAGACCCGCCCGGCGCGGGATGCGTGGATCATGCCGCACTTCGTGCTGCCCGCGCCCCGCGGGGCGGAACCGATCGCGTCCATGCCGGGGATCTTCCGGACCGGACTGGACGACCTGCTCGCGCGCGTGGACGCGGATCTCGCCCTCGGGATCCGGAGCGTGCTGCTGTTCGGGATCTGCGCCGACGACGCGAAGGACCCGCACGGCAGCGAGGCGTGGAACCCGGACGCCGCGGTGCCGCGCGCCGTGCGCGCGCTGAAGCGCCGCTTCGGGAAGGACCTCGTGGTGATGACGGACGTGTGCCTGTGCGCGTACACGGATCACGGGCACTGCGGGTGGATCGAGGACGGGCGCGTGCACAACGACCGGAGCCTCGCGGCCCTGGCGTCGGAGGCGGTGTGCCACGCGGAGGCGGGCGCCGACGTCGTGGCGCCGTCCGACATGATGGACGGGCGCGTGGCCGCGCTGCGCGACGCGCTGGACGCCCGCGGGCTGACGGGCACCGGGATCATGGCGTACTCCGTGAAGTACGCGTCCGCGTACTACGGTCCGTTCCGGGACGCGGCGCACTCCGCGCCCGGGCAGGGGGACCGCAAGAGCTACCAGATGGACCCGGCGAACGTGCGCGAGGCGCTGCGCGAGGCGCAGCTCGATCTCGAGGAGGGCGCGGACTTCCTGATGGTGAAGCCGGCGCTGGCGTACCTGGACGTGATCCGCGCCGTGGCGGAGATCTCCGAGGTGCCGCTGGCCGCGTACAACGTGTCCGGGGAGTACTCGCAGGTGAAGGCGGCCGCGGAGCGCGGCTGGATCGACGAGGCGGGCGTCGTGCGGGAGAACCTCACCGCGATGCGCCGGGCCGGCGCCGATCTCGTGATCACCTACCACGCGCGCGAGGCGCTGGAGAAGGGATGGCTCGAATGACCGGGACGGGAACGGCCGCGCCGCAGTCGGCGGGACCGCGCTCGCAGGAGCTGTTCGCGCGCGCGGCCGCCGTGCTGCCGGGCGGGGTGAGCTCGCCCGTGCGCGCGTTCCGCGCGGTCGGCGGCACGCCGCTCGTGGTGACGCGGGGCGAAGGGGCGGAGATCGTGGACGCGGACGGCCGGCGCTACGCGGACTTCGTGATGTCCTGGGGACCGCTCATCCTCGGGCACGCGCACCCCGAGGTCGTCGCCGCCGTGTGCGAGGCGGCGGGACGCGGGATGAGCTTCGGCGCGCCGTCCCCGGCGGAGATCGAGCTGGCGGAGACCGTGGTCCGGCTCGTGCCCGGCGCCGAGCAGGTGCGGTTCGTCTCCTCCGGCACCGAGGCGGTGATGAGCGCATGCCGGCTGGCGCGCGGCGCCACCGGACGGGAGCTGATCGTGAAGTTCTCCGGGTGCTACCACGGGCACGCGGACCATCTGCTCGTGGCCGCGGGCTCCGGGCTCGTCACCTTCGGCAACCCGTCGTCCGCGGGCGTGCCCGCGGCGTTCGCGGAGCGGACCGTCGTGCTGCCGCTGGACGACCCGCAGCGCGTGGAGGACCTGTTCGCGCGCGAGGGGGCGCGCATCGCCGCCGTGCTGATCGAGCCGGTGCCGGCGAACAACGGGCTGCTGCTGCAGACGCCGGAGATGCTGCGGACGCTGCGCCGCGTCACCGACGCGCACGGCGCGCTCCTGATCCTGGACGAGGTGATCTCCGGGTTCCGCCTGGGGCCGGGCGGCGCGGCGGCGCACTACGGCATCACGCCGGATCTCGCGTGCTTCGGCAAGGTGATCGGCGGCGGGATGCCGGTCGGCGCGTTCGCGGGGCCGCGGCGCGTGATGCGGCACCTGGCCCCCGAGGGCCCGGTGTACCAGGCCGGCACGCTCTCCGGGAACCCGGTGGCGATGACCGCCGGACTCGCCACGCTGAACGTGATGCGGCGCGAGGACGGCTGGACCCGGCTGGAGCGGCTCGGCGCGCGGCTGGAGGAGCGCGTGCGGGCGGCCTTCCGCGGGACCGGCGCCGAGGGCGACGTCGTGCGGCTGGGGTCGCTGTTCTGGCTGTCGCTGCAGCCGGGCGAGCCGCCGCGTCGCGCGGAAGGCATCGCGGCGACGGCCGCGGATCGCTACCGTCCGCTGTTCCACGGGCTGCTCGCCCGCGGGTTGCACCTCGCCCCGTCCGCGTACGAGGTCGGCTTCCTCGGCCTCGCGCACGACGAGACGCACGTGGACCGGCTGGCCGCGGCGCTGCACGACCTGCTGGCGGCGGGGACGGGGGCGCGCCCCTCGTGAGAGCCCGCGGGATCCGGCGCATCCAGATCGTCTTCGCCTTCCTGCTCGCGGTCTGCGTGGCGCAGCTGGCGTGGTGGCTGATGGACGGGGTCGTGTACACGCGGGACACGGGACGCCGTCTCACCGAGCACCTGCTCCGCGACGCGGCGGCCGCGGCCGCCATGCGCGACGCGGGCGTCCCGGGGGAGCGCATCCGGGAGCTGATGCCGGAGCTGGAGACGGCGCCGGACGGCACGCTGCGCCCGGCGGAGTCGGTGCTGGCGGGGATCCGCGAGTCGCGGGAGCACCGGCTCCGACGCTGGGCGTGGGAGGGCGCGTTCTTCGTGGTGGTGCTGCTCGCCGCGATCTTCGTGCTCGTCCGCGCGCTGCGGCGCGACGCCGAGCTGCGGCGGCGGCAGCAGAACTTCCTCGCCTCCGTGAGCCACGAGTTCAAGAGCCCCATCGCCAGCCTGCTGCTGGACACGGGCACGCTGACGCTCCGGGACCCGCCGCCGGAGGCGCGGCGGCGGCTGCTCGCGCGGATGGGCGAGACCCTGGGGCGCCTGGAGGGGATGGTCGCGAACCTCCTGGAGACCGCGCGGTTGGAGGAGGGACACTTCCGGCAGGAGCTCGGCGCCGTGCGGCTGGCGAGCGCGGCGCGCGCCGCCGCCGGCGCGGCCGGCGGCCACGCCGCGGGGGGCGACGTGGCCATCGAGCTGGACGTGCCCGAGGACCTCGTGGTGCGCGCGGACGACGCCGCGGTGGGCACCGTGCTGCGCAACCTGCTGGACAACGCGCGCAAGGCCACGCTGGCGCACGCGGCCCGCCCGCCGGTGGACGGGACGGCCGCGCTGGCGGAGGCCCCGGCGGCGGCCATCCGGGTCACCGCGCGGGCGGACGGGCGGCGCGTGCGGCTGGACGTGATCGACGGCGGCGAGGGGTTCGAACCGGCGCAGGCCGACCGGCTCTTCGAGAAGTTCTACCGGCCGGGGAACGAGCTGCGCCGCGGCGGCCGCGGGTCCGGCCTGGGCCTGTACATCGTGCGGCAGCTCGTGGAGCGCGGCGGCGGGAAGGTCGCCGCGCGCAGCGAGGGCCCGGGACGCGGCGCCACGTTCACCGTGCACTGGCCGCGAGGGGAGGATTCGCGATGAACGACGTGACCGGCGGGCGCATCCTCGTCGTCGAGGACGATCCGGGACTGGCGGACGGCATCCGCGAGAACCTGGAGCTGGAAGGCTACCGCACGGAGCACGCGGCGGACGGCCGCGAGGCGCTGGACCGCGCGCTGGCCGGGGCCTTCGACCTGATCGTGCTGGACGTCATGCTGCCGTCCTTGGACGGGTTCGAGATCTGCCAGAGGCTGCGCGAGGCCGGCCGGGACGTGCCGGTGCTGTTCCTCACGGCGAAGGGGGACCCGCGCGACCGGATCGCCGGCCTCGAGGCCGGGGGCGACGACTACCTCTCGAAACCCTTCCACCTGCAGGAGCTGCTGCTGCGGGTGGCGGCGATCGTGCGGCGGCGGAAATGGTCCGAGACCCTCGCCGAGACGGAGGCGCAGCTCTCCTTCGCGCAGAACGAGGTGGACTTCCGCACCTACCGCGGACGGAGCTGGGACGGCCGGGAGCACGACCTCACGCAGAAGGAGGCCATGATCCTGAGGACCCTGGCCGATCGCGAGGGCGAGGTGGTCTCCCGCGAGGAGATCCTGGAGAAGGTCTGGGGTTACGAGGTGTTCCCCTCCTCGCGTACCATCGACGGGTTCATCGTGCGGCTGCGGAAGCGGTTCGAGCGGAAGGCGGACGCGCCCGCGCACTTCCACACCCTGCCCGGCGTGGGCTACCGGTTCACGCGCAACCCGGAGACGAACTGATGCGCGAGCGATTCCTGCGGGCGCTGCGCGGCGAGGAGACGGACACGCGGCCGGTGTGGCTGATGCGCCAGGCCGGGCGCTACCTCCCGGAGTACCGGGAGCTGCGCGCGACGCACTCCTTCGAGGAGCTGAACCGATCGGCGGAACTCTCCGTGCAGGTCACGCGGATGCCGCTGGAGCGCTTCGACCTCGACGCCGCGGTGATCTTCGCCGACCTGATGACGCCGGTGGCGGCGCTCGGCGTGGACGTGCGGTTCGCGCCGGGGCCGGTCGTGGACGCGCCCATCCGCACCGCGGAGGATGTGGCCCGGCTGCAGGAGCCGGAGGGGACGATCGCGCCGGTCGTGGCCGAGGTCGTGCGCGGGACGAAGGCGGCGCTCGGGGAGAAGGCCGCCGTGCTGGGATTCGCGGGGGCGCCGTGGTCCATCGCGGCGTACCTCGTGGAAGGGCAGGGCCGGAAGGGCTTCCCCGCGCTGCGGCGCATGGCGCAGCAGGACGCGCGGCTGCTGGACGCGCTGCAGGCGCGGCTCGTGGACCTCGTGGCCCGGTACCTCGGCGAGCAGGTGGCGGCGGGCGCGGACGCCGTGCAGATCTTCGACACCTGGTCCGGCCTGCTGGACGAGCGGTCCTGGCGCGCGCGCGTGCGCCCGCACCTGGCCGCGCTGCTGGAGCGCACGGCGGACCTCGGCGTCCCGCGCATCCTGTTCATGCAGGACGCGCCGCACCTCGTGGATGCCGCGGCCGGGCTGCCGGCGGAGGGATTGTCGGTGGACTGGCGGGTGGACCTGCCGTCGCTGCGGCGGCGGCTGGGCCCGGGGCGCGCGCTGCAGGGCAACGTGGACCCGTCCACGCTGCTGGCCGGCCCCGACGCCACGCGCGCCGCCGTGCGCGCCCTGCTCGCCGCGATGCCGCCGAAGGGCCACGTGGTGAACCTGGGGCACGGGCTGCTGCCGGAGACGCCGGTCGAGAGCGTGGCGGCGTTCGTGGCGGCCGTGCGCGAGGAGGCCGGACGGCCGGCGTACCGCGAGCCCCCGGTCCGGGCGGCCGGGACCGCGGCGTCCGGCGGGCATCCCGTGGCGCGCGAGGTGACGGCGGAGCTCCTGCGCACGCACGATCGCGAAGGTCCGCGCTACACCAGCTATCCCACGGCGGTGGAGTTCCACGAGGGCGTGACGGCGGACACGTACGAGGAGCTGCTGGCACAGGCGGACGCGGCGGCGGACGAGCCGCTGTCCATGTACGTGCACCTGCCGTTCTGCGAGGAGCGCTGCCTGTACTGCGGCTGCCACGTGATCATCTCCCCGCACAAGGAACGCGCCGAGCCGTACCTGGACCTGCTGGAGCGGGAGATCGACCTCGTCGCGCGGCGGCTGCCGAACCGGCGCGGCGTGTCCCAGCTGCACTTCGGCGGCGGCACGCCCACGTACCACCGCGCGGACGAGCTGGATCGCCTGCTCGAGTTCTGGGGGGCGCGCTTCCATGCCGTGCCGGGCGCGGAGCTCGCGGTGGAGGTGGATCCGCGGGTCACGTCGCCCGCGCACCTGGACGTGCTCGCGGATCACGGCTTCAACCGGGTGTCCATGGGCGTGCAGGACCTCACCCCGAAGGTGCAGGAGGCCATCGGCCGGATCCAGAGCCCGGAGCTGACGAGCGCGCTGATCGACCACGCGCGCCGCCGCGGGTACGCGGGCATCAACGTGGATCTCATCTACGGGCTGCCGCACCAGCGGCCCGAGGACTTCGAGCGGACCGTGGACGCGGTGATCGCCATGGGGGTCGACCGCGCTGCCGTGTACTCCTTCGCGTACATGCCGTGGATGAAGTCCCACCAGCGCTCCATCGACGAGGCGGACCTGCCGGATCGCGAGACGAAGTTCGCGCTGTTCGCGGTGGCGCGGGAGCGGTTCCTGGCCGCGGGGTACGTGCCGATCGGCATGGACCACTTCGCGCGTCCGGACGACGAGCTGGCGCGGGCGCGCCTCGCCGGGCGGCTGCGCCGCAACTTCCAGGGCTACACCGTCATCCCGGCCCCGGACGTGATCGGGCTGGGGATCTCCGGGATCGGCGACGTCCGCGGCGCGTACGTGCAGAACCACAAGAAGCTGAGCGACTACCGCGCTGCCATCGAGGCCGGCCGGCTGCCGGTGATGCGCGGACTGGTCCGCAGCGAGGACGATCGCATCCGCAACCACGTGATCCACGAGATCATGTGCAACGCGCGGCTCGACGTCCGGGACGTGGAGCGGCGGTTCGGCATCGACTTCGCGTCCTACTTCGCGGAGGACCTGCGCCGGCTGGGCGCGCCGGGGAACGAGGCGCTGGTCGTCGTGCGCGCCGACGCGATCGAGGCCACGCCGGTCGGGGAGCTGTTCCTGCGCAACCTGGCCATCTGCTTCGACCGGTGGTGGCGCGAGAAGCACGAGAAGTCCGAGAAGCCCGTCTTCTCGCGGACCGTGTAGGGAGGCGTCCGTGCCGAGGCTCGTGGTCGTGGGGGCGGGGGTGTCGGGGCTCGCGGCGGCGTGGGCGGCGCGCGCGGAGGCGGCGAGGGCCGGCGCGCCGCTGGAGATCGTCGTGCTGGAGCGCGACGCGACGGTCGGCGGCAAGGCGCGCACCGTGCGGCGCGACGGCTTCCTGGTGGAGGCCGGCCCGACGTCGTACCTGGACGATTCCCTCGCGCTGGACGCCCTCATCACGGACGCGGGCCTCGCGCCGCGGAAGCTCGCCGCCTCCGCGTCGGCCGCGCACCGGTTCCTCGTGATGGGCGGGCGGCTGCGCGAGCTCGGGCCGAGCCCCGGGAAGTTCTTCGCGTCGGGCATCCTCTCGCCCGGCGCCATCCTTCGGCTGCTGTGCGAGCCGCTGGTGCCGCGCGGCGGCCGCGAGGACGAGACGCTGCTGGAGTGGGGCGCGCGCCGGCTCGGGTTCCAGGCGGCCGAGCGGCTCCTCGCCCCGATGGCGCTGGGCGTCGTGGCCGGGGACGCGGCGCAGCTCTCCGCCGCCGCCACGTTCCCGTCCATCCACGCGCTGGAGGCCAGCCACGGTTCGCTCGTGCGCGGGATGATCGCGAAGATGAAGGCGCGCAAGCGGGATCACGCGGCCGGGCGTCCGGTCACCACGGGGAGGCTCTCGTCCTTCGACGAGGGCATGCAGGCGCTGCCGCGCGCGCTCGCGCGGGCGAAGGGCGTGGATGTCCGTTTCGGCCAGGACGTGCGCGCGATCCGGCGCGGTCCGGACGGGTCCCTCGGGATCGCGCTGCCGGGCGGCTCGCTCGCGGCGGACGCGGTGGTGGTGGCGACCGAGAGCGACGCCGCCGCGTCGCTGCTGGAGGACCTCGCGCCGCACGCGGCCGCCCGGCTCGGGGAGCTGCGCGTCCCGCCGCTGGCCGTCGTGGCGCTCGGCTTCGACGCGTCGGCCCTCCCGGACCTGCCGGCCGGATTCGGCGCGCTCATCCCGCGGCCGGAGGGCATCCGGCACCTCGGCAGCCTGTGGGATTCGCACATCTTCCCGGGGCGCGCGCCGGCGGGGAAGGTGCTGCTGCGCGTGATGTTCGGCGGCGCCGTGGATCCCTCGGCGCCGGACCTCGACGACGAGGCGCTGACCGCGCTCGCGCTCGCGGAGCTGCGCCGCTACCTGCGGGTGGCGGCGGCGCCGGAGTTCCGGGAGATCGCGCGGTGGCGGAGCGCGATCGCGCAGTACGACCGCGCGCACCTCGCGCGGCGGCGGGACGTGGAGGCGCGGCTGGCGCGGCTGCCCGACGTGTTCCTGGCCGGCACCGCGCTCGCGGGCGTGGGCGTCCCGCGCGCCGTGGAGGCGGGACTGGACGCGGGGCGCGCGGCGGCGGCCCGCTGCGCGGGGATTCAGAGCGCGGCGTCGTCCAGGTAGCGCGGCACGGTCACGTCGCGCGGCGCGCCGTCCCGCACCGCCTCGGCCAGCGACAGCGCGGCGTCCTCCTCCCCGTGCACGAGGAACACGTGCGGTCGCGTCCGGAAGCTCCCGATCCAGCGCAGGAGCTGCGGGCGGTCGGCATGTCCCGAGAATCCCGAGATCTGGGCCACGCGCGCGCGGACCTTGTGGTCCTGGCCGAGGATGCGCACCTGCGGCGCACCGTCCAGGATCGCGCGCCCCAGCGTTCCCGGGGACTGGAATCCCACGAACAGGATGGTGGACGCGGGGTCGCCGATGTTGTGCACGAGGTGGTGCTTGATGCGCCCGCCCGTGCACATGCCCGAGCCGGCCATGAGGATGCACGAGCCGCGGATGGAGTTCAGCGCCTTCGACGCCTCGGTGGAGCGCACCAGCTCCACCAGGTTGCGCGCGCTCACGAAGGGACGGCTCCGCAGCGTCCGGCGCGTCTCCTCGTCCATGAACGCCGGGAAGCGGTCGTACACCTCGGTCACGTCCGCGGCCAGCGGGCTGTCCACGTACACGCGCAGCCGCGGGATGCGCTTGCCGTCGACCAGCCGGCCGAGGTGCAGCAGGAGCTGCTGCGTGCGCTCGATCGCGAACGTGGGGATCACGACGTTGCCGCCGCGTTCCACCGTGTCGCGGATCACGTCGGCCAGCGAGTCGCCCACCGTCTCGTGCCGGTCGTGCGTGCGGTCCCCGTAGGTGGACTCCATCACGACCGCGTCCGCCGTCTCCAGGAGCGCCGGATCGGGCACGATGGGGACGTCCCACTGCCCGAGGTCGCCGGAGAAGACGATGCGCTTCGCGGTGCCGTTCTCCCGCACGTCGAGCTGCAGCACGGCCGCGCCCAGGATGTGGCCGGCGGGATGGAAGCGGGCCGTCACGCGATCGTTCAGCGCGATGTCGGCCCCGAACGGGGCGCCGCGCAGCCGCGGGACGACGCGCTCGGCGTCCGCCACGGTGTACAGCGGGACCTCGGGGTGCGGCCCCTTGCGTCCCTCGCGCCGATGCCGCTTCGCCTTCTGCGCGGCGTCCTCCTCGTGGATGTGGCCGGAGTCCCGCATCACGAGCGCGGCCAGCTCCGTCGTGGGGTCGGTGGCGTGGATCGGCCCGTCGAACCCGTCCCGCACGAGCCGCGGCAGGAGCCCCACGTGGTCCAGGTGCGCGTGCGTCAGGAGCACGGCGTCCAGGCCGGCGACGTCCACCGGCTTCGCTTCCCAGTTCCGGTCCCGGAGATCCCGCTCCTGGAACATGCCGCAGTCCACGAGGAGCCGCAGCCCGCCGGCCTCCACGTAGTGGCACGACCCCGTGACCTGGCGATTCGCCCCGAGGAACTTCAGCTTCATGCGCTTTCCCCTCGCGCCCGGGTCGGGCATCATCCGTCGCGGACCAGGGTCAGTATCCGGGGTGCCGCGGGACGGCGCAACCACGCCCCGGAGCGAGCGGGGAACGCGTGATGGACGCGAGGAACGGGCTCCGGCGGACGGCCGCGGTGGCCGCGGCGGCCGCGGTCGCGGTCGGGGCGGGCGCGTGCGGCGCGCCGACCCCGCCGCCGCGCGACGGGCCGGTGCGCGACGGGCCGGCGTACGTGGGGCGCATGGCGTGCCGGGAGTGCCACGCGGAGGAGGTCGCGCGGTGGACGGGGTCGCACCACGATCTCGCGCTGCAGCCCGCCACCGAGGGCACGGTCCTCGCCGACTTCGACGGGTTCGTCTTCCCGCACGGCGCGGGGTCGTTCCGGTTCTTCCGGCGCGACGACGCGTTCCTCGTGGAGGTGACCGACGGGACCGGCGCCGCCCGCGAGCTGCCCGTGGCGTGGACGTTCGGCGTGTCGCCGCTGCAGCAGTACCTGGTGCGCATGGGCGACGGCCGCCTGCAGGTCCTGCCGATCGCGTGGGACGCGCGCCCGGAGGCGGACGGCGGCGGGCGCTGGTACGACATCTTCCCGGACGCGATCACGGATCCGTCCGAGGTGCTCTCCTGGACGGGGCCGGCCCTGAGCTGGAATCGCATGTGCGCGGACTGCCACTCCACCGGGCTGGAGAAGAACTGGGATCCGACGACCGAGCGCTACGCCACGACCTGGGCGGAGGAGGACGTCGCCTGCGAGGCGTGCCACGGGCGCGGCTCGGAGCACGTGGCCTGGGGCCGGCGGTCCGAGGCCGAGCGGGCGCTCCGCCCCGACGCCGGGCTCGAGGTCCGCGTGGGCAACGGGCTGCCGGGCGCGTGGATCCTCGAGGAGGGCAAGGCCACCGCGACGTTGCAGCGGCCGCGGCCGGTCGAGGACCAGGTGGAGACGTGCGGGCGCTGCCATGCGCACCGGGCGCGCATCGCGCCGGACGATCCGTCCGCGCCGCTGTCGGACAGCCACGTCGTGTCGCTGCTGGACGCGGGGCTCACCTGGCCGGACGGGCAGGTGCTCGACGAGGTGTTCGAGTACGGCTCGTTCCGGCAGAGCCGGATGGCGGCGAAGGGCGTGGTGTGCACCGACTGCCACGACCCGCACTCGGCGCGGCTGCGCTTCTCCGGCGACGACGTGTGCGCGCGCTGCCACCGTCCCGAGGTCTTCGCGACGCGCGAGCACCACGGGCACGATCCGTTGCAGGGCGGGGCGCGCTGCACCGCGTGCCACATGCCCACGCACGTGTTCATGGGCGTGGACGAGCGCGTGGACCACGGGTTCCGCGTGCCGCGTCCGGACCTCTCCGTCGCGCTGGGCACGCCCAACGCGTGCAACGATTGCCACCGGGACAAGGATGCCGCGTGGGCCGCGGACGCGGTGGCGAAATGGACCGGAGGGCGCGCCGCGGAGCGGCCGTCCTGGGGACCGGCGATCGCCGCGGCGCAGCGCTGGCAGGAGGGGGCGGACGCGGGGCTCCTGCGCTGGATCGACGACGCGGGGACGCCGGCGATCGTGCGCGCCACGGCGCTGGGCCTGCTGCGCGATCCCGCCGCGCCGGCGGCCGCCGCGGCGGTGGAGCGCGGGGCCGTCGATCCGGATCCCCTCGTGCGGCGCGCGGCGGCCGGGCTGCTCGCGGCCCTGCCGGACGGGGGCGCGCGGCGCACGCTGGGCGCGCGGTTGCTGGCGGATCCCGTGGGCACGGTGCGGCAGGCCGCGGTGCTGCCGCTGCTGGAGGGCGGGGCGCTGCCGCGCGGGCGCGCGTCCGTGCCGGGGCTGGAGGCGGCGATCGACGAGTTCCGCGCCGCGCAGGCGTTCCTCGACGACGGCGCGGACGGCGCGGTGAACCTCGGGAACCTGGAGCTGGCGCTCGGCCGGGTGGAGGCGGCGGAGGCCGCGTACCGGCGGGCGCTGCGGCGGCAGCCGTCGTTCGTGCCGGCGGCGGTCAACCTGGCGGATCTGCTGCGCGCGACGGGCCGCGTGTCCGAGGCGGCGGCCGTGCTGGAGGCGTCGCTCGCGCTTGCGCCCGATGCCGGCGCCGCGCACCACGCGCTCGGGCTCGTGCGCGTGCTGCAGGACCGCCGGGACGACGCGATCGCGAGCCTCCGGCGCGCGACCGAGACGGCGCCGGACGAGCCCCGCTTCGCTCACGTGCTGGCGGTGGCGCTGGAGGAGACGGGACGCGGCGCGGAGGCCGCGGCGGTGCGGGACGACGTCGCGCGGCGCTTCCCCGGCTATCCCGCGCCGGCGCCGGCGGGCCGCCGGGGCGGTCGGGCTGCGCCCAGGGCCACCGCGAACAGCACCAGCGCGGTCACGACGGAGACGATCCGCGTCCCGACGCGCAGGCGCGTGGGCTCCAGGCGCAGGGCGAGATCGTGCCGTCCGGCCGGGACCTCCAGCAGCAGGTCGCCGTACCGCTCGCGCGGCGCGACCGGATGCGGCGCCCCGTCGAGGCGCGCCGCCCAGCCCGGGTAGTAGGCGTCGCGCAGGACCACGCGCACGGGCGCGGGCGCCTCGACGGTGAGATCCCACCGCCCGGCGCCGCGGCGCGCGGTCACGACCGTCCCTTCGCCGAGCAGCGCCACGCCGTCCCGGAACGACCGCGGGCTCGCCCGCTCCTCCACCCAGCGCGGGAGGTACTCGTCGCTGGACGACGTGGTCACCCGCCGCTTCGCCAGCGACTCGCCGTCCACCGCCCAGCCGGGGATCGGGACGGGCTCCTTGGGGCCCACGACGGGGGAGACGAGCAGGACGGCGACCCCCGCCGTCGCGAACGCCGCGGCCGCACGAAGGCGCGGCGGGGCGCCGCCGAGCAGCGCCGCGAACGCGACCGCGCCGAGGAGCGCGAGCCCGAGCGCCGCGGGCCCGAGCAGCCGCCACGGGAACTGCAGGAAGCGGAGGAGCGGCAGCGCGCGGTACACGGGCTCGGCGATCCGCAGCGTCATGAGCACGGAGACGGCGAACACCACCGCGCCGAGCAGGAGGAGCGGGCGCGCGCTCGCGGGAACGCGGCGGCGCGCGGCCAGCGCGGCGAGGGCGAGCGCCAGCGCGACGTACGCCGGCTCGAAGGACATCGGCAGCTCCTGCCCGCCCGCGGGGATCGCCGGCGGGCCGAGCAGGCGGGCCGGCGGGAGGAAGTTGGCCAGCACGTCCAGCGCGCCCGTGGTCATGTCGTCCGTGCGCACGTACGCGCGCTCGGCGAGGGCCGGCGCCCAGAAGAACGCGGTGAGCAGGAGCGCGGCGAGGGCGGCGGTGGCCACGGCCGCCGTGGTGGCGGCGCGCCGCCCGGAGGCGAGGATCGCGGCGACCCCCGCGGTCGCGAGCCATGCCCCGCCGAGCATGCCCGTGATGTTGTGCGCGAGGATCGGGAGCGATGCCGCGACGGCGGCGAGGACCACGTCGCGCGGGGCGGGCGACGATGCGAGGCGCAGCACGCCGGCGAGCGCCCAGGGCAGGAGCGCGAGCCCCAGGTGCTCGGCGAGGTCGCCGCGGATGTAGACGTCGCGCACGACGTACGGCGCGTACACGAAGACGGCCGCGCACGCGAAGGACGCCGCGCGGTCCAGCCCGAGCCGCGCGAGCCGGTACGCGCCGCCGGCCGCCAGCAGCGCCGCGAGGAGCGTGGGCACCTTCGCCGCGAACGCCAGGGACGCGCCGGCGGACGCCGCCGCTCCCGCGAGGACGAACCACAGCGGCGCGTAGAACGAGAGGAACGGGTAGCCCGCCCCCTCGTTCATGTCGGGGAACCAGCGCGCGGACCACATCCCGTCCTGCCAGCAGCGCAGCACCTGGGCCAGGCGGATGGGATAGGAGAGGCCTTCGTGCGTCTGGATCCAGCCGGGTTCCAGGAGCGGCCAAAGGAACGGGAGCGCGAGCAGGACGAGCGCGCCCGCGACGGCGAGCCGCGGCACGGGGCTGCGGGATCCGGTCATCGCGTCCTCCGGTGCGCGGCACCCGTCGCCTCGCGGGCGCGAGGATACCCGCGCCGTCCCGTCCGGCCAATCCCGTCCCCTTGGCCCGCATGCGGGCCGGTGCTAGCGTGCGCGGCAGGAGGGAGTCCCATGCGCGTCGCCGCTCGACCGGAAGTCGCCGCCGTCCTCGCCGTCCTGTGCTGCCTCGCTCTGGCCGCGCCCGGGTGCGACCGGGCCGACCGGGCGGGCCAGGCTCCCGCTCCCGCGCCGCCCGTGGTCGCGCGCGGGGATCTCGCGTCGGACGAGCTGGCCACGATCGAGCTGTTCCGCAACTCCTCGCCGTCGGTCGTGTTCATCACCAGCATCGCGTGGCGGCGGAATCCCTTCCGCATGAACGTGGACGAGATCCCGGCCGGGGCCGGCTCGGGCTTCCTGTGGGATGCCGACGGACACGTCATCACGAACTTCCACGTGATCCAGAACGCCAGCGCCGCGAAGGTGACGCTGTCGGACAACACGACGTGGGACGCGCGCCTCGTCGGAACGGCACCGGACCAGGACCTCGCGGTGCTGCGGATCGACGCGCCGGGCGAGGCGCTGCGGCCGCTTCCGCTCGGGACCTCCGCGGACCTGCAGGTCGGGCAGAAGGTGTTCGCCATCGGCAATCCCTTCGGCCTGGACCACACCCTCACCACCGGGATCATCTCCGCGCTCGGGCGGGAGATCACCACGGTGACCGGGCGGACGATCGGCGGCGTCATCCAGACCGACGCGGCGATCAATCCGGGCAACTCCGGCGGTCCGCTGCTGGACAGCGCGGGGCGCATGATCGGGATGAACACCGCCATCTACAGCCCTTCGGGGGCCAGCGCCGGCGTCGGGTTCGCGGTGCCGATGGACACCATCCGGCGGCTGGTACCGCAGCTGATCGCCACGGGGCGACCGGCGCGCGCCGGCCTGGGGGTCCAGGTGGCGAACGACTGGATCGCCCGCCGGCAACGGATCCGGGGCGTCATCGTCCTCGAGACGTCGGCCGGGAGCGCGGCGGCCGCCGCGGGGATCGAGGGCCTCCGGCCGGATCCGCAGGGCGGGCAGCACGTGACCGACGTGATCGTGGCCATCGACGGCAAGCCGGTCCGCAATCCGGACGACCTCGCGGACGCCCTGGACGAGTACGCGGTGGGAGAGACGGTGCAGGTGACCCTGGTGCGCGACGGGGACCAGCGGACGGTCCCCGTCGTCCTGCAGGAAGTCACGCAGCCGTAGCCCGCCCCTTGTGGTGCGGAGATTGTGCCGGCATGGCGCAACGCCTTGAGTGGCAAACACTTGTGGAACCGGCTTCGGCCCGGGAGGGGAACTCATTGCGGTGCTGCACCCTGGGAGGCGTCCGGCCCCAATCTGCGAACCACTTCGTTCGGGCTATACTGGAGTCCGGGCTTTCCTTCTCCAGGACGTCGATGCGCAACGGGGTCGGTGCATTCGTCATCGCGTCGGCGTCGGCGCTCGCGGGCCTTCCGGCCGCGGCGGCGCCCGGCGTTCCCACGGGTCTCGTCGTCCTGGAGCGCACGGCGGACGGTGCGTTGCTGGAGTGGGCGCCCGCGTCCGGCGCCCCCCGCGGTTACAAGATCCGCTCCTCGCCCTCCAGCGGTGTCCACCCGGATCCGGTGCAGTATCCCGGCGGGAAGTCCGCGGCCTTCACCTGGACCACCGACGACGGCTACGACGACAACCTGCTGTACGAGCCGGTGTTCTCCTCGCGCGGCCTGCACTTCACGGCGTTCGTGAACCCCGCGTACCTGGGCATGGCGGGGCGGCTGACCTGGGCCGACCTGGATGCGCTGCACGCGGCCGGGCACGAGATCGCGAACCACACGATGCAGCACACGGCGCTGATCGACGATCGCGCCGTCGCGCTGCGCTACACGGGCGCCGAGGCGTGCTCGCTCGCCGTCGCGGGCGGGCGCCTGCGGACCTGGGTGGCCGGCGTCCCGGACCTGGACGTGCTCCTCACGGCGCCGGGCACGAACTACCTGGCCACCCTCGCGGCGGCGTTGGATGCGGATCCGGACTACGAGGCGGTCCGCCTGGCCGCGCCGGACATGATCTACGCCACGTACGCCCAGTTCCTCGATCCGGTGTCCGGCCGGCAGATCGGCGCGGGCGCACCGGCGGAGACGCTCACCACCGCGCGCGGCGTGCACGACGATGCCGAGATGCACGCGGAGATCGGGGACGCGGGGGACGCGCTGGAAGACCACCTCCGGCTCTCCGATCCCTCGTACCGTTGCCGGACCCTCGCATATCCGAACCACGCGCACGCGCAGTGGGCGATCTCCACGCTGAACGATCTGGGGTACCTCGGCGCGCGCTCGGGGCCGGTGGGGCCGTGGCCGTACCACTCGCAGGGGTCGTACCGGCTGGGGTACCAGACCAGTTTCGAGGTGCCGCACGGCGTGCCGCGCTCGTCGAACTCCTGGACCGAGGCCCAGACGCGCGCGACGTTCCTGAACCGCATGGCGGTGTGGAAGGCGAACCGCGAGTGGACGGTGCTGATGTCGCACCACGAGGGCGAGGTGGACGTGGCGCACCTCGAGTGGAGCATCGACACGGTGGCGTCCGACCCGGACATCTGGATCGCGCGCTTCGACGAGGTGATGGACTTCCTGCGATCCTACTTCGTGGACGTCGCGAACCCGCTGGACGCGGAGACCGGGAAGTGCCGCGCCTGGCTGCGCGGCCTGGATCCGGCGCAGTCCCTCTGGGCGGTCGTCACCGCCTACGACGCCGCGCTCTCGGAGAGCGCCTGGTCGACCGAGGTCTTCATCCCGGCCTACGGGGCCAGCGGGGCGCCGGTCGCCGTCGCCGGGGTGCCCGCGGCGGCACGCGCCTTCCCGAATCCCTTCCGGGGCCACACCACCATCGAGTTCCTCGGCGGACATGCGGGCTCCACGCGCGTGCGGATCTTCGACGTGGCCGGGCACCGCGTGGACGAGCACGACCTCGGTCCGCTGCCTTCCGGGCCGCACCGTTTCGTATGGGACGGACGGTCCGCCGATCGCAGCCTCGTCCCGGCCGGCGTGTACTGGTACGTCGTCGAGGACGGCGAGGCCTCGGCCGCCGGCCGCCTGAACGTGCTCCGCTAGATCGCGATCCCGCCCGCGGCTCGACCCCTCACGCGCGGGTTCCCACCGCCACGCCGGAGAGCACGAGGATCCCGCCGGCCGCGATGCGCCACGTCATCGGCTCGGCGAGGAACGCCGTTCCGACGAGGACCGCCACGAGCGGCGTGCCGTACGCGAGGAACGACAGCTTCGTGGCGGGGTAGCGATCCAGCAGCCGGAAGTACAGCCCGAAGGTGAGCACGGATCCGAACAGCGCGAGGTAGAGGATGCAAGCGACGGCGACGGCGTCGAACCGCGGGACCGTGCCGGACTCGAACACCGCGGCACCCGAGCCGAGCAGGATGGCGCCGATCGCCATCGGGACCGCCGTCAGCGTGACCGGATGGAGCCCGCCGCCCCATCGCTTCGCCAGCACGTTCGACAGGGCGGTGGCGACGGGGGAGAGCAGGAAGACCAGCGCCGCCGTGCGCGTGCGTTCCCCGGCCAGCGCGTGGAGGTCCTCGGAGTAGATCCACGTGATCCCGGCCAGCCCGAGGAGGAGCCCGGCCCACACGCGGCCCGAGGTGCGCTCCCCCGGCAGGAGGACCCGCGCGAGCAGGGCCACGAACAGCGGGAACGTGGCGAAGAGGATGGCCGCAAGGCCGGACGGCACCCACTGCTCCGCCCAGTACACCGTGCCGTACGACACCACGAAGAGCAGCAACCCGTTCGCGAGCCAGACGCGCCGCGCGTTCCGGCCGAACTCGAACGGGAGGCGGAACACCGGGATCGCGAGGAAGAGGAGCGCCGACGCGACGGTGAAGCGCAGCGCGGCGCCAGTGAACGGCGGCACGCCGCCCAGCCCGATGCGGATGGCGGCCCACGTGGTGCCCCACACGAGCACGAGCACGCCCACGAGCACGGCGAGGAGGAGAGGGGACGGTCGGGTCAACGCGGCGCCTCCGCGGCGGGAGCCGGGCGAGGGTAGCCGCCGAAGCGTCGCCTGCCCAGCCCCGCCGGGAAGGCTCAGGTCATCGCGCGCCGTTCAGGGCGAACAGGACCGGCACCATCACGCGGGAGGCCACGGGTTGCCCGCGCTGCAGGGCGGGCGAGAACGTCCAGTGCCGCAGCGCCTCCTGTGCGGCCTCGTCCAGCATGGGGGACGCGCTCTGCGCGACCTCCACCGCGACCACGACGCCCGTCTCGTCGATGGTCACGGCGCAGAGCACGCGCCCCTCGATCCCCAGCGCGCGGGCGACTTCCGGGTACTCCGGATCCACGGTACCCACCGGGGCGGGCGGCGTGGAGAACGACCCGGAGCCCGGGGCCGGGGCGCCGGTGTCCGGCGCGGCCGGCGCGGCCGCCGCCGGGACGAGCGCGAGTGCGGCCAGGACCGCGGTCATCGCGGCGCAGGCGGCAACCTCGAGCCGGGCGAGATGCCCGGGGTGGAAACGTTCTTGGACGGTCATGGCTCGACTCCGCGTGGGCGGGCCCAGGGGAGGCGGCGCCCGCAACCTCCCCACCTTTGCCGCAGGAACGCGGGAACGTCCACCCCGACCGGCGGTTGCTCGCGGCTCCGCCGGGCGTTTGTTAGCATCGCCGCATGGGAGCGAGTGCACGGCGGGCCTCCGCCCGCGGGAAGGGCGCGGCGCCGGCGGGCGGCAGGGCGCGTTGGATCGCGCCGGCGTTGGTCGCCGCGCTCGCGCTCCTGGCGTACGCGCGGGTCCCCGCGGGGGGCTTCACGCTGGACGACATCGAGATCGTCCGGGACAACCCGCGCCTGACCGGCCTGTCCCGCGCCGGCTCCCTCTGGACGACGGGCTGGTGGGCGCACATCCGCTACGGCGACCACGCGTTGTACCGCCCGCTCACGCTGACGACCTACGCGCTGCAGCGCGCGGCGGGCGCGGAGGATGCGGGGCCCTACCGCGTCGTGAACGTGCTGCTGCATGCCGCCGCCTCGCTCGCGCTGCTCGGCGTGGCGCGCCGGGTCCTCGGCGACGCGCGCGTCGCATTCGCGGCTGCCGCGCTCTTCGCCGTGCACCCGGTGCACGTGGAGGCGGTGGCCGGGATCGTGGGACGCGCGGAGATCCTGGGTCTGCTCGGCACCCTCGGCGCGGTGGCCGCCGCGCGACGCGCCCTGGCGGCGCGCGGCGCGCGCGACGCGGCGGTGTGGACGGCGGCGTCCGCGGCGAGCTGCTTCCTGGGTGCGGCGTCGAAGGAGTCCGCCATCGTGGCGCCCTTCGTCGTGGCGTGGACGGAGTGGGTGGCGCCCGCCGCCCGCGGTCCGGGCGTCCCGGCGCGCCGGTGGCGGCTCGCCGCGGCGCTCGCCGCGGCCCTGGTCGCATTCCTCGCGCTCCGCGCCCGGGTCGTGAGCGGGGGGAGCGTGTCCGCGATCTGGGAAGGGGTGGGCGCGGCCGACCGCGTGCGCACCGCGCTGCGCGTGTTCGGCGAGAGCGTGGGGCTGCTGGTCGCGCCGGTGCGTCTGTCCGCGGAGTACGGGCCGGCACAGGTGCCGATCGCGCACGGGATCGAACCGGGCGTGCTCCTCGGCGCGGCGCTGCTGCTCGGCGCGGGCGCGGCCGCGGCGCTGCTCCGGCGGCGCCTGCCCCCGGTGGCGTGGGGCGCGGGCGTCTTCCTGATCCTCGTGCTGCCGCTGTCCAACCTCGTGTTCCCGATCGGCGTGGCGAAGGCGGAGCGCATCCTGTACGCCCCCTCCGCGGGGTTCCTCGTGGCGGCGGCCGGCGTGCTCGCCGCGCTCACGGCGCGCCGGCCGTCCGTCCTCGCCGCGGTCGCGGGCGCGCTCGTCCTCGCGGGCGGGGCGGCGGCGTTCGCGCGCACCGCGGACTGGCGCGACAACTGCACGCTCGCCGCGGCCACGCTGCGCACGGCGCCGGCCTCGGGCATCTTCCGCGTGATGCACGCGCGCTGCCTTCGCGACGCGGGCGACGCCGCCGGCGCGCGGCGCGTGCTGGAGGACGCGCTGCGCGCGGATCCGGCGCTCACCGGGGCGGCCCTGCTCCTGAGCGAGATCGAGGAGGCGGAGGGGGACGCGGAGGCGTCGCTGCGCCTCAGCGAGTCGGTGCTGGCGCGCGAGCCGCGGCATCGCGTGGCGCTCAGCCGCTCCGCGGTGCTGCTGCAGCGGCTCGGGCGCGCCGACGCGGCGCTCGCCCGCTTCGAGCAGTGGCGCGCGGAGGAGCCCGACGACCCGCGCCCCTGGGCGGGGCTCGTCAAGGCGTACTTCGATGCCGGGCAGCCGCAGCGCGGCCTCGAGACGGCGCGGGCGGCGCTGCGCCGGTTCCCGGGCGATCCCCTGGTCCGGGGCAACGCGGCGGCGGCGGAGGAGCTGGCGGGCGGCGCGGCGGCGCCCTGAGCCGCGGCGTCAGGGGGCGGCGGCCCCGGGCGCGGTCGCCCCGGACGCGCCGCCCGCGCACGCCAGCTCCGCCACCACGGGCGCGAACGCCGCCGCGACGAGCGCGTTCCCCTCCGGCGTGAGGTGCACCCAGCTCACGAGCACGTCGCGGCGGGCGTCCAGCGCCGCCACGACGTCCACGAGCGGGACGCCGTTCGCGTCGGCCCAGTCCCGCTCGGCGCGCATGAGCGCGGCGTGCGCGAGGAACGACAGCGCGGGCGTGGGCACGGTGCCGCCCTCGTCGAGCCGCCGCGCGAGCCGCGCCTCCTCCTCCGCGTACGTCATGCCGCGCAGGGCGTCGCGCGGGAACTCCAGCGAGGTGGCCTGCTGCGTGGCCACGACGAAGCGGATGCCGCGCCGCGCGCACTCGGCGCGGATCGCGTCCAGGGCCGCCAGGAAGCGGGCGGGTCGCGCCGCCGCGTGCGCCCGCACCGCCGCCGCGTCCCACCGCTCCGCGTGCGGCCGCGCGAGCTCGTCGGCCACGCGCACGAGGACCAGGTGGTCGCGCAGGGCGCGCCACGCGCCGCGCAGCACGTCGACGCGGCGGAGCGCGCGGCGCACGCGGTGCCGGTCGCGGCGGAGCGACGCGTCGTTCACGCCCTCGTAGAACGTCACGACGTCCGGGTCGAGCGGCAGCGCCTCCGCGCGGAAGAGCGCCGCGATCTCGTCCGCCATGAGGTGCGGCATGCCGAGGTTGACCACGTCCCAGGTCGCGTCCGGGCAGCGCGTCGCGAGCGCCGCCTGCAGGCGCTCGGGCCACGTCTCGCCGTCGCGCGCGTGGTAGCCGAACGTGGACGACGCCCCGAGCGTGACCACACGGACCACTCCGGCCGGCTTCGGCACGACCGGCGCGGCCCCGCGGAAGCCGCGCGCGTTCACGCGGATGCGGAAGCCGTCGCCCGTGACCGGATCGAAGTCCTGCAGCACGGCGTCCGGGGGGTACTTGGAGTACCCCGCCCGCTGGTCGTCGTGCCGCGCGAGGGTACGGCGCGGCGATCCGTCGGCCACGACGCCGTACAGGAACGCGCGCGGGCCCGCGCGGAACGCGAGGAGTGCGCGCCCCCCGAGCTCCGCCACGGCGAACGAGAGCACCGCGGCGAGCGCGGTGAAGACCGCGGTGCGCGCGGTCCCGCGCCGCGGGGTCATCGGCGGGCTCGCCCCTCGCGGAAGATCCCGAACGAGAGGGCCAGGCTCGGCCGCGTCCCCAGGGCGAACACGGAGTGCCAGGCCACATCGTCCGGTCCGGGGGACGGGAGGAACAGGAGGTCCCCGGCGGAGAGGACGTACAGGCGGCCGGCCTCCGCGAGGGCGCGCGTGAGCCGCGGGTCCGCGTTGAGCAGGCGCTCCACGCCCGGGAGATGCCGCTCCAGCGTGCGGAGCGCGCGGGCCGGTCCCTCGAAGGCCCGGGCGAGCGGACCCGACGCGAGACGCCGGACGTGCTCCGCGAGCTCGCGCTTCGGCAGCGCCAGCCATGCGGTCTTCCCCGCGAGCTGCGCGTACGCCACGCCGAGCTGGCCGGTCTCCGCGTCGTGGTGGAAGGCCGCGCCGCCGCCCGGCGCGTTGGCGAAGAGGATGCGCTCGGACAGGCGCACCGTCCGGCCCGTGGCGCGCCGCAGCCAGGCGCGGACCGCGGGATCGCGCGCGAGCACGCGGCACTCCGGGAACGCGGCCTCCGCCAGCTCGTCCGCGGCCCGCGCGCGGGCGACGCTCGTGCTCCAGTCGTCGTGCCGCTCGGAGCCGAAGGAGAAGCGGATGCG
>CAYYFX010000004.1:12685-34433 GCA_964471155.1 uncultured Gemmatimonadota bacterium | reverse complement strand
CGACGCTCGTGCTCCAGTCGTCGTGCCGCTCGGAGCCGAAGGAGAAGCGGATGCGCAGCGAGGGATCGCGCTCGTCGCGCGAGATCCACGACAGCTTCGCCCAGAGGTCGCGGGCGGCCGTCGGGCGCACGCGGTCCGCGTGGACCTTCTCGATCTCGCGCGGGTCGGCGAGGTCCCGGGATGCGCCGCCCGGCGCGAAGGCGCGCCGCCCGGCCAGACGCCGCCCCATCGCGTCGCGGAAGTCGTCGCGCCCGTCCGCGATCCGGTCGAACAGTGCGCGCGTGCGCCGCACGTCCGCCGCGTGCGCGGCGAGGCCGGGCCGCAGCGCGCCCGGGAAGTGCAGCGGCTCCGCCGCCGCCCAGAGTTCGCCCGGCTTGCCCGGGACCGCCGCCGAGCGCTCCGCCCGGACCACGCCGTGGGACACGCCGCGCCGCGCAAGGGCGATCCCCGGTCCGCGCGCGCTCCAGCGCCATGTCCGGCGGCGCGGGGTCCACGCCGCTCCCCGTGGATTCATGCCGACCTCCCTTCCTGCCCCGGGATCCCGGGCCGGCCGTCCGCCGGGTCGGCCGGGGCGCGGCCGGTCCCGGGAGGACGCCGGCCAGGGTCCCCGGAGGGCGCATGATACGTCTTCGCCCCGCCGGCCGCGATTCGGCGTCTCGAGGCTAAGGCTCCCGGCGTCCGTGGCCGATTCCCGTCCATGGGCACACTGCGACGGACGACGTGCATCCTGCGAGACGGGCCATGAATCCGCGCCCCCGCGATTCGACCCGACCCGGCAGGTTTCGCCGGTCCTGGGGATTCGTGGCACGGCACGGCGTGGCACGTTCCGTGCAGCAGGCCCGAGGGCGATTCCGGAGACCCGGGGGGCGAAACCCATGATTCGGGACCAGCGCGGGTTCACACTGATCGAGCTCATGATCGTCGTCGTGATCATCGGCATCCTTGCCGCGATCGGGGTGGCGAACTACTCGAGCATGCAGAACCGCGCGCGCATCGCGCAGGTCATCGAGAACATGCACATCGCGCGCTTGACCATGGAGGAATTCTCCACGCGGAACGACGGAAACTACCCGCAGAACGCGGCGTCCGTCACGTCCGAGGGAGCCTTCACGTTCAACATGCTGCTGCCGGCGGGCGGCCTGCCGGCCAACCCGTTCACCTCGGCGCCCACGAGCATCGACTGGACGAACGTCCCGATGACGCCCCCGGCCACCGATCCGGTGGGCGGGATCTCCATCAACACGAGCCAGTCCATGGCGGGCGGGTCGTGGGACCGGTACGACATCGTGTCCACCAGCGACACGGGCGCGCCGCTGTCCACGATCTTCAAGAACTACTGACCCGCGCCCGCATCCCGCCGCATCACCCCGGCGACGACCTCCGCCCGGCCGCCTCGGCGCGATCCAGGAGGTCGTTGACGCGTCCGACGAGCGCGCGCACCTCGCGCGGCGCCTCCAGCGGGCGGCACCGGCGGCCGGCCGCGCCGCGCGCGGCGGCGCTGACGACGCGATCCAGCTCCAGGATGGGCTCCACCACGCGGCGCCGGACGCGCCGGGCCACGAGGAGCGACGCGACGTAGCCGGCCAGGCCCACGAGCACCGCTCCCCACGCACCGCCCAGCGCCAGGCGGCGCGCGGCGTGCGCCTCGCCGAGCATCGCCTCCCGGCGGGAACGCGCCGCGGAGGCGAGCGTCTCGACGGCGGCGGCGCGGGACGGCTCGCTGCCGGCGAAGGCGGCCAGCCCGTGCCGGCGCGCGGCGGCCAGGGCCTCCCGCTCCCGCTCGTCCGCCGCCCGGGCATCCAGCCGCTGCATCGCGTCCGTCCAGCGGATCGCCGCATCCGGGTCGCCCGGGGCGGCAAGGGCGGCGATCGCCTCCTCCGACGCCGCGATCCCGTCGACGGCGTCGGCGATCCCCTGCGCGGCGGGGGCGAGCCGCTGCAACAGGTGGACGGCGCCCAGTGTCACGACGAACAGCGTGGCGGACGTGACGACGAACAGCAGCCGGACCGTGCGCTCGACGCCCACGCGTCAGCCCTTCCCCGTCTCGAAGTCGCGCAGCGCCTCGCGCGTGGACACGACGACGAGGACGTCGCCGGCGGCGAGCGACGTGTCCGGGTCCGGGATGAGCTGCGCGTCGCCGGTGCGCCGGACCGCCACGACGGTCACGCGCCGGCGCCTCGGAAGCTCCAGCTCGCGCAGGGACTTGCCCACGAGCGCGTCGGGGACGCGCAGCTCCGCCACGACGAGCCCCTCGCCCAGCGGGTACTCGCCGAGCACGCCCTCCACGGCGAGCTGCGGCGCGAGCCTCCGGCCGAACGCGGTCTCCGGGTCCACCACGTCGTCCGCGCCCACGAGCCGCAGGATGCGCGCGTGCAGCGGATCGCTGGCCCGCGCCACGAGGTGCTTGGCCCCCATCTGCTTGAGGAGGGCCGTGGTGAGGATGGAGGCGTCGCGCGACTCGTCGCCGATGGCGCAGACCACGACGTCGCGCCGCTCCGGCGCGGTCCGGGCCAGCGCGTCCTCGTCCGTGGAGTCCAGGCAGAGCGCATGGTCCACGATGTCCGCGGCCTCCTGCACGAGCTCGGCGCGGCGGTCCACGGCCAGCACCTCCACGTCGTACGCCTTGAGCGCCCGCGCGAGCGAGAGCCCGAACTTCCCGAGACCGACGATGAGCGCTTGCCTGGCCATGCGCGGATTCTAGCCCACCTGGACGTCTTCCGCCGGGTATTCGAAGGCGGCACCCGTGCGGCGATCGAGGAAGAACACGAACGCCGAGAGCGGACCCACGCGGCCGGCGAGCATGCACAGCATCACGAGGACGAGACCCGCGCCGTCCAGCAGCGGCGTGGCCCCGAGGGAGAATCCGACGGTGGCGAGAGCCGAGACCGCCTCGAATACCACCATGCGGTAGGGCAGGTGGGTGACCGCCTGCAGCGCCAGGATGCTCCCGAGCACCGCCACGAGACCGAGGACGACGATCGAGGTGGCGCGCACGAAGGTGTCGCGTCCGATGCGGCGGCCGAAGATCTCCGGCTCGCCGCGCCCGCGCAGCGCGGCAATGACGCCGCACGCGACCACCGCCAGCGTGGTCGTCTTGATCCCGCCCGCCGTGCTGCCGGGGCTCCCGCCCACGAACATGAGGAACAGCAGCAGCGTGGCGGACGCGTCGCCGAACGCCGAGCAGTCCACCGAGCTGAAGCCCGCCGTGCGCGCGGCCGACATGAGCCAGGCGTTGTGCAGGCGTTCCGTGACGGAGAGGCCCGCGAAGGCCGGACCGCTCCACTCCAGCGCGGCCAGCAGCACGAAGCCCCCCGCGAGCAGCACGCCCGTGGCGGCCAGGGCGAGCTTCACGCGCAGGGCGACCCGCTGCCGCCGCGCGAGCGCCGGGAGGCTGGTCAGCACGACCGGGGAGAGGCTGCCGAGCACGATGAGCAGCGCCACCACGTGCAGGATGAGCGGCTCGCGGCGGAACCCCATCAGGCTGTCCGTCTGCAGGGCGAACCCGGCGTTGCAGAACGCGGAGACCGCCGTGAACAGGCCGCGCCATGCCGCCGGGGCGGCCGGCTCGCCGGCGGCGTGGAACAGCGCCGCAAGCAGGGCGGCGCCCGCCGCCTCCACGGCCACGGTGAGGACGAGCGTGGCGCGCAGGATGCGGAAGAGGTCGCGCCGGTTGTCGGAGCCGACCAGCCCGGCCATGGCGTTCTCCTGGCGCACGCTCAGCCGCCGGCCGAGCATGCCCAGCGCCGCCGTGGAGAAGGTCATGATGCCGAGCCCGCCCACCTGGATCAGGAGCAGGAGCACGGCGTGCCCGACCGGGCTGAAGGCGGTCGGCGTGTCCAGCACGATGAGCCCGGTCACGCACACGGCGCTCGTGGACGTGAACAGCGCCGCGAGCGGGGGGATGGCGCGGCCGTCCGCGGCGCACACCGGCAGCATCAGCAGGAGCCCGCCGAGCGCCGAGAGGAAGGCGAACGTCGTGACGAGCAGGTGGACGGGGTGGTCCAGGTCCGGGAGCCAGCGCTGCGCCTCGTCGCGGCTCGGCAGCGTGGTGACGAGGACGAGCGCGAACGGCGCGGCCAGGATGGACGCGGCCCAGCGGAAGTGCTGCGCCCACGCCGCGGCGCCGGCGCCGGCGAGCGCGGCGAGCGCCAGCGCGACCGCCGCGACCCGCATGGCCCGCCGGTGACGCAGCGCCCAGCGCGCGGCGTACCCCGCCGCCACGACGAAGGACGCGCCGACGGCGACCGCGTTCCACGGCGCCGCGCCGGCGCGGCCCAGCACCACGAAGAACCAGCAGCCCAGGGCGGCGAGCGCGGCCGCGGCGCATCCGGTGCGGAGGCGCGCGTCGCGGACCCGCGGGGCGGTCGCGGCGTCGCCCTCCTCCGGCGCCCACAGCGCGAGCAGGAACGTGGCCAGCGACGCGAGCACGACGAACGCCAGGGTCGGCGACGCGGCCGTGGCGCCGAGGATGGCGGCCGCGGCGAGACCGGATCCCGCGGTGGCCGCGACCCCGCCGAGGCGGTCGCCGCCGCGCAGCCGCAGCCCGGCGCCGGCGACGAGGGCGGCGCCGACCGCGGCGACCCACCGCCAGGGGTCGCCGTCCGTCCCCGCGAGTCCGGTGGAGGTGGCGAGCAGGGGGGCGCCGAGCGGCAGGAGCCACGCCTCGAGCCGTTCGCGCGAGGTCACAGGTCCGCGAGCCCCCCGGGCACGCGATCGGCGCCCCGCGCGACGCGGTCGTTCCAGGTCTCGGCGTGCGGGTCGCGGCGGCGCTCCACCATCGTGATGCAGCCGTCCACCGGGCAGACCAGCGCGCACAGGTTGCAGCCCACGCACTCGGTCTCGTCCACCCACGGCACGCGGTAGGGAGAGGACGGCGGGGCCTCGCGCGCGCGCCGCGCCGCCTCCGCCGCGCGCGGCGCCGCGTGCCCGGGTCGCGGCTCCACGCCGGGCGCGTGGATGCACTGGTGGGCGCCGTCGTGGCACGCCACCTCGCACAGCCGGCAGCCGATGCAGAGCGACTCGTCGATGGCCGCCACGACGTGGTAGTTCAGGTCCAGCTCGCCCCACTCGCGGAAGCCGGGCACCGCGGCGCCGACGAGCTGCGACACGCTCGCCATGCCCTTCGAGTCCAGGTACCCGGACAGGCCGTCGATCAGGTCCTCGACGATGCGGAAGCCCCAGTGCATCACCGCCGTGCAGACCTGCACGTTCGCCGCCCCGAGCGCCAGGAACTCCGCCGCGTCGCGCCACGTGCCGATGCCGCCGATCCCCGAGATGGGCAGCGCGAGGTCCTTCTCCCGCGCGATCTGCGCCACCATCCGCAGCGCCACCGGCTTCACCGCCGGGCCGCAGTAGCCGCCGTGGCTGGAGGCCGCGCCCACCCGCGGCAGCGGCACGAGGCGGTCCAGGTCCACGCCCATCACGCTCTGGATCGTGTTGATGAGGGAGACGGCGTCGGCGCCGCCCGCCTTCGCGGCGCGCGCCGGGTCCAGCACATCCGTGACGTTGGGCGTGAGCTTCGCGATGACCGGCAGCCGGGTGGCCTGCCGCACCCACGACACGAGCTCCTGCAGGACGCGCGGCTCCTGGCCGACCGCGGAGCCCATGCCGCGTTCGCACATCCCGTGCGGGCAGCCGAAGTTCAGCTCCACGCCGTCGCAGCCGGTGTCCTCGCAGCGCTTCAGGATGTCCGCCCACTCGGCGCGGGACTCGAACATGAGCGACACGATCACCGCGTGCCCCGGGTACCGCCGCTTCACGTCCGCGATCTCGCGGAGGTTCACGTCCAGCGGCCGGTCCGTGATCAGCTCGATGTTGTTGAGCCCCATCATGCGCTCGCCGCCCCAGTCCAGGGATCCCAGCCGGCTCGACACGTTCACGATGGGGTTCCCGAGCGTCTTCCACACCGCGCCGCCCCAGCCCGCGTCGAACGCGCGGGCCACCTGGTCGCCGGAGTTCGTCGGCGGACCGGAGGCGAGCCAGAACGGGTTCGGCGTGCGGATGCCGGCGAAGGTCCCGGAGAGGTCGGCCATCAACCGCCTCCCGCCGCGGCGCCGCGGAGCAGCGCGTCGATGGCGCGGGCGGCGGCCTGTCCCTCGGCGGCCGCGTTCACGACCTCCTTGCCGCCGTTGCGCGCGTCGCCGCCGGCGAACACGCGCGGGTTGCCGGTGCGGCCGGTGGCGGGGTCGCAGGCGATGCGACCGCGCGCGTCCACCTCGACGCCGTCGAACCGCCGCACGAGCTCCGCCAGCTTCGCCTGCCCGAGCGCGAGCAGCACGAGATCCGCGGGCAGCACGCCCGCCTCGGTCCCGGTGGGGCGACCCTCGCGGGCGGCCACGAGCCGCACGGCCGCCACGCGGCCGTCCTCCCGGAGCACCTCCGCGAGCGCGACGTTCTCGCACAGCGAGACGCCGTGCGCCAGCGCCGCCGCCAGCTCGTGCGCGTACGCCTTCATGCGCCCGCGGTCGCGCCGGTAGGCCAGCGTCACGGAGGGGACGCCCAGCCCGCGCAGCGCGCGGCAGGCGTCGATCGCGGTGTTGCCGCCGCCGACGACGACCGCGGAGCGCACGCCCCGCACCGGGTCGTCGCGCCCGTTCTTCACGCGCTCGATCCACGCGACCGCGCCGACCACGCCCGGGCCGTCCTCGCCCGGGATCCCGAGCTTCGAGTCCGCGCCCAGCCCGACGCCGAGGAACACCGCCTCGTGCCGGCCGAGCAGCTCCGCCGCGCCCACGTCCGCGCCGATCTCGACGCCCGTGCGGACCTCGATGCCGAGCGCGAGCAGGGAGTCCACCTCCAGCAGCGCCTCGTCCGCCGGCAGCTTGTACGGGGCCACGCCCGTGGTGTTGAGCCCGCCCGGGAGCTGCCGCTTCTCGTACACGACCGGGGAGTGCCCGAGCAGCGCGAGCGTTCCGGCGCAGGCCAGGGAGGCCGGCCCGGCGCCGACGAGCCCCACGGAGCGGCCCGTGGCCGCGGATCTCGGCAGCAGCTCCACGCCCCCGCCGTGATCCAGGGCGAACCGCTGCAGCCGCCCGATCTCGATCGCCGGCCGCCCGTCCTTCGTGTACACGCACGCGCCCTCGCACAGCACCTCCACGGGGCACACGCGCGCGCAGCTCTTCCCGAGCAGGTTGGCGGTCAGGATCGTGCGCGCCGCGCCCCGCAGGTTCCCGGTGCCGATCTTGCGGATGAAGGTGGGCACGTCGATCGCGGTGGGGCAGGCGCGGATGCACGGCGCGTCCACGCAGTACAGGCAACGCGCGGCCTCGCGCGCGGCCTCGGTGGGCGCGAGCGGCGCGTGCTTCCCCGCGAAGCGCAGCTCGGGCCGCTCCGCCGGGAGTCCCCAGCGCGCGGACGGCGCGGTATCCGGCGCACCCGGCACGTCAGGCCCCCATCGCCTCGAAGGCGTCGCGGAACACGGCGAGCGCCTCGTCGATCTCGGCCGCGCCCACGGTCAGGGGCGGCGTGATGCGCAGCACGTTGCCGAAGTGCCCGCCCTTGCCCACGAGCAGGCCGCGCCGCTTCGTCTCCTCGAAGAAGCGGTTCACCGCGGCCGGGTTCGGCGTGCGATCCCCGCCCTTCTCGTCCACGACCATCTCCAGCCCCACCATCAGCCCCTTGCCGCGGATCTCGCCGATGGTCCGCGGGAAGCGTCGCTGCAGCTCGTCGAGGCCGGCGCGCAGCCGCGCGCCCATGGCCTCCGCGTTCGCGGGGAGCTTCTCCGACTCGATGATGTCGATCGTGGCGTTCGCCGCCGCGCAGGAGACGGGGTTCCCGCCGAAGGTGGAGATCGTGAGCTTCTTGAAGGCGTCGGCGATCTCCGGCGTGGCCGTGACCGCCGCGAGCGGCAGGCCGTTCGCGATGCCCTTCGCCATGGTCAGGATGTCCGGCGTGACGCCCCAATGCGAGATGCCGAACATGTGCGTTCCGGTGCGCCCGAACCCGGTCTGCACTTCGTCGCAGATGAACACGCCGCCGTGCCGGCGGACGATCTCCACGACCTTCCGGAAGTACTCCGGCGGCGGCGTGATGAACCCGCCCACGCCGAGGATGGGCTCCGCGATGAACCCCGCGATGCGCCCGGTGGTGGTGGTGCGGACGAGCTCGTCCACGTCGTCGGCGCAGCGCACGCCGCAGTCCGGATACTTCAGCCCCAGCGGGCAGCGGTAGCAGTACGGCGCGAGCGCGTGCTTGATGCCCGCGACCTGCGTGGGCACCGCGCGCCACGGCGCATGGCCGGTGAGGGACTGCGCCAGGGTGCCGCGGCCGGAGTAGCCGTGCCGCAACGCCACGATCTCCTGGGCACCGGTGAAGACCTGGGCCAGCACCACCGCGGTGTCGTCCGCCTCGGTGCCGGACGCGTTGAAGATCGTCTTCGACAGGCGGCCGGGCGTGATGCGGGCCAGGCGCTCCGCCAGCTCCACGACGGGCAGCACGGGGTACAGGCTGGAGACGTGCACGAGGCGGTCCACCTGCGCCTTCACCGCCGCGCCCACGCGGTCGTCCGCGTGGCCGATGGACACCGTGAGGATGCCGCCGAAGAAGTCCAGGTACTCGCGGCCGTCCGCGTCCTTGACCCGGAGCCCCTTGCCGCTCTCCAGGACGACCGGCTCCTCGTAGTAGTTCGCCACGGCGGGTTGCAGGAACTCCTTGTGCTTGCGCCGCGCCTCCGCGGCGCGATCCGTCTCCGTCCGGGGATTCAAGACACCCTCCTGGCGAGGTAGCGACCGGCGCCGCGCTCCGCGCGCAGGTCGCCGTTGCGGTACACGACACGCCCGCCCAGCAGGACGGTGGAGGGGACGCCCTTCACCTCGAAGCCCTCGAAGATGCTCCGGTCGTTCCGGTGGAAGTGCGTCCTCGCGGAGATCGTGCGCGTGCCCTCCGGATCCCAGACGACCACGTCGGCGTCCGACCCCGGCAGCAGCGCGCCCTTGCGCGGGTACAGGTGGAAGATCTTCGCCGCGCGCGTGGACACGAGGTCCACGAAGCGGTGCTCGTCGAAGCGGCCGGCGCGCACACCGTGGTGCCACAGCAGGGACATCCGGTCCTGGATGCCGCCGGCGCCGTTCGGGATGAGGCGGAAGTCCGTGAGCCCGTTCCGCTTCTGCTCGTGCGAGAACGTGATGTGGTCCGTGCCGACGGTGGAGAGGATCCCCGCCTGCAGCGCGGCCCAGAGCACGTCCGAGTGCCCCTTCGGCCGGATGGGCGGGGACATGACGTAGGTGGCGCCCTCGAAGTCCGGCTTGTCGTACACCGAGTCGTCCAGCAGGAGGTACTGCGGGCAGGTCTCGCCCCAGCACTCCTGCCCGCGGGCGCGGGCGGCGGCCAGCGCCTCGACCGCCTCGCGACACGTCATGTGCACGATGTAGGCCTTCGCGCCGGCGTGGCGCGCGATCATGAGCGCGCGGTTCGTGGCCTCGCCCTCGCAGTCCGACGGCCGGGACAGCGCGTGGTACCTCGGCGCGGTCTTCCCGGCGGCGAACAGCTCCTGCTGCAGCCTCGCCACCACGTCCCCGTGCTCGGCGTGCACGGTGACCACGGCGCCGAGCTTCCCGGCGCAGGCCATGGCCTCCACCAGCTCCGCGTCGTCGATGCCGATGGCGCCGCGGTAGGCCAGGAAGACCTTGATGGAGGTGATGCCCTCGTCCTGCACCGCGGTGCGCATCCAGGACGCGCTCTTCGGCCCCCAGGACGTGACCGCCATGTGGTAGGCGTAGTCCGCGGTGGCGTTCCGCGACTTCTCCCGCCAGGCGCGCAGCACCTCCATCGCGTCGTCCTGCCGGCCGGGGATCACGAAGTCGATGAACGTGGTCGTGCCGCCGGCGAGCCCGGCCGCGCCGCCGGTCTCGAAGTCGTCCAGCGACACCGTGCCCATGAACGGGAGCGCCATGTGCACGTGCGGGTCGATGCCGCCGGGGAGGACCAGCTGCCCGGAGGCGTCCACGACGTCGTGGCCGGTCGCGTCCAGGTCCGGCGCCACCGCCGCGATCCGGCCGTCCACGCACAGGACGTCCGCGCGCAGCCGGTCCAGGGGCGTGACGACCGTTCCGTTCCGGATGAGGGTTCCCATGTCCGCCTCCCCGCGGTCGCGCTACGGCAACAGCCGCGCCATGTCCGCGTACGTCTCGGGCCGGCGGTCGCGGAAGAACTGCCACGTGCGGCGGACCTCCTCGATCCTCTCGAGGTCCATGTCCGCCACCACCAGCTCGTCCGCGTCCTCCGACGCCTCGGCCAGGAACTGCCCGCGCGGGTCCACGAAGTAGCTGGATCCGTAGAACTTCCCGATGTTCCACGGCGGCTCCGTGCCGACGCGGTTGCTGCATCCCATGAAGTAGCCGTTCGCCACGGCGTGCGCCGGCTGCTCCAGCTTCCAGAGGTACTGCGACAACCCCGCCACGGTGGCGGACGGGTTGAACACGATCTCGGCGCCGTTCAGGCCCAGCAGCCGTGCGCCCTCCGGGAAGTGCCGGTCGTAGCAGATGTACACGCCGATCACGGCGTAGGCCGTGCGGAACACCGGGTAGCCGAGGTTCCCGGGCTTGAAGAAGTACTTCTCCCAGAAGCCCGACGTGTGCGGGATGTGGTTCTTGCGGTACTTGCCGAGGTACGTGCCGTCCGCGTCGATCACCGCCGCGGTGTTGTAGTACACGCCGGCCTGCTCGCGCTCGTAGATCGGCACGACGATCACCATCCGGTGCTTCGCGGCCAGCGCGCGGAAGACCTCCACGGTGGGGCCGGGGACCGGCTCCGCCGCATCGCACCAGCGCGGGTCCTGGCTGGGGCAGAAGTACGGGCCGTTGAAGATCTCCTGCAGGCACAGCACCTGCACGCCGCGGCGCGCCGCCTCCTCCACGAAGGGCAGGTGCTTCTCCAGCGCGGCGCGCTTCACGTCCTCCACGGACGCCGCGGGATCGTTGTTCGGGTTCGAGCACTGGATCAGTCCGCCCCGCACGATGCGGCTCACGCGCTCCCTCCAGGTGGCTGCCCGCGCGGGGTCCGGCGCCGCCGGACTACCAGCGCGAGATGACGATCTTCTTGTCGGTGAAGAAGTCGAAGGCCTCGCGGCCGTGCGCCTTCAGGTCGCCGAAGAACGATCCCTTCGCCCCGCCGAAGCCGAAGAACGACATCGGCGCGGGCACGCCCAGGTTCACCGCGGTCATGCTGGCCTCCACGCGGTACTTGAAGTCCCGCGCGTGCCTCCCGCTGGACGTGAAGATGGAGCTGGCGTTCGCCAGCGGGTGCGCCGCGATGGCGGCCAGGGCGTCGTCCAGCGTGGGCACGTTCGCGAGGCACAGCACGGGTCCGAAGATCTCCTCGTCCGCGATCCGCATGCCCGGCTTCACCTTGTCGAACAGCGTGGGGCCGAGGAACCAGCCCTTGCGCCCCCGGCCGGCGTCGCGGCCGTCCACGACGAGCTCCGCGCCCTCCCGCACGCCCGCCTCGATGTAGCCGGCCACGCGGTCCCGGTGCGCCTCCGAGATGACGGGGCCCATGGTGGTGGCGGGGTCCAGGCCGTCCCCGATCCGGATCTCCCGGATGCGCTCCACCAGCCCGCGGCGCACCTCGTCGTGGCAGGCGCCCACGGTGAGGATCACGCTGCCGGCGAGGCACCGCTCCCCGGCGCAGCCGTACGCGCTCTCCGACACGGCGCGCAGCGCGGCGTCCATGTCCGCGTCCGGCATCACGACGAGGAAGTTCTTCGCGCCGCCCAGCGCCTGCACGCGCTTCCCGTTCGCGGCGGCCGTGGAGTACACGTGCTTCGCCACCGGGGACGACCCCACGAAGCTCACGCCCTTCACCAGCGGGTGCGCGAGCAGCGCGTCGGCGGCCTCGCGCGCGCCGTTCACCAGGTTCAGCACGCCCTCGGGGAAGCCGGCCTCGTGCACCAGCTCGAAGAGCAGGCGCTGGCTCAGGGGGACCTGCTCGGAGGGCTTCACGACGTACGTGTTCCCGCACGCCACGGCGAACGGGTAGAACCACAGCGGCACCATGGCCGGGAAGTTGAACGGCGCGATGCACGCGAAGACGCCGAGCGGCTGGCGCACGGACTCGCAGTCGATCCCGGTGGCCACGTCCTCGATGGCCTGACCCATCAGCAGCGACGGGGCGCCGGCGGCCACCTCCACGCACTCGATCCCGCGGCGCACGCTGCCGCGCGACTCCGGCAGCGTCTTGCCGTTCTCGAGCGTGACGGTGCGCGCGAGGTCCTCGAACCGCTCCTCCAGCAGGTACCTGAACCGGAACAGGTACCGCGCCCGCTCCACCGGGGGCGTCTCGCGCCACGCCGGGTAGGCCGCCTGGGCGGCCCGCACCGCGCGGTCGACGTCCTCGTCGCCGCCGAGGGGAACCTCCGCCAGGACCTCGCCGCTTGCCGGATTCCGCACCTCGCGGACCGCGCCCGCGGCCGCGGGCACCCACGCGCCGCCGATGTAGTTCCGAAGCCGCTCCACGCCCGCCCGTACGGTCATGTCCACCTCCGCCGAACCGTCACTCTAGCCAACCGGCGCGGGCCGGACAAGCGAGGAGCCGGCGGGAGGCGGGGCACAATTCGAGTGCATGAGGCGGGGCAGGTCCGCGATAATCGCCCCCTCTCTCGGAGAACGGCCCCTATGACCGCCATCGTCCCCGGCTCGCCCCGAGTCGCCCCGCCCTCGGAGGCGGAGCTGCGCCGGTTCCGCGAGCTGCAATCGAAGCTGCGCGGCGTCTGGGAGGGCATCCAGTCCTCGCCGCACTGGGACCACACGTCGGTGGTGGTGCCCTCGCTGAGCTTCGACGGCGAGGAGCTCTCGAAGATCCAGGGCGTGCCGTTCTACGAGGAGCGGCTGCTGTTCACGCTCATGCGCCTGCGGCATCCCGGCGCGCACGTGATCTACGTGACCGGGCAGCCCATCCACCCCGAGATCGTGGACTACTACCTGCACCTGCTCGTGGGCGTGCCGGCGAGCCACGCGCGCAAGCGCCTCGCGCTCTTCTGCGTGTACGACGCGAGCCCGAAGCCGCTCTCCCGGAAGATCTTCGAGCGGCCGCGCCTCGTGGACCGGATCCGCTCGTGGATCGGCGACCCGAACCGCGCGTACCTGACCTGCTTCAACTCCAGCCCCTGGGAGCGGAAGCTGGCCGTGGCGCTCGGCGTCCCGCTGAACGGCCTGGACCCGGATCTGCTGTTCCACGGCACGAAGACCGGCTCGCGTCGCGCCTTCGCGGAGGCGGGCGTGCCGATGCCCCTCGGCTTCGAGGACCTGCACTCCATGGACGACATCCTGGAGGCGCTTGACGAGCTCGCGACGCGCCGGCCCGGGCTGAAGCGCGCGGTGCTGAAGCTGAACGAGAGCTTCTCCGGCGCGGGCAACGCCACGTTCTCCTATCCGGCGTCGCTCCCCGCAGGCGGGACGCAACGCCGCGTGGCGCTGGCCGCCGCGCTCGAGAGGCTGGACTGGTCGTCGTCCGCGGAGAACGCCGAGTGGTACTTCCGCAAGTTCTCCGAGATGGGCGGCATCGTGGAGGAGTTCCTCGTGGCGGAGGAGGTGCGCTCGCCGAGCGCGCAGGTGCGCATCCACCCGGACGGCTCCTGCGAGGTGCTGTCCACGCACGAGCAGCTTCTCGGCGGCCGCACCGGCCAGGTCTACCTCGGCTGCCGCTTCCCGGCCGCGGACGACTACCGCCCGCGCCTGCACGAGGAGGCGCTGAAGGTGGCGCGCGTGCTCGCGGCGAAGGGCGTGGTGAGCCGGCTGGGCGTGGACTTCATGGCCACGCGCAACGCCGGCGAGGACTGGAGCATCCACGCCATCGAGATCAACCTGCGGATGGGCGGCACCACGCACCCGTTCATGGCACTGCAGTTCCTCACCGGCGGGCGCCTGGATCCGCAGTCCGGCCACTTCCTGTCGCCGCGCGGCCAGAACAAGTTCTATGTCGCCACCGACGGCCTGTCCGCCCCGGCGTACCGCGGGATGCTGCCGGAGGACCTGATGGAGGTCCTGTCGCGCCACGGATTGCACTTCCGCCCGTCCACGGAGACCGGGGTGCTGTTCCACATGATCGGCGCGCTGTCGGAGTTCGGCAAAGTGGGCGTCACGTGCTTCGGCAACACGGCCGACGAGGCGGACCAGATCTACCGTTGGACCGTGGAGACGCTGGACCGGGAAACGGGTGCCGGGGACGCGTCGGGCGGCAAAATGGAGACCATGCTGGACCAGGCGCTGCCCCGCATGGAGTAGGTTGTGGTTCGCAGATTGGGTCGGGGCCCTGGCTCTCCCGGACGGGGGTGAAGTCCGGAGGCCAGGTCCGGCGGGCGGACCGTCGAAGTCATTGTGACGTTTCAGGTTGCGGGAGGCGACCGGCCGGGCGGCCGGGCCACCCCCAATCTGCGAACCACCAGGGGGAGACGAAGGTGGCGGAGGGAACGGGAGCGGGACCGGGCGCGGAGTTCGCGGAGATACGGATCGAGGACCTGCCGGAGCGCCTGCAGGCGGCGGCGCGGCGGGTGGGCTGGGCGTCGCTGATGCCGGTGCAGGCGAAGGCCATCCCGTACCTGCGGGCGGGACGGGACCTGATGGTGCAGTCGCGGACCGGGTCGGGGAAGACGGGCGCCTTCGCGCTGCCGCTCCTGGAGCGGATCGACCCCGCGCGGCCGCTGACCCAGGCGCTGGTGCTTGTTCCCACGCGGGAGCTGGCGCGGCAGGTCCTGGAGGCCGTGGACACGCTGGCGGACGGCACCGGCGTCCGCACCGTGGCGCTGTACGGGGGCGTGGGGTACGGGCCGCAGCTCGATGCGCTGCGCGCCGGGGCGCACCTCGTCGTGGGGACGCCGGGACGCATCCTGGACCACCTGCAGCGGGGCACCCTGTCCTTCGACGACCTCGAGTACCTCGTCTTCGACGAGGCCGACCGCATGCTGTCGATGGGCTTCTATCCGGACATGAAGGAGCTGGAGCGCTGGCTGCCGGAGAGGCGGCACGGGTTCATGTTCTCGGCCACCTACCCGGCATCCGTGCTGTCGCTCGCGAAGCAGTTCCTGGACGCGCCGGATTTCATGAGCCTCAGCGCCGGGCACGAGCACGTGGCCGAGGTCGAGCACGTGTACTACTCCGTGAACCGCATGGAGAAGGACCGCGGGCTCGTCCGGATCATCGAGCTGCTCAACCCCGAGTCCGCCATCGTCTTCTGCAACACGAAGGTCACCGCGCGCTACGTGGGCATCGTGCTGCAGCGCTTCGGGTACGACGCGGAGCACCTGTCGGCGGACCTCACGCAGGCGCAGCGCGAGGACGTGATGCGCCGCGCGTACGACCGGCGGCTGCGCTTCCTGGTCGCCACGGACCTGGCGGGCCGCGGCATCGACATCGAGAGCCTGTCGCACGTGTTCCTGTACGACTTCCCGGAGGACCCGGAGTCGTACATCCACCGGGCCGGCCGCACCGGGCGGGCGGGGGCCGGCGGCGAGGCCGTCTCCCTCGTGGACATGATGGAGCTGGTGGAGTTGAAGGGCGTGGCCCGCAAGTACGGGATCGAGCTGCAGGAGCGCAAGCTCCCCTCGGACGAGGACGTTGCCCGCGTCGTCGGCGAGCGCGTGACCGCCATGCTGGAGCAACGGCTTCGCGGGCTGGACCGGCTCGTGGCGGAGCGGATGACGCGCATGCTCCCGCTCGCGCGGTTCCTCGGCGAGAGCGACGACGAGCGGAAGCTCATCGCCATGCTCCTGGACGACTACTACCACCAGTCGCTGCACGCCCCGCCGGTGCTGCCCGAAGCGGAACCCGCGTCGACCGGCGCCGGGCGCGACCGGAGCGGCGAGGCGGCGGACGGGTCCACGGCGCCGCGGAAGCGCGGCGGGCGGCGCCGCCGCCGCGGGTGATCGCGGGCGGGCGGCGTCGCGGCCGGGGGAAGACCCGGGCGGGCTCGCCGCCGCGGTCGGCCCCGCGCCGGCGAGCGGCCGCGCGTCCGTCCGACGGAGCGGCCGCCGCCCCGGGGCCGTTCGCGCGTGCTACGATCCCCCGTCGTCCTTCGCCCCGGGGAACTCCATGGCCCGAGCCATCACCGGCGACCCGCGCGCGCCGGAGCAGGTCCGCGAGCACTACGAGATCGAGAAGGGCCTCGCGGCCCGCCTGCGCTCCGCGTCGCGGGAGGACCGGCGCCGCCTGTACACCGAGCTGTACGAGGAGCTGTACCGGCGCGTCCCGCACCACCTGAAGCTCACCCAGAAGATGACGGCGGACGAGGCGGCCGAGGTCGTGGAGCGGCAGCTCCGCTGGCTCCGCCCCTCGGTGGGGAAGGACGACACCTTCCTCGAGGTCGGTGCCGGGGACTGCCTGGTGACGTTCGCCGTGTCGCGGCTGGTGCGGAAGGCCATCGCGATCGAGGTCTCGGAGACGATGGCGGGCCACCCGGACACGCCGCCGAACTTCGAGCTCGTGATCTCGGACGGCGTGGGGATCCCGGTCCCCCCGGAATCGGTCGACGTGGCGTACAGCCAGCAGCTCATGGAGCATCTGCACCCGGACGACGCGCTGCAGCAGCTCCGCAACCTGCACGCCGCCCTCAAGCCCGGCGGCCGGTACTTCTGCGTCACGCCGAACCGGATCACCGGCCCGCACGACATCTCCCGCCACTTCGACGACGTGGCCACGGGGTTCCACCTGAAGGAGTACTGCATCGGCGAGCTGGCCCGGCTGTTCCGGGAGGTGGGCTTCCGGAGCGTCGCGCTCGTGGTCAGCACGGGGAGCCGGCCGCGCCGCGTGCCCACGTGGCCGTTCGCCGTGCTGGAGACCGTCCTCGCCCCCCTGCCGCGCGCGCTGCGACTGAAGCTGGCCCGGCTCGTGCGGCCGCGCGTGCTCTTCTCGTTCCGGCTGCTCGGCATCAAGTAGGTGCGCGTGCGGACGCTTCCCGCCGCGCTCGTCGCGCTCGTGCTCGCGCTGCGGTGCGCGGCCGCCGCGCCCGCGCCGGCGGCGCCGCCCGTGTTCCTGCTGGGCGTGCCGTCGTCCTCCGGGTTGCACACGCTCCTGCGGGACGAGACCGCGCGCGCCCACGCGGACGCCGCGGCGTACTTCGGCTGCGCGCTGGAGGAGCCGGTCACGGTGGCGTGGGCCGACGACGCGGACGCATTCCGCCGCATCGCCGGGCGCGAGCCGGGACCGATCGCCGGGGTGGCCTTCGCGCCCGAGCGCCGCGTCGTGCTGTTCGCGCCCGCGCTGCAATCGCGGCCGGACCGCATCGTCTCCGTGCTCCGGCACGAGATGTGGCATCTGATGTTCCACCGCGCCACGGCGCGGGCCACCGTCGCGCCGCCCCACTGGCTGGACGAGGGCATCGCCACCTGGCGCAGCGGCGAGTGGGAGCTGGACCACGACCTCGTCCGGGACCGGAACGTCCTTCGCGACGCGGCGGCGGCCGGCACGCTCTTCCGCTTCGAGGAGCTGGACGTCCGGTTCCCCGAGGGGGCCCGGATGGCGCTGGCCTACGCGCAGAGCGCGGCGTTCGCGGAGTGGCTGGCCGGGCAGGGCGGGGAGGACCGTCTCCCCGAGCTGCTGCGCGCGCTGGATCGGGACCTGGACCCCGACCCCGCGTTCCGGGCCGTCTTCGGGCGCGGCCTGGCGGATCTGGAGGCGGAGTGGCGCCGGGAGGTCCGGCCGGGGGGGCTGGGCGCGCTTCTGCCCAGCATCGGGACGTTGGGGATCTGGGCGGGCGTGGTCCTTGGCGTCCTGGTGATCTCCGCCTACTTTCGGAAGAGGCGCCGGATGGCCGACCTCCCGGACGAGGGGCCTGAGCCACCCTCGAACGGGTGAATTTCTTCTTCACGCGAGCTTGGTTGGACTTTGCCCGACCCTTCACCCTAGGCTTCCCGTTGCTGCGCTCCAACCGATCGCGGAGACCGGCTCCGGCGCGTGGGGCCGAAGGAACCCATGGACGAAACGGCCCCTCTCTCCCAGGACTCCATCCCGCACGAGCCCCCGCGGCTCGCCCCGGTCGTCTCCGGGCTGGATGATCCGCGGCTGTACGTGAACCGGGAGCTGAGCCTCCTGGAGTTCCACCGCCGCGTGCTCGAGCAGGCGAAGGACCCGGGCATCCCCCTGCTCGAGCGGGTGCGCTTCCTGGGCATCTCCTGCTGGATCCTGGACGAGTTCTTCGAGATCCGCGCGGGCGGCCTCCGCGAGCAGGTGGCGTTCGGCCTCGCGAAGACCGGACCCGACGGCCTGGGCGCGCACGAGACGCTGCGCCGCATCCGCGCGCGCGTGACGGACCTGGTGCAGGCGCAGTACGCCGTGCTGCACGACCGTCTGCTCCCGGAGCTGAAGGAGCAGGGCATCGTGATCCTCGGCCCGTCGGATCTGGACGGGCCGCAGCTCGAGTGGGTGCGGGACTACTTCGTCCGGCGCGTGCAGCCGGTGCTCACGCCGGTGGGACTGGATCCGGCGCACCCGTTCCCGCGCATCCTGAACAAGAGCCTGAACTACCTGGTGTCCCTGGACGGGAAGGACGCGTTCGGGCGGAAGAGCCGTGCGGCCGTCCTGCAGGCGCCGCGGATCCTGCCGCGCCTGATCCCGCTTCCCGCCGGGATCGCCCCGGCGCCGCACGCGTTCGTGCTGCTCACCACGGTGATCCGGCAGCACGTGGACGAGCTGTTCCCGGGCATGAAGGTGCGCGGCTGCTACGAGTTCCGGGTCACGCGGAACTCCGACCTGTGGATCGACGAGGAGGAGGTGCAGGATCTCCTCCTCGCGCTGAAGGGCGAGCTGCCCCGGCGCCACTACGGCAGCGCGGTCCGGCTGGAGGTGGCGTCGGATTGCCCGGGGGACGTGGCGGCGTTCCTGCTCGGCCAGTTCGAGCTGAGCGAGGACGACCTGTACCGGATGGACGGCCCGGTGAACCTGCACCGCTTCGAGGCCCTGTTCCAGCTGGTGGATCGCCCCGAGCTGAAGTACCCGGGCTTCATCCCGGGGCTGCCGCCGCAGCTTCCGGAGGAGGCGGACCTCTTCTCCGTCCTGCGCGAGCGCGACGTGCTCCTGCACCACCCGTACCAGAGCTTCTCGCCCGTGGTGGACTTCGTGCGGCAGGCCGCGCGCGATCCGGACGTGCTCGCGATCAAGCTCACGGTGTACCGCACCGGCGCCGAGTCGCCGTTCACCGGCGCGCTGCTGGAAGCGGCGCGCGCGGGCAAGGAGGTGACGGCGGTCGTCGAGCTGCGCGCGCGCTTCGACGAGGCGGCCAACATCGAGCTCGCGTCGCGCCTGGCCGAGGCGGGGGCGAAGGTGGTGTACGGCGTCGTGGGGTTCAAGGCGCACGCGAAGATGATCCTCGTGGTGCGGCGCGAGGGCGACGAGCTGCGCCGCTACGTCCACCTCGGCACCGGCAACTACCACACGCGCACCGCCCGGCAGTACTCGGACTTCGGCCTGCTCACGAGCGACCCGGAGATCGGGGAGGACGTGCACGCCGTCTTCCAGCAGCTCACGGGGCTCGGCCGCGGGCGGCGGTTGAACAAGCTGCTGCAGACGCCGTTCGGCCTGCACGCGCGGCTGCTGCGTCTCATCGAGGACGAGGCGGACGCGGCGCGCGCGGGCAAGGAGGCCCGGATCCAGGCGAAGATGAACGCGCTGATCGAGCCCGAGATCATCCGCGCGCTGTACCGGGCGTCGCAGGCCGGCGTCCGCATCGATCTCGTCGTGCGCGGCATCTGCTGCCTCGTGCCCGGCATCCCGGGCGTGTCCGGGACGATCCGGGTCCGCTCCGTCGTCGGGCGCTTCCTGGAGCACCACCGCATCTTCCGCTTCCACGCCGGCGGCGAGGAGATCACGTACCTCTCCAGCGCGGACTGGATGCCGCGCAACTTCTTCCGCCGCGTGGAGGTCACGTTCCCGGTGGAGGGGAAGAAGAACCGGGCGCGCGTCCTGCGCGAGGGGATCGAGGCGTACCTCGAGGACAACGTGAACGCGTGGGAGATGGGGCCGACCGGCGAGTACGTCCGCGCGCAGCCGGCGCCGGGGGAGGAGCCGCGTCCGGCGCAGTCGCTGCTCCTGGAGGCGATGGCGAAGCGTCCGGCGTGAGCGCCGTCCGTGCGCGGCCCGGCGCACGGGCCGGCGCACGGCACAGCGCACGCCTCAGCGCACGCCTCAGCGGGCGGCGGCGCCCTTCTTCGCTTCGGTCCGCACGAGCGTGAACCCCGCGTCCGCGAGGAACCGCGTCTCCTGGTCCAGGTCGGCCACGGTGAGCGGATGGGCCGCCGCCCAGCCGGCGGGGAAGAGCAGGTGCACCTCCCGCCCGCTCCAGCGCAGTGCCGGCTCCGCGGTGCGGCGCCCGCCGCGCCCGCGATGGAACAGCACGGAGAGCCGCAGGAGCACGCACAGGCGCCTTGCCGGATCCACCAGCCCCGGGGCGACGTCCGCGAAGACCTCCTCGCGCAGCTTGCGCCGGTGCCCGCTCACCAGCGCGGCCAGCACGGCCTGCTCGTCGCGGGAGAACCCGGGCAGATCCGAGTTCGCCACGAGGTACGCCCCGTGGCGGTGGTACCCGGGATAGGAGACGACGAGCCCGATCTCGTGCAGCCACGCGGCCCAGGACAGGAGCGAGCGCGCCGTGTCGTCGTCCAGTCCGTCCGGCACGCCGGCGCCCTCGAGGAAGCGGAGCGCCGTGCGCTCCACGCGCTCCGCCTGCGCCACGTCCACACGGAACCGGTCCACGAATCCGCGGATGGCGCGGTCGCGGACGTCCTGGTGTCGGATGCGGCCGATCAGGTCGTACAGCACGCCCTCCCGCAGGGCGCCCGGCGCCAGCTCCATGGTCCCGAGGTCCAGGCTCTTGAACACGGCGAGGAGGATGGCCAGGCCCCCGGGCAGGACGGCGCGCCGGTCCGTGCGGAGTCCGGGCAGGTCCAACCGGTCCGCCTGCCCGACGCCGATCAGCGTCTTCCGCAGGCGCTTCAGACCGGGCAGCGTGATGAGCGGCCCGCCCGGGTCGTCCGCCCGCAGCAGCTCGGAGATGGCCTCGACCGTTCCCGACGAGCCGACGGCGTTCGTGCGGTCCGCGTCGCGCAGCGAGACGGCCACGGTGCGCAGCTCCAGCGCCGCCGCGGTCTCGGCGGCCTTGAACGCCGGCCGGTCGATGCGGCCGCCGGGGAAGTAGCGCCGGCTGAACGACACGCACCCCATGAAGAGGCTGTGCGCGCGCTCCAGGTCGAAGTCCCGGCCCAGCATGATCTCGGTGGAGCCGCCGCCGATGTCCACCGCGAGGAGCTGGTCGCGGCGCCGCGGCATCGTCTGCGTGACGCCCTGGTAGATGAGGCGTGCCTCCTCCTGCCCCGAGATCACCTCGATCGGGTAGCCCAGCGCCGCCCGCGCCTTCGTGCGGAACTCGCGATCGGCCTTCGCCTGCCGTAGCGTGTTCGTGCCCACGGCGCGCACGTGCGCGGCGGGCAGGCCGCGCAGGCGCTGCCCGAAGCGCTCGAGGCACGCGATCGCGCGCTCGTGCCCCTGCGGGTCGAGCTTGTTGCCCGGCCCCAGGCCGTCCGCGAGACGGACCGTCTCCCGCAGCCGGTCCAGGATGGTGAGGTCGTCGTTGAGGAACCGGGCGATGATCATGTGGAAGCTGTTGGATCCGAGATCCACCGCGGCCACCGTCTTCGCGGCGCGCGTGGGGTCGGGCGCGGCGACCCCCGCCTGGTGCGGGAAGGCGGCGGGGCTCACCGCGAGCCTCCGAGCCGTCGGAGCGCGCGCGGCGGAAGAAGCCAGAGCAGCGTGCCCGGCCGTGCGAGCGGATC
>CAYYFX010000004.1:0-12585 GCA_964471155.1 uncultured Gemmatimonadota bacterium | reverse complement strand
GGAGCGCGCGCGGCGGAAGAAGCCAGAGCAGCGTGCCCGGCCGTGCGAGCGGATCGTCCGTCTCCACGCACGCGGCGGCCGCCTTCTTCAGGTCCGCGAAGGAGTCCGTCCCGGCGCGCCCGTGCACGAGGCAGGACAGGGCCAGCCCGAGGTTGGGCTCGTGGCCGGCGCAGAGCACCTCCGCCGCTCCCCGCGCCGCGAGATGCCGGGCCAGCGCGGCGGGATCGGCTCCGGGGAGGAGATGCTCGGTGACCTCGGGCCGGCCCAGCCCCAGGACCTCGCACGCGATCTCCGCGGTCTGCGCGGCCCGCAGGTAGGGACTGGCGAGGACGACGTCCGGGCGGACGCCCAGCGCGCGCAGGCGCGCGGCCGCGGCGCGCGTGCGCACGCGGCCTTCCGCCGTCAGCGGCCGTTCGGGATCCGGCGGGCAGGCGGGATCGTCACGATCCACCGCCGGCCCGTGGCGCATGAGCACCACGCGCACCCCCGCACCTCCACCTCACGTCCCCGTTCCCAGCTCGGACTTGAGCCGGGTCCAGAGGCCCCCTCGCAGGCGCGCCAGCGCCGCGGGCACCTCCGCGCGCAGTTCCATCTCCTTGCGCAGGCGTTCCGTCCGCAGGCGGGCGAGCAGTCCCTCGACCGCGATGCCGAACGGCGCTTCCCCATCCTGGGCGAGGCGCGGGAGCCGGTCCAGCGAAACGTGGAGATCCTGGATCTCGCCGAGGAGATCCTGCACGCGGACGAGCTCGCGCACCATGTGCCGCGCGTCCGGCCCCAGGATGGGATCGTGGAACTCCAGGCAGTAGCGCAGCTTCTTCGCGAGGATGCGCGCGCGGTGCAGTTCCGGGCCCGGGGAGTCCGCGTCCAGCCGCCGCACGCGGCGGCGCAGTGCACGGTACCGCTGGTGGACCAACCGGCCCACATCGCGCCGCGCGGGCCGCGACGCGGCCACCGGCAGCGCCTGCCCCTCGCGCAGCCACCGCGACGTGAGCCGGGTCAGCCGCTCGTGCTGCCGCGAGTCCAGCGCGGCGAGCATCCGCTGCCGCGCCTCCTCGCGCCGTGCAATCGCCCAGTCCTCCAGCATCCCGCAGGCGAGACGTTCGCCGGGCGGCAGGCCGGCGGCCCACGCCTCCAGGTTCTCGAGCTCCACGTCCCAGTCGCGCGTGTCGCCGAGCGCCGTGCCGAGCTCGCCCCACGCGCGCTGCAACTCCGCGGCGCCCGGCCCCAGGCAGTCGCGCCACACGCGCAGCGCCGCGCGCATCCGCCGCACGCCCACGCGCAGCTTGTGCAGCTCCTCGGGGTCGAGCCCGAGCCGCGCGCCGGGCTCGCGCCGCACCACCTCGGCGAACTGCCGGCGCAGGACCGAGAACGCCAGCTCCCCGGAGGTGATGCCGAGGTGCACGCCCGTCGGCCCGAGCGACGGCCGCCGCGGCCCGGGGATCGCCGCGGCCAGGAGCGCGGCCTCGTAGGTGGACGCGGACACGGCGTGCAGTCCCGCGCGCTCGCGCAGCGTCTCGAACACGGGATCGGTGGCCCCGGAGGCGTCCACGGCGGCGCGCACCTCGACGCGCGACACCCGCACGCCGAGGATGGGGCTCTCCCGCGTGGCCACGGCGCGCATGAGCACGACCGTGCCGAGCCACCGTCCCGCCCGCTTCACGAGCAGTTCCTCGCGGCGCACGTCCATGCGCAGGACGGGCCGGAGCGGGCGCCGCCCGGCGAGGGCGCGCAGCGCGCCGCGCATGGGCTCCGGGCAGTCCTCCGGGATCCGCGGGTCCGCGGAGGGGAGCGCGACGGAGGTCCCGAACGGCGGGAGGTTCCCCGGGAGGTCCGTGCCGCGAAGCGTGCCCCAGCCGACCTCCGAGCCGCCGCCGAAGTCGCGGTGCACGAGGAACGTGCCGGCGCGATGGACGCGGCGGTCGCGCGTGTCCAGGAAGGTCTCGAGGAACAGGTCCGGGCCCGTCTCGTCCACGTCGAGCCGGCGCCGCGCGCACTCCTCGAGGAGGAGCGCGCGCACCGGATCCACGTCCACCGCGGAGAACACGACGCGGGTGACCGCGGCGCGTCCGTGGGGACCCGGCGTGGGCAGGTCGGCGAGCGACATGGCACCTCGGGGGACCGCGGCGCCCGGCGAGGGCGACGGCGCATCCGCTGCCAGTGTACGCTACGCGGGCCGTCGCGCCGACCCCGGAGAGGCCCATGCGACCCGATCCGCGAGAGCAGTACGAGGCGATCGCCCGCGGCCGGCACCCGCGGCCCTTCGACGTCCTCGGCTGCCACCCGCGCGCCGGCGGCGGTCGCGTCGTGCGGGCCTTCGCGCCGCGGGCGCTCTCGCTCGCGGTGGAACGGGACGGCGAGGTCCGTCCCGCGGAGTGGGTGCACGGCGACGGCGTCTTCGCGGCGGACTTCCCCGATGCGGACGGCGCGTTCCCGTACCGTCTCGTCGTGGAGTCGGACGACGGTTCGCGCCGCACCGTGGACGACCCGTACCGGTTCGGGCCCACGCTGGACGAGCGCGCCCTGGACGCGTGGCACGCCGGCCGGGAACTGCGCGCGTGGGAACTGCTGGGCGCGCATCCGGTGCGGCACGAGGGCGTGGACGGCGTGCGCTTCGCGGTGTGGGCGCCGAACGCGGATCGCGTGGCGGTCATCGGCAGCTTCAACGCCTGGAACGGGCGCGTGCACGGCATGCGGCGGCTGCCGCGCGGCGTCTGGGAGATCTTCCTGCCCGGCGTCGCGGCGGGCGCGCTGTACAAGTTCGAGATCCGGACCCGGCACGGCGGGCGGCGCACCGTGAAGGCGGATCCCTTCGCGTTCGCGATGGAACTCCGCCCGCAGACGGCATCCGTGGTGACACGCCCGGCGGCGGGCCGCGAGGGTTGGACGGACGCGGCATGGTGCGCGGAGCGCGCGCGGCGGCAGGCGCCGGACGCGCCGATGTCCGTCTACGAGGTGCACCTCGGATCCTGGCGCCGGGGCGAGGCGGCGGCCGATGCATCCGACGCGGACCGCGCGGACGGCGCCGACCGCGCGGAGCGGCCGTTCCTCACGTACCGCGAGCTCGCGGCGAGGCTCCCGGCCCACGCGCGCGACCTCGGCTTCACGCACCTCGAGCTGCTCCCCGTGACGGAGCACCCGTTCGACGGATCGTGGGGCTACCAGACGCTGGGCTGCTTCGCGCCGACGCGCCGCTTCGGTCCGCCCGAGGACCTGCGGCTCCTCGTGGACGCGGCGCATCGCGAGGGGCTGGGCGTGATCCTGGACTGGGTCCCCGGCCACTTCCCGCGCGACGCGCACGGGCTCGCGTACTTCGACGGCTCGCACCTGTTCGAGCCGGCCGATCCGCGCCGGGGCGTGCACGAGGGCTGGGGCACGCTCGTGTACGACTTCGCCCGGCCCGAAGTGCGCAGCTTCCTCCTGTCGAACGCGCTGTACTGGCTCGAGCTCTGGCACGTGGACGGGCTGCGCGTGGACGCCGTGGCGTCGATGCTGTACCTGAACTACGGACGCAAGGAAGGGGAGTGGGTCCCGAACGCCGAGGGCGGCGTGGAGAACTGGGACGCCGCCCGCTTCCTGCGCGACCTCACGACCGCGGTGCGCCGCGAGCATTCCGGCTGCGTGCTGTTCGCGGAGGAGTCCACCTCGTGGGAGGGCGTGACGCACGCGCCGGCGACCGGGCCCAAGGCGCTCGGGTTCCACCGCAAGTGGAACATGGGCTGGATGAACGACACGCTCTCGTTCTTCCGCCGCGACCCGCTGCTGCGCGGGCGGGAGTTCCGCAAGCTCACCTTCGGCCTCACCTACGCGTTCGCGGAGCGGTACCTGCTGCCGCTGTCGCACGACGAGGTCGTCCACGGGAAGGCGTCGCTGCTGTCCAGGATGCCCGGCGCCTCGCCGGAGCAGCGCTTCGCCGGGCTGCGGCTGCTGCTCGGATGGATGTGGGCCCACCCGGGCAAGAAGCTCCTGTTCATGGGCGCCGAGATCGGGCAGTGGGCGGAGTGGAACCACGACGGGGAGCTGGACTGGTCGCTCCTGGAGCATGCCCCGCACCGGGGCGTCGCGGCGTGGGTGCGCGCGCTCAACGCGCTGTATGCGGGCGAGCCGGCGCTGCACGCGGCCGACGACGACTGGAGCGGTTTCGAGTGGCTGGACCTCACGGACGAGGCGCGCGCCGTCCTCAGCCTCGTCCGGCGGGACGGGACGGGGCGCGGCGCGCGCGACGTGGTGGTGTGCGCGAACTTCGCCGGCGTCGCGTGGCCGGGCGTGTCCGTGCCGGTGCCCGCGGCGGGGGAGTGGCGCGTGCTGCTGGACAGCGACGAGGCGCGCTTCGGCGGCGGCACCCTCGCGCCGCCGGCGGCGGTCGCGGCCGCGCCCGCCGCGGACGGCGTCCGGCCGCGGATCACGCTGGATCTCCCGGCGCAGTGCGTGCGGTTCCTCGCGCTTACCGCTTCGCCCTGACGCGCCCGCCCCGGACCGCCGGCGGGCTCACGCGGCGTACAGCTGCACTTCCGTGGCGACCCGGTCGGCCATCTCCAGCGTGGTCTCGAGGTCCGGGTGGCGCATCATCACGAACCCGTCGCCGATCACGGACGACCGCCAGTCCTTCCGGGGCTGGCCGACCGGCGTGAGGTCCACCGCGCACACGTGGTGGCCGAACTCCGCGAGGATGCGCTCCAGTCCCTCGATGCGGCGGATCACGCCGTCGCCGTTCGCCCGCTTGAACACGCCGGCGGAGAAGAACTTGCGCTCGACCGGCTGCGAGAACCGCCCGTGGCACTCCGCCTCCGCCCACCCGGTGAACAGGTCCAGGTCGCAGGCGTAGTTCATCAGGTCCACCGTGCGGACGCCGGGCGCGCGGGCGGCGATCTCGCCGAACACGGCCTCGCCGTCCGGCTTCCGGTACCATTCCATGTGCGTGAAGCCGGTGCGGAAGCCCAGCGCCTTCAGCACGGCGAAGCCCATCTCGCGCCCCTGCGCCACGTGCCGCCCGTCCACGTCGCGACGGCAGATCGTCTGCTGGCTGATCCAGTGGTGCTCCCGCGAGACCAGCGCGCGCGGCCGGTAGAAGGCGATGTTGTAGTACTTCACCTCGCCGTCCACCGTGACCGTGTCGAACGTGTAGTCCTCGCCGTCCACGAACTCCTCGACCGAGACCTCGGGCACGTGGCGCACGAGACCGATCACCTTCTCGAGCTCCTGCGCGCTCTCCACCTTGTGCGTGTCCCGGGACCCGGCGCCGGCGATGGGCTTCACGATGAGCGGGTACCCGATGCGCTCGGCGTGCATGCGCACCTGCGCGGCGGTGGTGGCGTTGCCGTGCCGCGGCGTGCGGATGCCCGCCGCGTCGAGGCGGCGCTTCATGACTTCCTTGTCCCGGAAGGGGACCGTCTCCTCCACCGTCATCCCCGGAACGTCGAGCGCCTCCCGCAGCCGCGCCGCCGCGATCATCACGGGCTCCCACAGGCACAGGATGCGGTCCAGCCGCAGCCGGTCCGCCGCCGGGCGCAGATCCTCCAGGAGCGCGCCCTCGTCGGTCAGGGAGCGGACCTGCACGTAGCCGGACAGCGCCTTGCGCACGGGCTCCGGCAGGGCCGCCTGCGGCTGGTCGCCCACGCCGATCACCCGGGCGCCCACCTCGGCCAGCCCGCGCGTGAAGAGAGGCTGCTCCGGGGGGAACCCCGGGGAGAGCATCAGGACGTTCATGGCGGACCTCCCTGGAGGATGGCGTCCCCGGTTCGGGGCGGCCGCGGCGGCACGCCGGCGCGCGCCGCGGATCCTACCCCAGCTCCACGCGGATCGTGCGGACGATCTTGCCGAGCGCGGCTTCCACGACCTCGGTGCGCGGGTGGCGCACGATGACCCAGCCGTCGCCCTCGTAGGTGCTGCGCGGCACCGCCCCCCGCGGCGGCAGGCGCACCTCCACCGCGAGATCCGCCACGTCGCGGGCCGCCTCCGGCACGCCGTGCACGGCGGTGATGCGCTTGCCGGTCCCCTGCGCCCGCAGGAAGGCGGCGCCCGCCGCGAACGGGCGCGACGGCGGGTCGAACTCGTCCAGGATCATCAGGCGCGCCCAGGCGCGGTACATGTCCACGGCGTGCGCCCACGAGATCAGGGAGACGAACTGCGCGCCGGGCGGCCGTGCGCCGACCTCGGAGACGGCGAGGCTCCCGTCGTCGCGGCGGAACCACTCCAGGTGGCTGAGCCCGTCCGGCATCCCCAGCGCGAGCAGCGACGCCTCCGCCGCCCGCGCGATGTCCGCGTACTGCGGGTGCCGCGCCTCCCGGGGGATGACGACGCACCACTGGATCCAGGGCTTCTCCAGCACCTCGAGCGGTCCCGGCAGGTAGTGGCAGGACGAGAACCAGACCAGCCGGCCCCGCTGCATGACGCTGTCGAAGGAGTGCTCCCGGCCCCGGACGAACTCCTCCAGCATCGTCTCGCCCTTGCCGCCCTGCGCCATGGCCTCCCGGAGCTGGGACTCGTCCTCCACGCGGAACGTGTTCCGCGCGCCGGAACCCTCGGGCGGCTTCACCACGAGCGGATAGCCCACGGCCTCCGCGAAGCGCAGCGCCTCGGCCGGCGTGCGCACGCGGTGGTGGCGCGCGCAGGGGAGGCCGTGCGCGGCGAGGATCCCCTTCATGCGGCTCTTGTCGCGGAAGTTCCGGGCCGTCTCGCCGTCCATGCCGGGGATGCCCAGCGCGGCGCGGACCTGCCCCAGGGGGACCTGCAGCTCCTCCAGCGCGCCGAGCAGCCGGTCCACCTTCCCCAGCCGGGACTGCACGGAGCGCACGGCCTCGGCCAGGGCGTCCGGCGCCAGCGCGTCGCGGCACTTCACCACGAGCGCCACCTTCTCCGCCAGCTCCGCGGGGAGCGACTCCGCCGGCTGCTGCGTCACCAGGGCGACGCGGGTTCCGGGGACGCCGGCGGCCGCCTCCACGAAGCGCCGCGTCGTCTCCAGCAGGAACGGGGCGCAGAACACCACGTTGGGCATGGCGCGGATCCTACCCGTGGGGCGAGTGGCTGTCACGGACGGGGGGAGATGCTAGACTCCCGCCCCTATGGCCCGGACCTCCGTCGCGTACGTCACGAGCGAGATCGCCCCCTTCGCGAAGACCGGAGGGCTGGCCGACGTCTCCGCCGCCCTCCCCGCCCACCTGGCCCGCGCCGGCCACGACGTGCGCGTCTTCGTCCCGCTGTACTCGTCCATCGACGTGGACGCCTACGACTTCGCGCCGCTGCCCGGGGCCACGGACGTCCCGGTGCGGATGGGGGAGCGGACCCTGGCGTTCTCCGCATACCGCGCGCGCCTGCCGGGCACCGAGGTCCCGGTGCACTTCATCCACTGCCCCGTGCTGTACGACCGGGCGGGCCTGTACACGAACGATCCCGACGAGCCGCTGCGCTTCGGCCTGCTCGGCCGCGCGGCCCTCGAGTGCTGCCAGCGGATGCAGTGGGGCCCGGACATCATCCACTGCCACGACTGGCAGACGGCGCTCGTGCCGGTGTACCTCAAGTCCCTGTACGCCTGGGACCAGCTGTTCCGCCGCTCGCGCACCGTCCTCACGATCCACAACCTCGGCTACCAGGGGATCTTCCCGGCGGACGCCGGGAAGGAGCTGTCGCTGGACGTCGTGAAGGGGTGGTTCCACCAGGACGACCTGAAGGCCGGGCGCTTGGGCTTCCTGAAGACGGGCATCCTGCACGCGGACTGGCTGACCACCGTGAGCCCCACGTACGCCCGGGAGATCCGCACGGAGACGTACGGGATGGGGCTGCACGAGCTGCTGCAGGCGCGCGAGGAGACGATGTCCGGCATCCTGAACGGCGTGGACACGGAGCTGTGGAACCCGCGCACGGACCCGCACATCAAGGCGCGGTTCTCGGCGAAGAGCGTGTGGCGCAAGGAGAGGAACAAGGAGGCGCTGCTGCAGGAGACGCGCCTGCCGTACGCGAAGGGCGTGCCCGTGATCGGCATGATCACGCGGCTGGCCGGGCAGAAGGGCATCGCGCTGCTGGAGGAGCCGCTGCCGGACCTGCTGTCCCGGCACGACCTGCGGCTCGTGGTGCTGGCCTCGGGCGAGGGACGCTGGGAGCGCTTCTTCGAGGAGCTGATGCGCCGCTTCGCCGGGAAGGTGTTCTTCCACGCGGGCTTCAACGCCGCGCTCGCCCACCGGATCGAGGCGGGCTCGGACATGTTCCTCATGCCGTCGCTGTACGAGCCGTGCGGGCTGAACCAGATGTACAGCCTGATCTACGGGACGGTGCCCGTCGTGCGGAGGACGGGCGGCCTGGCGGACACCGTGCAGCTGTACGACCCGAAGGACGGCACGGGGAACGGCATCTCGTTCGAGCACCCCACGCCCGACGGCGTCCGCTGGGCCGTCGAGGCCGCGCTCACGCTGTACCGGCAGCCGGAGCACTGGAAGCGGATGGTCCTGAACGGCATGGCGGCGGACTTCTCGTGGGACGCGCAGGGGCGCCGCTACGAGGAGCTGTACGAGCGGGTGAAGGCGCCCGCGCACGCGGGGGTGTGACGATGCACGTCGTCTTCGTCGAGCCGGCGTTCCCGGCGAACCAGCGCGAGTTCGTCCGCGGCCTGCACGCCGTGGGCGCCACCGTCACGGGGATCGGCGAGCGCCCGCTGGAGGCGTTGCCGGCGGACCTCAAGAACCAGATGGTGCACTACGAGCGCGTCCGCTCCGTGGTGGACGAGGACGAGATGCTGCGGGCGGTCCGCTGGGTGAACGAGCGCCTGCAGGTGGACCGCCTGGAGGCCACCGTGGAGGCGCACGTCATGGGCGCCGCCCGGGTGCGCGAGGCGCTGGGCATCCCCGGGACGTCCACGCGGACCGCCTGGGCGTGCCGCGACAAGCCCACCATGAAGGAGGTGCTGCGCGGCGCGGGCATCCCGTGCGCGCAGTCCACCGGCGCGGACCGGCCCGAGGCGGCGCGGGAGTTCGCGGCGCGGGCGGGCTACCCGCTCATCGTGAAGCCGCGCGGCGGGGCGGGCGCGTCCGGCACCTACAAGGCGGCCGACGCGGCGGAGCTGGAGGCGGCCATCGAGGCCAGCGGGCTCGCGCACGGGCAGTCCGTGGCGATCGAGGAGTTCATCGAAGGGCACGAGGGCTTCTACGACACCGTGACGGTGGACGGGAAGGTGCACCACGACTTCGTGACGCACTACTTCCCGAACGTGCTCGAGGCCATGCGCACGCGCTGGATCTCGCCCCAGTTCGTGGTCACGAACCGCATCGATTCCGCGCCGGACTACGCGGAGGTGCGCGACCTGGGTCGCCGGGTGATCGCGGCGCTCGGGATCGGGACATCGCCCACGCACATGGAGTGGTTCTTCGGGCCGAAGGGCATCAAGTTCTCGGAGATCGGGTGCCGGCCGCCGGGGGTGGGCGCGTGGGACCTGTACTGCGCCGCGAACGAGATGGACCTGTACGCCGAGTGGGCGATGGCGATCTGCTGGGGGAAGACGTCCCGCGCGCCATCGCGGCGGTACTCCGCGGGGATCATCAACCTCCGTCCGGACCGGGACGGCGTGATCGACCGGTACGAGGGGCTGGACCGCATCCAGCACGACTACGGCGAGTGGATCATCGACTTCCACCTCCCGAGCCCCGGCACGCCCACGCAGGGCGTGGAGGCGGGGTACATGGCCAACGCGTGGGTGCGCATGCGCCACCCGGACTTCGACGAGCTGCGCGCCATGCTGAACCGCGTGGGCGAGACCGTGAAGGTGAGGGCCCGGTGACGGCGGCCATGGCCGCCGCCGGACCGGAGACCGCGGAAGCGACCCCGGTGCGGGCGCCGCGCGCGGCGGGATCGCGCACGGTCGTCCTGGTGGGGCCCCAGCGCAAGGCCCCCACGCTGCCCGACGTCCTCGCCCGGCTCGGCCTGCGCGGGCGCGTGGCGGTCGTCACGGCCGGGCTGCAGGAGGGCGAGGGGGACGTGGCGGTCCTGGCGCGGCTGGGCACGCGCGTCGTGGACCTGCGGCTGCACGCGCGCGCCGACGTGATCTTCACCTCCCATCCGGACGTGGCGAACGCGCACCGCGAACGGCAGGACTTCCTGCGCGCCATGCGTCGCCTGTACGACCTGCGCCTCGCGCACGCGGTCGCCGCGCTCGCGGAGCTGGAGCTCCGCGCCGGTCCCCAGGAGGCGCTGGCGTGGGAGCGGCGCGAAGCGGTGGCCGCCCTGCGCGAGCTGGACGCGCGGCACCTCGCGCGCGTCCGCGACGTGTTCGCCGAGTGGGACGAGACGCTGGACCTGTCCAACCGGCCCGCGGTGCAGCAGCACCGGGAGGAGGTGCGGCAGGTCGTGCGCGGCTGCGAGGCGCTCGTGATCGCGGGCGGGCACGTGGCGGTGCTGGCGAACCGGCTGCGCTTCTTCGCGGTGGCGGAGGCGCTGCGCGACGACCAGCCGGTCGTGGCGTGGTCCGCCGGCGCCATGGCGCTCACGGAACGCGTGGTGGTGTACCACGACAGCCCGCCGTGGGGCCCGGGCAACGCCGAGGTCTTCGACGCGGGGCTGGCGCTGGTGAAGGATCTCGTGGCGCTGCCGGACGCGTCCACCCGGCTGCGGCTGGAGGACGGCGCTCGCGTGGGCCGGTTCGCGCGACGCTTCGCGCCCGCGTCGTGCATCACGCTGGACGAGCCCGCCGTGCTCGAGCTGCGCGGCGACCGCGTCGCGGCCTCCGGCGGCGCGCGCCGGCTGGACGCCTCGGGCGGGCTGGCGGAGGTGGGGTCGTGATCGGGCGCGTGGACGACCCGGAGTCGGCGAGCCCGATCGTGCGCGCGCTCGAGGCGCGCGAGGACCTCACCGCCGCGGACGTGGACGCCTTCCTCGCGGCGCACGAGTTCCCGCTCGTGGAGGAGGGCGCCGTCACCTTCGCGTGGCGCGGCGCGGCCACCGCCGTGAACCTCCGGCACTGGGTGTACGGGCTGCCGGCGTCGCAGGCGTTCCGGCGCGTGGGCGCCACGGACCTGTGGGTGCTGACGCTGCGGCTCCCGGACCGCGCCCGCGTGGAGTACAAGCTGGAGATCCTGCACGGGCGGCACGCGGAGTGGATCGAGGATCCGCGGAACGCGAAGCGCGCCCGGGATCCCTTCGGCGCGAACTCCGTGTGCACGACGCACGGGTACGAGACGCCGGAGTGGTCGCTGCCCGACCCGGAGGTCGCGGCGGGCCGCCTGGAGGACGTGGTGCTCGCGAGCGACGCGCACCGCCGGCCCGTGCCGGTCACGATGTACCTGCCGCCGCGCTTCCGGGCCACGCGCAACTACCCGCTGCTCGTGGTGCACGACGGGCCGGACTACCTGAACTATTCCAGCCTGAAGGCGGTGCTGGACAACCTGATCGCGCGCCGCGAGATCCCCGGCGTGGTGGCCGCCCTCCTGCACCCGCGCGAGCGGTTGCGCGAGTATGCGGACCACGAACCGCACGCGCGCTTCGTGGCGGAGGAGCTGCTGCCGCTGCTGGAGGAGCGCTACCCGCTGGAGCGGCAGCCCGCGGCGCGCTGCCTGATGGGCGCCAGCCTCGGCGCGGTGGCGTCCTTCTCCACCGCGGTGCGCTACCCGGATCTCTTCGGGCGGCTGCTGCTGCAGTCCGGGTCGTTCGCCTTCTCCGACCTCGGCGAGGCGGCCGCGCGCGAGCGCGGTCCCACGTTCGAGCCCATCGTGGCGTTCATGAACCGGTACCGGCGCGCGCCCGCCCGGGTGGCGAGCCGCGTGTTCCTCACCTGCGGGACGTTCGAGTCGCTCATCTACGAGAACCGCTCGCTCGTGCCGGTGCTGCAGTCCGCCGGCATGGACGTGCGCTGGGTGGAGGCCCGCGACGGGCACAACTGGGAGAACTGGCGCGACCGGCTGCGCGAGGGGCTCTCCTGGCTGTTCCCGGGGCCCCTGTGGATGGTGTATGAATAGCGTTCCGCGCAGCGTCCCGTGCGGCGATCCGCGCGACCCCAATCCCCGAGGCAGGAATGGCTGACGTCACCAAGAGGATCGGTCTCTCGCTGGGCGCCGACATCTGCTGGCCGATCGCGTTCGAGGAGATCCTGAAGCGCCTGGATCTGGCGCTGCCGATCGGACGGGACACCGTGCGCTTCGAGGTGGAGCGCGTCACGATCGAGCCGTTCGACCTGCGCAAGCCGCGCCGCTACGACCTCGTGATCGACCGGCTCACGCACTGGTACCACACCAGCCGCGAGTGGATCAAGAAGTCGGTCGTGATGGACGACGTGTACGTGTTCAACAACCCGTGGACGATCCAGTCCATGGAGAAGCACACGTCGTACTGCGCCATGATGCGGCTGGGGCTGCCGGTGCCGGAGACGTGGCTCGTGCCGCCGAAGGAGTACGAGCCGAAGCCGGATCTCCGGCCCACGCTGGAGCGGTACGCGCGGCTGTTCGACCTCGGCCAGGTGGGCGAGCGGCTCGGTTACCCGATGTACATGAAGCCGTACGACGGCGGCGGCTGGGTGGGCGTGAGCCGCATCGACGGCGAGAAGGCGCTGCGTGCCGCGTACGAGGAGAGCGGCCGGCACATCATGCACCTGCAGCGCGCGGTGGAGCCGCACGA